>NZ_JBHYPZ010000050.1:0-63991 GCF_042746485.1 Streptomyces sp. NPDC058751 | reverse complement strand
TTTCACCGTGGTTTTGTCTCGGTGGGTGAGGCGGTATGTCCTAGCGGGGGGGGACTCCGGGGGGACCCGGCAGTGCCGGTCCTGCCGCGTGACCGACAACCAAGGAGAGACGCTATGGCGAGTGTGGAAGTGTCGCTGAAGGAAATGATGACCGAAGCCGAAGGCGCACTGGGGGCAGCCGTTGTCGATTACACCAGCGGCATGGCACTGGGAACCCTGGGAGGGGGCAAGGATCTGGACATGACGATTGCCGCTGCCGGCAATACGGACGTCGTCCGCGCGAAGGTGCGCGCCATGGAGCAGCTGGGTCTCAAGAGCCAGATCGAGGACATTCTGATCACCCTCGGAAAGCAGTACCACCTCATCCGGCCGGTCGCCGGACGCAGCGGCAACGGCCTGTTCCTCTACCTCGTGCTCGACAGGGCGCGATCGAACCTGGCAATGGCCCGCCACCACCTCAAGCGCGTCGAGGGCCAACTGGAAATCTAGGCCGACCGGAGCTCCGGGGCTTACGCGTGCCCACAATGTGAAGACTTCTTCAAGTCGCCATATCAGCATGATCTCAAACAGTGAATGCGCGTGGCTTTGAGCGAGAAGGACCGGGGCGGACACATTCCGCGGCGGCGCCCTCCTGGGCGTCGCCGCACCGTGGCGAGCAACTGGCCACCGGCCGGGGCGGATCCCGCAGGTAGCCGACCTGGATCAATCAATGGTGGGGAGTGGCGGAGTTCCGCGCTGCGGCGAGGCGCACGCCGAGCTGCACCTCGGTGTCCGGACCAAGACTTCTCTCCGACTGGCGCGGACAACGGTCGGACGGCAGCCTGGCGCCCGGCTCCGGAAGACGTCCTGGACGCCAGCGCCGCTCATCTCCGACCTGCACCCCCAAGGGGCAGGCCCGCCCTCCGCACAGGCTGCGGCTGTGCGAGTGCACGCCGGACACCCCTCACGTGATCACCGTCAGCGCCTGTCCGGAATCCGGCCGCGGCTGACTCCGTCGAAGACGTGGCGATCACCGTCGAGGAAGACACCTGCATTTGTCGGCCCTGGAGGCGACGGCACCCCCCGCCGGAGCACGGTGACACCAGCCGGCCGGACAGCACGGCTCCCGCAGCCTGCTGGGAACAGGTCGGCAGCGTCGACTAGACTTGAAGAGTTCTTCAATTCACTAGTTGCCTTGATAGGCAGGTCAGGTGAGGTGGTCCGGGGTGGGCGGGTTCGTCGAGGCCGTGCTGGAGCGGGTACGCAAGGCGCGGGCCAGTCTCACGGACGCTCTCGATGCCGAGAGCCCGTACGAGGTGGCCATGGCACAGGGCGAATTGGAAGACGCGCTGCGCCTGGCCCGGATACATGACATTGATCCCGACGAAGAGGCCCTGGAAGGGTGATCGTGGTACCGGTTCCGCTGTATGAAGCGAAGGCCGAGTTCTTCCGGATGCTCGGGCATCCAGTACGAATACGGGTCCTGGAGCTGCTACAGGACGGCCCGAAGCCGGTGCGCGATTTGCTGGCTGCGATGGAGGTCGAGCCCTCGAACCTGTCCCAGCAGCTGGCGGTACTGCGCCGGTCCGGGATCGTTACCGCCACCCGCACCGGATCGACGGTGGTCTACGAGCTGGCGGGCGGCGATGTCGCAGAGCTGCTCGCAGCGGCGCGGCGGGTCCTGACCGTACTGCTGACCGGACGGCAGGACCTGCTGAACGAGCTGGGGCCAGCCCGATGAGGGGCACCGGTCCGTTCCGGCCCTCCTGGCACCGGGGCAAGCCCGCAGCAGCCGTCGAGCAACTGCCACTACCGGCGCGGCACCACATTGTCGCAGTGTCCGTGGGACCCGGGGCGGTGACCCGGGCCCGCGAGGCGATGGCCGGATACCTCGCCGACGCCGGGGTCACTGCCGGCTCGGCGTTCGCGGACGCGGTGCTGCTCGTGGTCAGCGAGCTGGTCACCAACGTGCTCCGGCACGCTCCCCGCTCACCGGGCACGAACGTCGGGATCACGGTCGGTGCCGGGCACCTGGTCGTCAGCGTGGCTGATACTGAGCCACGCCTGCCCGACCTCACCCCCGCTGGAATGGGGGTCGGGCTGCTGATGGTGACCGAGCTGGCCACCGCGTTCGGCGGCACCGTCAACATGGAAACGGCCGCAGGTCACGACGGCAAGGCCGTCCTCGTCCGGTTCCCCATGCCCTCATGAGTGCCGGGCCTTCGTCAGCACACAGCGATCGCGGGAATACAGGGAGACGACACGGTGGATGACCAGACGGCTGACCGGCCTGCGAGCCAGCGGCCCCAAAGCAAGCCCAAGGACCGCGAAAGCTGGATCGAGCGCGGTGTCGCGATCCGGGCGGGCTTCTACATCTTCGGCACCCATCTGTTCGCCGGCTTTGTGTGGCTGCTGTTCTACCTGGGCGAGCACGCGCACAAATAACCGACAGTTCTTCGGCCTCTGGCCGACCGGTCTGGTTCCGGAGCACCACTGCCGGATATATCTGGCGACGCTTCCCCGGGGCTCCTGGCAGGAACGCCCCGCGCCAGCCCATCCACCAGGGCCATCCCGGCGCCTGTGTCAAGAGTGGTCGGCAGCATGTTCACCGGTCGGGCACCTGCCGCAGCGCAGCCACAACAAGAGCCTGGGCGGACAGCCAGGCACCGCCATGTTCCGTGTCACCGGCCTGGTCACCAGTGCCACATCCGCGTGCCGGGCGAGGCCACCAGCCGGGCCCCGTACCGTTCGGCGTCGTATGCCGGGCTGAAGGCGGACGCGATCTCGATCTCGCAGCCGTTGCAGGACCCGGCGTCCACACAGCCAACCTGCACCGGACCGGCGAACTCCCGAGCGGACGGCAGGACGTCGCCCCCGGGCGCCGGGACGCTGGCTCGGCCACCCGTCCGGTCTCGCGGATCTTGCACGGCAGGCCCATGAACCCTCCCTGTCTCGGTGGGGAGTGGTCCGCAGGCGACCAGGAGGCCTTCCCTCGAATGGAAAATCATGGCCCTTCCGAGAAGAGCGGCCGCCTCCTGGTACCCAGAGTGCTGTCCAATTTCCCGGGAGGCGGCCACCGATCGAGAGCCGTCGCTACGACGGCGGTTTTGGTTCCTGCTGAGCGGCCTTCAGGTCGGCGAGCAGTTCGGCCTGCCCGGTCAGCACCTCGGACAGGATGATCCGTGCGACCTTGAGCAGTTCCGCCACGTACGGGCTGGTCAGGGAGTAGTACACCGTCGAGCCCTCCTTGCGCGTCACCACCAGGTTCGCCCGGCGCAGCATAGCCAGTTGCTGGGACAGATGCGCAGGTTCGATGCCCACCTCGGGCAGCATCTCCGCGACGGCGTGTTCACGCTCACTGAGCAGTTCCAGGACGCGGATGCGGGCGGGGTGCCCGAGTGTTTTGAAGAACTCGGCCTTCAGTTGGTACAGCGGCGTGCTCATCGCGCCGTCGCCTCCCCGGAACAGCAGTCCGGCCGGGCCGGCCGGCCCTTGGCGCATCGCATCCACCCACTCGTCAACAACATGGCGCCATCTTCGCCTGCGAAGGCGGCCGGGCCGAATCCGGGGGCGAGGACTCGTCCACCCGAATCAAGCAGTGACAACCTATGGGCTTGCCAATATTAGCAAGTCCATAGGTTGCGTGAGGAGGCTTGGTCGTGTCCCGCGACGTGGCGCAAGGGATCAATCGCCGCGTATTCCGCTTCGAGGCTGATGGCGATCTGCGTGGGGGCGGCAGCCCACGAAGCCTCCCGGCAGGGTGAGTTGGACATCCGATCGAGCGGAGTAACGTCCCTGGCCTGCGGATTCCGGTGTCTTGACCCCCTACACCACCTGGCGGGACGCCATCGGAGGCTTGAGTGAGAATCACCCCGCTGCACGGTCTGGGCGTCGTCTGGCTCACGTGCCCCGCATGCCGCCTCAAACGCCGCCCTGGCGCCGTCGGCCCGGACGGACAGTGCCCGCGCTGCGGCGAGGCGCGCATGCTGAAGCTGTCCTTCGGCGGCCGGGCCAGGAAAACTGCCGCAGACCCGAACCGCGGCTGACGCATCTTCGCTGGGACAGGGGAGAAAAGGCGCGGGGTGGGCGACTGGGCGGCGCAGTCCGGCAGCGGGATCCGTTTCGAATGGGGGCAGGCCGGGGCGAGATGCCTGGCTGCCGAGGCTGCTTGTCTGGGGATGGTGGACGTACTGTCGTTCACGACGGCGGTCGGCGTCGCCGTCCAGGCGGGCAGCAGAGCCCTGCCGTTCCGACTGCCACCGCTGCCGAACGGGCCGGTGCCGAAATAGCCGCCGCCGTCTACGCCCGCCGGTCGAGCGCGCGGCTGGCCGTCGCCCGCAGCCTCATCACGCCCGACGGCTCGTGGTCCCTGTCCCCGGCTCAGCAGCGCAAGGCTCCCTTCGCCTCCCGCCTGGTACCGCCGTCCCCGCACTGCAACACCATCACCGATGCCGCACGGCCCGACGTACCGGTCATCGCGGCCTGTCTGCACAACATCACCGCGGTCGGCAACTGGATCACCTCACACAGCTACGACACCCCCGAGCGGCCCGTCACCGTGATCGCCGCGGGTGAACAGTGGCCGGACGGCAGCCTGCGCCCGGCTCCGGAAGGCGTCCTCGGCGCAGGCGTGCTCATCTCCGACCTGCACGCCCAGGGGGCAGGCCCGCTCTCTGCGGAGGCCGCGGCCGCCCGAGTCTACGGCGAATGCACCACCGACATCCCCACGCCATCACGGGCGGCGTCTCGGGCCGGGAACTAGCCGTGCCCGGCTTCGCCGAAGACGTGGCGATCGCTAACGAGGAAGACACCTGCCCGGTCGTACCGGTCCTGGATGGCGACCGCGCTTTCACCGCCACAGCACCGTGACACTCATGAGCCGGGATGCAACCGTGTTCCGGGCCCGGGCGCAAGGATCACCGCATATGCTCGACGGGGGAATCGTCCAACAGAGAGTACGCCTCCAGGCGTGCGACCGCGGGGAGGCCCGGTATGGAGAGCATCCTCACGCCCACCGCGCTCAGGAGCTACCGAGCGTAAGAGGGCCATCTGAAGAACTGCGCGCGGTGCCTGCCGGGCCGGTGAGCCGCGGGCCAGGAACTGGTCCGTATCTACCTGGCGGACATCGCTCAAGAAGCGGACGACTCCAGGCCGTCATGGGGGGTGAGACGACCGGGAACCGGCATGCAGAGCACGCCGCACAGTCTCCCGGGGACGCTGCCGTCCGCATCAGACCGTCCCCACTCAAGTCCGTTGTCAATTCGGCGCGTTGAAGCACGTCCGGCGCTCACTCTCCGGGGCGGGAGAGTAATTTTGTGACGGTCCCGCCCCGGTCCGCATCCACGCCTCGGCATGGGCGGCCGGAGGCAGGCGGTCACACGCCGGTCTGACCGGCCGGCGTTTCAGGCGGACCAGCCGCTGGTACGCCACTGCCGTTGACCGTCACCGCCCTGGCCGTGGGCGTCATGTTCCGCGACGGCCGCCGCAAGGTCGGTGTGGATGGTGATGGGCGGGCAGTCGCCGTCAGGTACGAGGGAGCCGTCGGCGGGGATCGCGGCCAGTTCCAGGCTGCGTCCACGTGCGCCGAGCCGGCGCGATGCCTCGATCACGGCGAGCTGGCCGTTGACCGACCAGCTGCGCAGCCCGCTCATGTCGACGACTACCGGACCGGTGCCGCGGGCCAGGACCCAGCCGATGGCACCGGTGAAGCGATGCGCGCCCTCGGGTCCGAGGTACCCGGAGAGGGAGAGGACACTGAAATCCTCTCCGGCGGTGTAGTGCCATTCGATCGTCATGATGACGAACCTTCTTGTGGGTGGTGCCTGTCCGGCTCGCCCTCCTGGATCGGCGCTGATCACAGGGGCAGGGTGATCCAGATGCTTTTGCCGTTTCCGTCGGCGTCGCCGCGGACGACGGCGGTGCCGCCCAGGCCGAGGGTGAGTTCCATGACGGTGCTCAGACCACCGGCCCCCGTGCCGATCGCGGCCCCGTACAGCGGTGGCTGGTGGGGGTGGCGGTCGTGGACGGCAAAAGCCAGACAGTCGGAGCCGGCCGCATAGATGACGGTGAGCTGGGGGGAGAGCGTCACAGCGTGCCGGACACTGTTGGTGACCAGTTCGCTGAGGATCAGCAGCGCCGGGTCGACAGTGGGGTGGCGCAGGCTGATCCCCCATTCGGTCAGGGTCTGTTCAGCGGTCTGGCGGCACAGCCGGACAGCGGACGGCTCGGTGGGCAGGGTGAGAACGTGCCGGTAGGGCAGGGCTTCGAACAGCCTGGACATCAGCTCTCAGCCCCCTGGTCCAGCCGGAAGCCGGATACCGTCTGGGGGCGGATGCGGATGATCGCATCGTGCGGGCCGTGGCTCCAGCCGGCGAGTGTTCGGCGGTAGTGGGCGGCCTCGTTCGGGTCGGTGATCACCTCGGCGGGCCCGGCGACGGTCACTGTCCAGTCGGTGCCGGTCGCGGCCCGGACCTCGTCCACGTGGTACGTCGCTGACAGTCGGCCCGCAGCAGCCTGCACAGGGGTGCGCACCACCAGCCGCCCGAACTCCCATACGTGCCGGGCCGGGCGGATGACAGTCAGATCCCGCTGCACGAAGATCAGACGGCCCGACGCGGCCCCCTCCAGCAGCCACAGTGCCTCCGCGCCGGAGACCTCGACCATGCGCAGGGGGGCGGGAGCGGCGCTCATCGGGGTCCTCCCTCTCTCATCTCTGTGACGTTGCGGGCGGACTTCCGGGCAGCGTGAAGGACCCCGGTCCTCTCCAGGTGGCCGCGGGCCCCGCGAATCGCTTCAGGGGTAGTGGCGTACTCGGCTCCCTCCAGCCGCAGGAGGTCCAATACGCCGACAGAGTCGAGGACTCGGCGCTGCCCCGGCCTGATCCCGGAGATCAGGACGACGATTCCGCGCCGGTTCAGCTTGTGGACCGCGTCCTTGAGTACCAGTGCCCCGGTCGCGTCCATCGTCGACACCCGCGACATGCGAAGGATCACCACGCGTACGTCGGTCACCTCGGTCATCTCCAGCAGGAAGCGGTGCGCGGCGGCGAAGAACAAAGGCCCGTCGATGCGGTAGGCAATGATGTGCTCGGCAAGCAGGGCATGTTCCTCGGCGGTGTGGTCACCGTGGTCGAGAGGGACCTGGTCGAAGCGGGCCTGCCGGGCAACTGCGCGCAACGCGAGAGCGCCCGCGACGGCCAGGCCGATGATGACGGCGTACACGAGATCGAGGGCCAGCGTCGCGGCGGCGGTCAGGAAGAGGATCAGCGCGTCCGAGCGGGTGGCCTTCGCCATCGCCCGCAGCGAACCGACCTCGACCATACGAACCGCGGTGGCCAGCAGGACACCGGCCAGGGCCGCCAGCGGGATCTTCGAGACGAGAGGCGCGGCCGCGAAGACGATCACCGCGAGGACCGCGGCGTGAGTGAGCGCGGCGAGCCGGGAGCTCGCACCGGTGCGCACGTTGACCGCGGTGCGCGCGATCGCCCCGGTCGCCGGCACACCACCGAACAACGGGGCGGCGATGTTGGCGAGGCCCTGGCCGAACAGTTCCCGATCCGGGTCGTGCTGCTGACCGACGGTCATGCCGTCGGCAACCGATGCGGACAACAGTGACTCCAGCGCGGCCAGCGCCGCGACCGCCACGGCAGGGGCCAGCAAGGAGCCCAGCGAACCCAGGTCGAGGAAGGACAGCGAGGGCGCGGGCAGCCCCGAGGGCAGTTCACCGATCGGTTTCGCCCCGCTCAGCCCGGCGGCCTGTGCCACGGCCGTGGCGGCGATCACCGCGACGATCGAGAACGGCACGGTCGGACGCCACCGGGCTCCCACGAGCATGACCACGGCCACCGCGACAGCGACGGCGACGGCCGTCCAGTTCGGGTGCCGCACGAACTCCTCGACGGCCCGCCAGGTCACCACCAGTACCCGGTCGCCCTCCGGTTTGGGTACGCCGAGCGCGGCCGGAACCTGCTGCAGCCCGATCACGCACGCGATGCCCAGCGTGAAGCCCTCGACGACCGGCGCCGGCACGTACTGCATGTACCGCCCGGCCTTCAGCACAGCGAGGCCGACGAGCATCATGCCCGCCATCACGCCGACCGTGAGAACGCCTGTCGGACCGTACCGGCCCACGATCGGCACCAGCACCACCGTCATGGCGCCCGTCGGCCCCGACACTTGCAGATTCGATCCGCCGAACAACGCGGCGACGGCGCCCGCAACGACGGCGGTGGCCAGGCCCGCCTCGGCGCCGAGCCCGGAGGAGACGCCGAAGCCGAGGGCAAGCGGCAGCGCGACGATCGCCACTGTCAGTCCGGCGAGCAAGTCCCGACGGGGACTGCGTCCCATCTCCGCCAGGTCGCCGCGGGCGGGCAGCAGCGAGGCGATCCAGGCCAGGACCCGGCTGATCCCCGAGGTCATCGCGCGGCGACCTCGGGGACCAGCAGCTCGGCCAGCAGCTCATTGCGCCCGGACAGCATCTGGGTCAGGATCCGGCGTGCGGCCTTCATCAGGTCCGCCATGTCCCCGCCGGCCAGCGCATAGACGACCGTCGAGCCGTCCCGCGTGGCGGTAGCGATCCCGGACCGGCGTAGCACCGCCGGCTGCTGCGACAGGCTGGACGGTTCCACCTCGATCTCCCCGAGCAGCTCCCGCACCGGCTGCGGTCCGTCCTGGAGCAGCTCCAGCACCCGTATCCGCACGGGATGCCCGAGCATCCGGAAGAACTCGGCCTTGGCCTGGTACAGCGGAACCGACACGACTCCTCGACCTTCCCGGACGGCGCCCCACCCGGGGCAGGCATGAAGTGCTGTGCCTGCGGCTACCTGCAGACACAGCAAATGCAGCATCTAAGCAATTGCTAAATTTTGCAACTCCACATTACGTTGCCGCCCGGTCACCCGCGAGTCACGGATCAGGCCTTCTTGACCACGCTGGACTTGAGCTGCATCGCCCCGAAACCGTCGACCTTGCAGTCGATGTCATGGCCGTCGACACCGTCGACCAACCGGATGCTCCGCACCTTGGTGCCGGCCTTGATCCCTGAGGGGCTCCCCTTGACCTTGAGCGCCTTGACGACCACCACGCTGTCGCCGTCCTGCAGCACATTGCCGACAGCATCCTTGACAACCCGCTCCTGAGCGGTGGCACCGCCTTCGGCAGGAACCCATTCGTGGCCGCACTCCGGGCACACCACAAGGGCGTTCATCTCGTAGGTGTACTCACACGAGCACGTCGGACAGGGAGGAAGATTTTCGATCATTCCTTCAGGGTATCCGGACCTCCTCCTCAGGCAGGCCGTAGTCCCGCAGCCCCGAGCGGGCCCGCCGGGCGAGGTCCGCGCACAACCGCGGCGTGTGTGCCGTTCTGCAATCGAGTTGCCGTGCGTCCTCGGGTCATCAAGGGGACAGCGATGTGCGTGGCCGGTGATCCACCGGCCACGCACAATTGATGCGGCCCGACGTGGCCGCCTTCAGCCGCGCCGCACCTGGATGGTCCTGGTCCCCGTCTTCTCCTCCGGGGCCGGGACCGTGATGGTCAGAACTCCGTCCTTGTACTCCGCTGTCGCCTCCTCCCCCTTCGCTCCGGCCGGAAGGCGAACGGAACGAACGAAGGTGCCGTAGCGGAACTCTGTGCGGTGCTTCTCCGTCGTCTCTTCACTGCGTTCCGCCCGCAGGGTCAGAACGTTGTCCTCCACAGTGATCTCGACGTCCTTGTCGGGGTCGAGACCCGGAAGTTCGGCGCGCAAGACGTAGGAACCGTCCTTCAGATACTCCTCGACGCGGATGCCGTGCAGCCCCGGAGCCATGTGCATCCCGGGAAATCCCCCCTCGGCCCAGCCGAACAGGTCGGGCAGCGGCGGAAAGCCGGCCAGCCGCTCCATCACGCCGTTCATGCTTGCCTCCTCTCCTTCCTTCTCTCCTCCAGCGTCCTGCGAAGGAGTCACCTGGCGCGTGGGCCGACCGGGCCCTTGATGGAGCCGTTCGGCTGCAGCCAACAGTCCTCCCTTGCATGCGAGGCGGTGCGGACGCCGAGGGCCGATTGGCTCCACACGTCAGTCGTGCGGCACCACCGCCGGCGGCGCGGAGGCGTGATGACGCCCGCTCCGCTGCCGGGGCAGCCTGTTCCTCGGCATCCCAAGAGGGGTGAATACCCGCCGCGGCGAATCAGGCTCGGGAGATGGATCCCACCGGGTGGCCGACGGAGGAAACAAGCCCTCCAACCGGACAGAGCGGTGGCGGCGACGCCGGTGCCGCACTCAGCAGCATGGACCGGGGACCAAGTCCCCGGCCCAGTCAGGCAGTTGCCGCACGGCACATCAGCAGTGCACCGACGCGCGGTGGTCCTTCCGAATCGGCCGGTGCGGCGCCTCCGGCACCTTGGGCGACCGACGGCGCAGTAGTCGGACGGCGAGACTCTCGAGAGCCGCCGTGAGGATCCCCGCCAGACTCGCGGCCAGCACGAGCAGGACCGCGAACTGCCCCCAGAACTCCGGTGTGAGACTCGTACCCACTGTCCTCACCCTCCCTGGTCGGCGCCGTTCTCCTTGCTTCCAGCCAACTACGCCACAGGCCATGGCGCATGAGCCGAGGGGGCCGTGCAGAGGTCCGGATCGGCCCTTGCGTGTAGGGCCGCGCGGGCCGCGTCCTCAGCGCACAAGCACGTGTTCCCCGGAGCGAGGTACCACCGCCGTCCAGCCCAGCGTCTCGTCGATCCTGTCACGCAGCGCGGCTGCGGCGTCCGGCTCACCGTGTACGGGGTAAGTCGTGCGCGGGGCGGGTGCGCCCCGTGGCCAGTCGATGATCCGGGACGCGTCGGCGTGGGCCGAGAAGTGCGGCACGTCGGTGACCGACGCTCGGACCGCCACGGGACCAGGGCCGGTCGGCCCTGGTGGCCGTGCGGTCCTGGTGGTGTGCTGGAGGTGGCGGGAAGGACCTGACAGAGGCACGGAGAAGCGGCCAGGGGCCGCGGATCGCGCAATCAGGATCCGCGAGAAGCGGGTGGGGCCCTTCCCGCCCCGTTGTGCCTTGGCCCGCCCGCCCCGCTGTGTACCAGTCCCTGTTTCCGCACGGGACCCCGTTGGCGCCGACCGTCTGTCGTCCTTTGCCTCCGCTGAGATTCCGCCACTGCGGGCCGACGCGCTTCCACTCCGCCAGCCGCCGACGCAGCATCCGTGCATCCGTCTGCGTACCAGCCATCCGCCGACGAGAACCGAGGAGCCGGCGCCGGACGCGACGAGCAACCCTGTGCGGGCCACGTCCAGCCTCGCCTGCGCTGCCGTAGGGGGGCTTGGAAACCAGGTCGCCCGCGCTGTCGGCCCATGCCGTCACGCGAGTGCCCGCCGAAGCATCGGCTCGACCTTCGTCCGTGAGTGCCGTCAGCGTCACACCACGGTCCCGGGACCGTCGGCTCGTTCGGTCCGGACCTCGTCGGGGAGAACCGGCTCGAGGTTGAGGCCACGGAGCGGCCCGTACAGGGCGCAGTCCACATCCACCACGCCTTCCACGGAACGGACCAGCCTCGTCACCACGGGGACGAGCGATGTGTCCCGCACCCGACCGGTGAGCGTCACGACCCCGTCGCGCACCTCCACCCGGATCGGCTCGACAGTCGCGCCGAAAAAGCGTGCGACGACTTCCCGGCGCACTTCGTCGGCGATCTCCGCGTCCTCGCGCAGGAACGCCTTGAGCAGGTCGGTGCGGCTGACGATGCCCTGCAGCACGCCCTCGTCGTCGACGACCGGCAGCCGCTTGAGCCTGTGCTGCGCCATGATGCGCGCGGCACAAGCCACGGTGACGTCGGAACGCACGGTGACGGCCGGAGCAGTCATCAGATCCTCGGCGGCCGTCGCGTCGGCTTTGGCGATGCCGGGGCGGCCACGCGATCGCGCGTACGAGTCCGGAGCGTCACGGAGCATCTCCTTGGGGAGGAGGTCGGCCTCGGACACGACTCCGACGACCCGGCGGTCTCCGTCCAGAACGGGGAGGGCACTGACCTTCCATCGCCGCATGGTCCTGGCGATGTCCTTGAAAGCGGCCCTCTTGCGCAGGGCAACCACGGTGCGCGTCATCACGTCACTCACGAGGTAGGGCATGGCGTCCTCCAGGTACTCGGATGCCGTCCCGTTTCACCCTCCAGCTTCCGCTACGACGCCGGTGAGGACATGGGCCCAATGGCCCTGTCCCGGGGCCCCATGGCCTCTGCTCATCGGGCTGCTCGGACTCCGGCAGGCCATGAACACGCCGCCTCCGTGCAAGCCGTCGAACGCGTGCGACATCGCAAGCCGGTTCCTCCCGAGCACCGGCGCACGCAGGGCCAATGCGCGCTGTCGCGGCGCAGCAACGACGCCGCCCGGTATCCCGGTCCTCGGACCGACAGGCATCCTTCAAGCGCGGTGCCGTGTACCTCAACTCCTACCGCCTCGGCATCGGCACGCGCCACACCAGCATCGTGCCGCCGCCCTCGGGTTCTCCCAGCTCCAGTTCACCACCCAACTGCTCGGCACGCTCCGCCATGTTGCGCAGCCCACTGCGGCGGCCGTCGGCGGGGATGCCCACACCGTTGTCCGTGACCGACAGCCGTACCTCCCGCCCGTCCGTGGCAAGGAGTACGTCGGCGCGGTTCGCCTGGGCGTGGCGGGCGATGTTGGTCAGGGCCTCGGAGAGCACCGCCATCACGTGATCGGCGATCTCCTTCGGCACGTCGGTGTCCAGCAGGCCCTCCATACGGAGGCCAGGGGCGAAGCCGAGGACCTGTGTGGCCTCTCCGGCAACCCGTACGGCACCAGCCCGCAGGCCGGCCTCCCCCGTGCCCTCACGGGTACGCAACCCGAAGATCGTCGATCTGATGATCTTGATGGTCTCGTCGAGGTCGTCGACCGCGCGCGCCACGCGCTCGGCGGCCTCCTCGTGCTCGATGAAGCGGCCCGCGCTCTGCAGTGTCATGCCGGTGGCGAACAGCCGTTGGATCGCCAGATCGTGCAGGTCACGCGCAATGCGGTCGCGGTCCTTGAGCACCGCGACCTGTTCGGCGTCCTGTCAGCGCTCCGCCAGCTCCATCGCGATGGCGGCCTGTCCGGCGAAGGCCTGCAGAGTCTCGGTCTCCGTCACGGAGAACACCGGCCGGTCAATCCTTCGTGCCAGCAGGACCACACCCCGCGGATCCGCGTCACCCGCGCCGATGGGCACGGCCACGGCGGGGCCGAGTCCGCCGAACCGCGGAGGTTCCGGGGAGATGCGCTCGTCCTGGGTGACGTCCGTGCTGGCAACGGGCGAAGCGCCGGAAAATGCCAGGCCCATCAAGGTCTTGTCCATGGCCAGCACGAGGCCCCGGTGGGCCTCGGCGTCCACTCCGACGGCGATCTCCACGGCAAGTGACCTGGTGCCCTCCATGGGCACCGCGACAGCCGCCAGGTCGGATCCTGTGAGTTCACCGGCCCGCTCGGCGATCAGAGCGAGGACCCCGGTCCGCTCGACGCCCGACATCAGGCTGTGGGTGATCTCCGCGTTCGCCTGGAGCCAGCGTTCCCGCAGTCTGGACTCCTCGTACAGCCGGGCGTTGTCGATCGCGATGCCGGCCGCAACGGCGAGCGTCTGCGTGACCGAGACGTCTTCCTCGTTGAACAGGGCACCACCTTGCTTCTCGGTCAGGTACAGGTTGCCGAAGACCTGGTCGCGCACCCGGATCGGGACACCGAGAAAGGTGTTCATCGGCGGGTGATGCGCCGGGAAGCCGTAAGAGGACGGGTGATCGGAGATCTTCGCCAGCCGTAGCGGCACGGGGTGGCGGATCAACTCCCCGAGGATGCCGTGCCCCTTCGGATACGAGCCGATGTCTGCGATCTGCTCCTCGCTGACTCCCACGGTGTGGAAGGCGGACAAGCGCCTGCCATCCGGGCCGATCACGCCGAGAGCCGCGTATTCCGCATCGACCAGTGCCGCGGCTGCCTCCACGATGTGGTGCAGAACCTGCTCCAGGTTCAGCTCCCGGCCGACTGCCAGCACCGCCTCCAGCAGGCTGTGCACACGGTCACGGGTGCCACGGGCGACGTCCAGCCGCGCCTGGAGTTCCTCCAGCAGCTCGTCCAGCCGCAGCTGAGGCAGCCGCACGCGAGCCTCCTCGGGGTTTTCCACCCTGCACTCCTCCAGGTCCCCTCGATGGACGAATCCACCAGCTGGTCATGTTCACGGTAGCTGCCAGCCGCAGGAGCCGGTATCGCATGGAGCCGCGTGCCGGGACTCCGCTTCAGTCGGTTTCGATCCATCGGGCAGCCAGTCCGGCCCACACCCCCCTACATCACATCTCAGATCTCACGACAGACCGCTTCAGACGCGCCCGCCGAGCGCCCGGGCCGTCTTCTGGTACGAGCGCCCCGGGCCGGAGGAACCCGACTGCGAGGCCTTCGGACCCGACCCGTGGCTGCCCGACACCGCGGCCTGATGCGCATCGGCGGTCGTCAGGTGGTGGCGGCGGCCGAGGAGGCGACGGATACGGAGGTCGTCGACCGGCTCCAGGACCGGCTGCGCCGCCAGACCGACAAGGCATTCCAGCCCTGGGACAACGGACACCGGACGACGGTCCCGCCCTGGCGCGGTGGGTCCGGGCGGTCTGCCGCCGTCGCAGGACCCGACAGCGTGGCAGAGGACTTCTGTACGGCGTGGCCCGGCTGTGACGACGGGCCCGGTCGGTCACGGTTCACCGGCCGGGCCACAGGCTTGTCCGCCGCCTGCGAGCGCTCCGCCCCGGCCTGCTTTCAGGGCCGTCCGGACCGACGAGGTGACCAACGGCCCCCTGACGCACGACCGGGCGGCACGGAACCGTGGGAGGCGCGGTTCCCGATCGGCGTGCGAGGACGAGGAGTTGTGTGATGGCGAAGGCGTATCTGGTGGGCAGCGGAATCGCGGCACTGGCCGCGGCGACGTTCCTGATCCGGGACGGCGGCTTCAAGGGATCCGACATCCACATCTTCGAGGAACAACGGACCCTCGGCGGCAGCCTGGACGCGGGTGGCACACCGGACGCCGGCTACACCATGCGCGGCGGGCGCATGTTCGAGGCCGAGTTCCGCTGCACCTACGACCTGCTGTCCGGTATCCCCAGCCTCGACGACCCCGCAGTGTCGGTGACCGAGGAGATCCTGGCCGGTCATGAGGACTTCGCCTGGGACGACATCGCACGGCTGGTCGACGGGAACGGCAAGATCGTCGACACGACCTCGATGGGATTCTCCGAACGTGACCGGCTGGAGCTGGTCCGCTGCCTGGCCACGCCCGAAGGGCAGTTGGACGGCAAGCGGATCACCGACTGTTTCGGCGAACACTTCTTCACCACCAACTTCTGGTTCATGTGGTGCACCACGTTCGCCTTCCAGCCCTGGCACAGCGCGATCGAGTTCCGCCGCTACCTGCGACGCTTCATCCACCTGTTCTCCGAGTTCGCCTCCATGTCCGGCATCCATCGGACCCGGTACAACCAGTACGACTCCATCGTCCGGCCCCTGACCGCCTGGCTCCACGAGCAGGGCGTCACCGTGCACACCGGCTGCCGCGTCACCGACCTCGGCTTCACCCCGGGCATCGGGAGCGGCACGGTGGAGACCATCCACCTGAGCCGGGGCGGCGAGGACGAGAAGGTCACCGTCGCACCCGAAGATCTCGTCCTCGTCACCAACGGGTCGATGACCGACGCCTCCAGCGTCGGTTCGCACACGTCGGCGCCTCGGCCTGCTCCGCATCGCTCGGACGCCTGGCTGCTGTGGCACCGGCTGGCCCGCGGCCGCGACGACTTCGGCGACCCGGCCGTGTTCGACAAGCGCGTCAAGGAGTCCCGGTGGGAGTCGTTCACGGTCACCACCAAAGACCCCGCCTTCCTTCAGGCGCTCGAGGAGTTCAGCGGTCGTCCGGCCGGCAGGGGCGGCCTGATGACCTTCACCGAATCCAACTGGCTGCTCACGATCGTCGCCAACCGCCAGCCCGTCTACCGCGACCAGCCCGAGGGCGTCTCCGTCTGGTGGGGGTACGGCCTGTTCCCCGACCGCGCCGGAAACAGCACGCCCAAGCCCATGACCATGTGCACGGGCCGCGAGATCCTCGAAGAGGTCCTGCACCACCTCCCGTTCGACGAGCGGACGGCGAACCGGGTCCGGGAGACCTCCACCGTCGTGCCCTGCGTGATGCCGTACATCACCAGCCAGTTCCTGGCCCGCCGCCACGACGACCGGCCCCTGGTGGTCCCGGAGAAATCAGTCAATCTCGCCTTCATCGGGCAGTTCGCGGAGGTGCCCGACGACGTGGTCTTCACCGTCGAGTACTCCGTACGCACGGCCTGGACGGCGGTCGCGCAGCTCCTGAGGTCGGACAAGCATCCGCCGCAGGTCTACAAGGGTCATCACGACCCCCACGTACTGGCGGCCGCCTTGGAGACCATGCACCGTCGATGAAGCACAAAGGCGTGAGGGCTGATTCGGCCCACGACGGGGACTGTCGGCACCTGTGCGAAAGGTGCGGCCCGAGAGACAGTGAATGTGTGAGCGGCACCGATCCCCCGCGGTGCCGCTCCGCTCAACGTGGGCACTCGGTCATCCGCGCGATCGAGGGGGCCGTCGTCACCTACGGGGGCGACGGCATCGCCCCCGCCACCCATCTCGGACGGGGCCGGCTTGTCGGCGGGCCGGTCATCCACAGGGCACGACGACGACCGGGCAGTGCGCCCGGTGCAGCAACATGTGGGCGACCGGACCCAGGCGCGGACCGAGCACACTCGTACGGCGGTGCGCGCCGATGACGACCACGACAGCCTCCCTGGTGGCCGCCAGCAGTTCGTCCGCGGGAGCGGTCCGGACCGTGCGGGTCTCCACCGTGACTCCGGGGTGCCGGTCCCGCAGCCGGGTGAGGGCGTAGCGCGGTACGGCTTCCTCTGCCCTTGCGTCCCTGGCCAGTTGTTCCTGGCCCGGACTGCGCGCCGGTGTCAGGGAGGGAAGTTCGGGGGTGATGTGCCGATGACTCCAGGAATGCAGGACATGGAGCCTCGCCTCGCGCCGCTCCGCCTCCTGGAAGGCGTACTCCGCCGCCTTCACATCCGTGTCGTCCGCCAGGCCGAGCAGCACGTCCTGCCCGTCGTCGCACGGGTGGTCCCCGCGGACGACCAGGAGCGGCCCCTGCACGAGCGCGGCCAGCCTCAGACTCACCGAACCGAACGCCGGGCCGGTCAACGCGCCCAAGCCGCGTGTTCCCACGACGGTGAGGACCGCGTCCGCGCTCTCGTCGGCCAACGCGCGCGCCGCGCCTTCCTCCGTCGCGACGGCCTCCACGCGCAGTTCCGGATGCCGCGCGCGTGCGCGTGACACGGCGTTGGCCAGGACCGGTGCGGCCTCGTCCCGGTCGGCAACCGCGTACAGCACGCGCAGGTCGGCGCCGTGCCGTACGGCTTCGGCCGCGGCCCGGTCCAGTGCCCTTACGGAGATCAGAGAGCCGTCCACTCCGACGACTACGCGATGCGAGGTCATGGCCGCATCCGTCCCTTCCTCGAGTGACCGTTCGGCGGAGGCGACCGCTCGGCGAGCACGTCGGCCCCCTCGAACGATGCTCCTCGTGGACCATCACCCCGGGCAGAAGCCGCGAGGCCCGAAGGAATGCCGAACGGCCCCTGTTTCAGGGGCCGTTCGGTCAGAACCAGGACAGGGGTGACGGAGTGCTGTTGCCGACGGGCGTGACGATGGGGGTTCAGGAGGAAGGATGCACGCCGTCCAGGGTGCGTCCGCCCACGAGTCGGCGTCCGGTGACCAGTTCCTGGGCGATGCGTACGAAGACCTCCCACGGCGCCGGCGCCCAGGAACGCGGTCCGGTCCTCAGAAGTCGTGCGTGCTCGACGGGGTCGGTGACGAGGGTGGCCGGCCCCAGGGCCACGACGCTCCAGCCGGAGTGTGCGGCGGCAGCGACCTCGTCGGCCTCGAAGGCCACCACGGCTCCGTCGATCGCGCTCGCCAGTTCCGAAGAGACCGAGGTGCGCACCACCACCGTGCCGTCACGGTCCAGGCAGAAGTTGACCGGCAGGACGGCGGGCAGCGCCTGCCGTGTGTACACGATGCGCCCCACGGACACTGTGACCAGCAGGGCCCGGCATTCCCACCGGTCGAGCTCTCGAAATCCGTCGTTGGCGTACATCTGACTTCTCGTCTCTCACCTGGCAAAGCGGTACCGCACTGGTCCGCCCTCGAGCAGTGGGGCATTCTGAGGCCAGGGGCCACGGACCCCTGCTCCACACGTCAGATCCTGTTCAGACCACGATGCGGCGTCCCGTGACGGCATACGGTTCGATGCGCACCCACATGTCACGCTGCCCACCGCTCCACGGCTTGCTGTACGCCTGCTCCGCGAGTCGATGCTCTTCGTCGGAGTCGGTCACCGTGTGCGCGTACCCGCGCGTCACCACGCTCCAGCCCTGACTGAAGGTGTCGTCGACACGATCGACCTCGAAGGCGACGATGCATCCGGATGCCAGCGACGGTGTCGCGCCACGGGCGGTTCTGAAGACGATCGCGTCATCGACGATGCTGTAGTTGACAGGGACGATCACCGGCCCGAGTTCCGTGGACACCGAAAGCCTTCCGACGCCGTGCGTCGACAGCAGCTCCGCGCACTCGGCCCTGCTCAACTCGGTCAATTCGGGAGCGCGCCCGGCCTGTTCACGACCGGGTGGCACATCGGCATCGCCGCCGGTGAGCGCCGAGACCGTGGTCCGCAGCGCTGCCGCGAGGCTGAGCAGCGTGCCTCGGCCGGGCGCGGCGCCGGGGTGCTGTTCCAGGTGCCTCACGTAGCTCGGAGCCACGCCCGCTCGAGCAGCCATCTCCTCTGCCGTCAGACCGAGCTGGACACGGCGTGCGGCAAGTCGCCGGCCCAGGTCGCCCGAGGACAGGCCCTGCGTGACGTTCGCCTGCGCGTGTTCGGTCATGGCCCCTCACGTCCTCTCGTCAGGCCGCCGGTACGGCGACCTCGTCGTGCGATGGTTCGCCGAGCACCACCTTGAGGGCCCCGGTGTCGGTGGCTCGGGAGAAGACGTCATAGGCCTCCTCCATGCTCTCCAGAGGAAAGGTATGGGTGATCAGCTGCGCGGTGGGCAGCCGACCGGCAGTGGCCATGCGCAGCAGGGTGGGCGTGGAGTGGGTGTCCACCAGACCGGTGGTGATGGTCACGTTCTTGATCCACAGGTCTTCCAGGTGCAGCGTCGCGGGCCTGCCGTGTACGCCGATGTTGGCCACGTGGCCGCCGGGCCGCACCATGCGCGTGCACAGCTCGAAGCTCTCCGGCACCCCGACCGCCTCGATGACCGTGTCCGCGCCGAGCCCGTCGGTGAGATCGGCGACGAGCTGCTCCGGGTCCTCCCCCGCGTCGGCCACGGCGTCGGCGCCCAGCCGCCGGGCCGCCTCCAGCCGGGACGGGGCCGGGTCGACGGCGACGATCCGCTCGGGGGAGAACAGCCGCGCCGTGGCGATCGCCGCCAGGCCGATGGGCCCGGCGCCGACGACGGCGACCGTGTCGCCCGGACGTACCCGCCCGTTGAGGACACCGACCTCGTACGAGGTCGGGAAGATGTCCGCGAGCAGGACGGCGTCCTTGCTCTCCACCGCGCCGGGCAGTGCGTGCACGGAGAGGTCGGCGAAGGGAACGCGGACGTACTCGGCCTGGGCGCCGTCGATCAGGTGGCCCAGGATCCAGCCTCCGCCACCCCGGCACTGGCCGTAACTGCCCTCGCGGCAGTAGCGGCAGCGGCCGCAGGCGCTGATGCAGGAGACCAGCACGCGATCGCCGGGACGTACGGTCCGCACATCGCTGCCGACCTCGACGATCTCGCCGACAGCCTCGTGGCCCAGGACCGTTCCCGGGCGCACCTCGGGCACGTCGCCCTTGAGGATGTGCAGGTCCGTGCCGCAGATGGTGACCGTGCCGATCCGCACGATGGCGTCGGTGGGTTCCTTGATGGCGGGGTCCGGGACATCCTCCCAGGCGGACTGCCCGGGACCGTGGAAGACGAAGCCTTTCATGACGCTCCTCCCCATCCCTCTTCAAGTGACGAGATTGCCCCACACATCCAGCTTGTGCCGTAATGGTCCGCCCCGCTTGGGCCGTCCGGCCCCATCATTCGCCGAACGGTCCTTGCCGTCGGTCCGGTGGTGACGAGAGGGGCCGGCCGGCTCGGCACGATGGCGGTCCGGCAGCGGTCCGGCAGCCGAGCGGCCTACGGCAGGTCCACACCTGGTGTGCGGCGGGGAGTGGCCGGGCCCTCAGGACCGTATCCGAGGCGTATGAGCAGCTGCGGGTGCGCGGTCGCATCGAATGTGCTGTCCAGCGCGTCCCGCAGGTCTGCCCATTCGACCGCCTGATGCAGCAGAGAGGCACGCAGGCCGTATGCCGTCGCGACGAGCCATACGTGTTCGAGGCCTTGTCCGGCGCGCAGCCAGTCGACTCGGCGGTCGTGCTCGGTGGCCAGCAGGGCGACGACCGGGTTCGCCTCGAAAGGACGCGCGGTGAGCCGTTCGGGATGCCGCTGTGCGCTGAAATCGCGTAGCGGGATCCTCTCGTGAGCGTCCTGCGGTCCCAGAGCTGTTCGCGGCAGGCCTGTGTCGGGCGTCGGTTCCAGGTCCCGGTGGACCCAGCGGCGGCCCTCGGCCGCCCGGTCCGCTTCGAGGCGGTTGCGTCGCTCGGCCTCGGCTGTCAGGCGCAGCATGCGGGTCACGTCGACCTCGTCGGGGAAGCGCAGTGATGCGCCTTCCGCGAGGGCCGCCGCGGCGAGTTCGTCGCGCACAGCCGCGGGAAGCGGTCGGCTCGTGAAAGGGAAGCGGCTGCTGTGCCTGCACCAGACCGCTTCATAGAGATCCTCACTCCGCTCCGGCTCCTGCCTGGCGGTGAGTCCGGAGGGACGCACCGTGGCGAGCAGGTCGGGGTCGTCGGGACTGGGCAGCAGACGTGTGACAGGTGACCAACCGAAGTGGGCGAGCGCAACCCGGAGATTGAACACGCAGGCTCCTACGGAAAGGAGCAGGGCCCGGCCCTCGGGGTCCGCGTACCGCAGGCCTCTTTCGGGATCGGCACGCACCTCGAACGTCACTGTCTCGGAGTCCATCCCGAAGCGCCACGGCTGGGTGTTGTGGATCGAGGGGGCGGCGAACGCGGCGGAGACACAGGTCTCCAGAAGCGCGGCGCCGAAGGTCGCGTTCTTCATCATGCCCTCCTCGCGTGCGGGCGTCGGACGGCTGGTTCCGTATGACGAGCATGGGCGCCGCTCCTTACTCCCGGCACGGGGCGAAAGACCCGGGCAGGGCGGCGTCGGACCTCGTCGTCTGTTGGGCTGAACGGCCCCTCCCGACCGTGGATTTGGTCCCGCGCGGCCCTGCGGCGGCACCTGCTCGGCCCATGCCTTGGCACGACCTCGGCTGTCACGGTCGGAAGTGTCACGACAACGAGGAGGTGCGGACTGATGCCCAGTGGCACGTACGCGAAGAAACGGTTGTGGCGGTGGCGCAGCAACCCGTTGCGACGACGCGATGACATAGTCGAGGCCTGGACCGTGCTGGTCGTGTGGGCAGTCTTCGCCGTGGGCGGTTCCGTCGCCGGGCTGGTGACCGCCCATGCCGCGGACGAGGCGTTCGCGGCGCAGCGAGCCGAGCGGCAGCCCGTCCGGGCCGTGGTCCTGAACGACGTCCCCGTCAACGCCCCCGCGATCGGCGGCGCTTACGGTCGCCGGATGACAACCGTGCGTTGGGCGGCGTCCGACGGCTCGACCCACACCGGCCGAACCCAGGTGGACACCGGTCTCAAGGCCGGATCCAAGGTCACGGTCTGGCAGGACGGCCACGGCCGTCTCACCGCCGCGCCGCTGAGCTCGACCGAGGCGGCGATCGAGTCGGACTTCCTGGGCGCTGCGGCGGCGGCCGGGCTTGCCGGCCCGGTGTTCGGAGCCGGAGCGGTCATCCGGTGGCAGCTCGACCGCCGCCGCGTCGACGAGTGGGGCAAGGAATGGGATCAGGTGGGACCACGCTGGGGCCACAAGACCAGCTGAACGCACGACGGATTCGGGCTCCAGGCTTGCGAAGAGCGGCCTGGAGCTTTTCGTGTGTGGTCGTAGTGGGTCAAAGGACCGGCGTGGAGTGGCGAGGCCGTCAAGGCTGTCCTGCGCAAGGCTGCCGGCCCCGTTTTCGTGGTACCGGCCCGCACGATCCTCGAGGCCGACCCCGATGCCCGGTTCGCGCCGGGTACCGAGGTCGACCTGAACAGGCCGAAGAACTCCTCTCCTCCTATGCGTGCGTCAGCGCGTCGGCGATGCCTTGTGCCCATGCCTCGATCACGCCGAAGTCCCGGAAGTCGCCGCCCTTTCCGGAGCTGACGATCATCTTGGCGATCCGCCCCTTGGCTCCTTCCTCCAGGCATCCGCCGAAGGTGATGTGCCCCCGCGCGTCCAGCCGGGTCATGGCCCGCTGCACGCCCCGCACGGGCGGGACGTCCCGCCCCGCGACGGAGTCACCGAGCGGTCCACTGCTGAAGAACCACACCGGACGCTGCGCGAGTGCGTCTCGATGACGACGGACGAACCGTCGCGCGTCCTTGTGCCAGCGCCCCGCGTAGAGCCCGCCGCCGACCACGACGGCGTCGTAGGGCACCACGCTCCGCACGGACCGCGCCGAACACGACTCTACGGCCAGCCCGTCCTTGCGCAGGATGCCCGCGACCGCATCGGCGATCTCCGCGGTCGAACCGTTCGTCGTTCCGTAGGTGACCAGCACGGTGCCGGTCATGACGGTCCGCCTCCTCTCACAGCCGCCGCAGCCAGTCCTCGGTCACACCGTGCGGTACCTGGGTCTGTTCCCCGGGACGCAGGTGCGCGTCGTCCAGCCGGTAGGTGAGATCGGCGACGACGTCGACCACGCCGTCGATCCGGCGGGTCATGGACACGGCGATCTCCGTCTCGCTCCTGCGTTCCATCTGGCCGGCCAGGGTGACGACGCCTTCGGTCACAAAGACGTCGATGCTGCGCGGTGACTGCCACAACGCACGCACCAGGACTTCCTCGATCACCTCGTCACGGATCTCCTGATCGGACCGCAGGAAGATCTGGAGAAGGTCGCGGCGAGTGACGATCCCGACGAGCCGGTCCTCCTCGTCGAGGACGGGAAGCCGTTCCACGTGCCGCTGGGCCATGACGCGGGCGGCCTGGACGATGGTGTCGTCGGCGTGCACGGTGACGGGGGGCGTCGTCATCAGCCCACCGGCTGTGCGTGCCCTGCCCTTGGCGGTCTGGCGCTTGGCACCGGGCGTCAGCTCGGAGAGCCTCGCACGGCGCTTCGGCTCGTAGGGGTCCGGGACGGTCGCCTGGTGCATCATCAGGTCCGTCTCCGACAGGACTCCTATGACCTTGTCGTCCTCGTCCACCACCGGCAGTCCGCTGATCCGGTGGTCCGCCAGCAGCTGGGCCACCTCCTTGAACGGTGTGCCGTACTCGGTGCGGATCACGTCCGTGGTCATCACGGATCCGACCTTGTTGTGCCTCATGGCCGTTCCTCCTCAGCGCAGTCTGCGCAGGTACGGGTCCTGAGGGCGGCGCGGCAGCAGACGCACTCGTGCGTCGAGCACGGTGATGCCGCCGGGTGTCGCCAGGACGGGATTGAAGTCGGCCTCGGCGAGCTGCGGCAGGTCCGCCGCCATCCGGGACAGCCGCAGCAGCAGCCGTTCCAGTTCCTCGAGATCGACGGGGGCGTTTCCGTTCGCGCCCAGCAGCAGCGGAGCGCACCGCGGCGAGGTGATCAGCTCGTGCACGTCCCGGTCGGTGAGCGGGGCGAGGCGCGCCGCGTGGTCGGACAGGACCTCCGTGGCCGTGCCACCCAGCCCGAACAGGACGAGCGGACCGAAGACCTCGTCCTGGACGACACCCGCGAACAGTTCGGTGCCGCGGTCGGCGAGGGGCTGCAGGACCACGCCGGTCATGAGGCCGGCGAAGCGGGTCTCCAGGTCGCGGAACGCGGCCCTCACCTGGGCGTCACCACGCAGGTCCAGGTGGACCGCCCGCTGCTGCGACTTGTGCAGCAGTCCGGGCCAGTGGGCCTTCATCACGACCCGGCCGTCGAAGCCGCGCAGCCGGTCGGCGGCGAGCACGGCGTCGTCCTCGGTCTCGGCCCAGGCCCAGGGCGTCTGCGGGATGCCGTAGCAGGCCAGCAGGTCGGCGCAGGTACGTGGATCGAGCCAGCCGCCGTCGTCAAGGGTTCCTCCGGCCGGGCGGAGCCGCGCGAGGGAGAGCTGGGACAGGTGATCCGCCACGACTGTCCGTGCCCGGTCGCTCTCGACGCCGGTGAGCGCCGGGACAACGCCGACGGGCCTGGCGAGCCAGGCGGCGCGCTTCGCGGCATGCGCCAGGGCCCGGGCCGCTGCCTGCGGTTCGGCGTACGAGGGAATCGTGCCTCCGTCCGCGGCGGCCAGCAGCCGCACGGACCGGTCCTGCTCCAGCCGTACGGCGATCACGGGCCGCGCCCGTCGGCCGGGAGCCGCGGTCACGGCCCGCACCAGGTCGTCGCCGGTGGCCGCGGCGACCGCCGTGGGGACGAGTGCCACGATGACGGCGTCGACGCCGGAACACCGGGTGAGGCGGTCGACGCACTCCGTGAGCTGTTCCTCGGACACGGCGGCGGTGGCGTCGACCGGATTGCCGACGGCGGCGCCGTGCGGCAGCACCGCGAGGAGATCGTCGATCACCGCGGGGGTGAACGGCGGCAGGACGAGTCCCGCCTCCGCGCAGGCGTCGGCGGTGAGCACTCCCGCTCCGCCCGCGTTGGTGACGACCGCGACGCGGGGGCCTTCGGGCAGTGGCTGGGAGTGCAGCAGAGCGGCCGTTTCCAGGAGTTCGCCGACCGAGCGGGTCGCCGTGATACCGGCCTGGGTGAACAGTGCCTGGCGGGTCATGGTGCGGGTGGCGGCGGCAGTGTGGGAGGCGGCCGCTTTCCGACCGGCGTCGGTACGGCCAGCATCCACGGTGAGCACCGGGATGCGGCGCGTGACGCGGCGGGCGGTGCGGGAGAAGGCACGGGGGTTGCCGAAGGACTCCAGGTGCAGCAGGGCGAGGTCGGTGCGGCCGTCGCTCTCCCACCACTGGAGCATGTCGTTGCCGCTGACGTCGAACTTGTCGCCCAGCGAGGCGAACGAGGAGACCCCGATACCCAGCCGGGACAGCCCGTCGAGCAGGGCGATGCCGACCCCGCCGGACTGCACGGCGACACCGGCCGTCCCCGGGCGGGGATGCTCGGCGGCGAAGGTGGCGTCGAGGTTCAGTTCCGGGTCGGTGTTGGAGACGCCGAGGCAGTTGGGTCCGACGAGCCGCATGCCGTAGGTGCGGCACGCGGTCAGCAGCGCCTGCGCCCGGGTGTGGTCGAGGCCGGCGGTGACCACGACGAGCGCGCGGACCCCGGACTTTCCGCACTCCTCCGCGACGGCGGGCACCGCGGTGGCCGGTACGGCCACGACCACGAGATCGGGCGTCATCGGCAGTGCCGCGACCGACGGGTGGGACGGTACGCCGAGCACCGAGTCGACACCAGGATTGACGGCGAAGAGACGATGCTTGAAACCGCCCGAGCGCAGATGGTGCAGGACGGCCCGGCCCACCGATCCGGGGGTGCGTCCGGCGCCGACCACCGCGACCGCGGAAGGCCGCAGGAGAGGCAGCAGGCTGGCCACGTCGGCGGCGCGGCCCCGGGCCTCGACGGCCGACAGATAGGTGTCGTCCTGGTCCAGGTGGATGGTGCAGCGCACTTCGGGGCCCTCGAAGCGGCGGGAGGTGGTCAGGCCGAGGTCGGCGAAGAGGCGGAGCACCTCGTGGTTCTCGCTCAGCGCGTCGGCCGTGAAGACGGTGATGCCCTCCGCGCGCGCAGCCGAGACGAGGTGCTCGACGAGCAGGGTGCCCACGCCCCGGTGGTGGAGGCCGTCGGCGACGGCGATGGAGATCTCCGCGCCGCCCTCCTCACCGCCGTCCGTCTCCCCGCCGGTGTCGTACTCGGCAAGGCCGATCACCCTGCCGTCCACCTCGGCCAGCAGGGCGCGGTAGCCCGGGCGGGCCGGGGCACAGGCCCGGTCGGCGGCCATGGCGGCCGACCGCCGGCTCACCCCGAAGAACCGCAGCCGAAGGTTCTCCGGCGACATCTCCTCGTAGAACCCCTGCAACTGTTCGTGATCAGCCGGCCGCGCGGGGCGTACGCACACGGTGGTACCGTCCGCGAGCAGGGCGTGGACCGTGGGCCGGTCGAGCAGGTCGTCCGTCATCGCAGCTCTCCTCCATCGCCTTCGCTCCTTCGATCGTCCGGCGGAACCCGGGAGCGATCCCATGGGCTGTACGGGGCCGCCCCGGGGCCGGTCGGCCCTCCTGTGGCCACCGACCGGCCCGCCTCCGCCGTCACGGCCGACGGTCGGGACAGATCAGTCGTCGGCCACGAGGGCCGTCAGGTCCAGCAGGCGGTTGGTGTAGCCCCACTCGTTGTCGTACCAGCCGAAGATCTTGGCCAGGGTGCCGTTGGCCTGGGTCAGGGCGGGATCGAAGATGCAGGACGAGGGGTCGCCGATGACGTCGCGGGAGACGATCGGCGCCTTCGAGACACGCAGGATGCCGTTCAGCGGGCCGTCCGCGGCCGCCTCGAACGCGGCGTTGATCTCGTCCACGCTCGCCTCGCGGGCGAGGACCACGGCGAGGTCGGTGAGCGAGCCGTCCTCCACCGGCACCCGGACCGCGATCCCGTCCAGCGCCCCCGCCAGCTCCGGCACCACCAGGCCCACGGCGCGGGCGGCGCCGGTGCTGGTGGGAATGATGCTGAGGGCCGCGGAGCGGGCGCGGCGCAGGTCCTTGTGCGGGCTGTCCAGCAGTGACTGATCGTTGGTGTAGCCGTGGATGGTGGTCATCACCCCGCGCTCGACACCGAAGGCGTCGTCGAGCACCTTGACCATCGGGGCGACGCAGTTGGTGGTGCAGGAGGCGGCGGAGACGATCCGGTCGCTGTTCCGGTCGTAGGTACGATCGTTGACGCCCATCACGATGGTGGCGTCCACGTTCTTGCCGGGAGCCGACAGCAGCACCGTATGGGCGCCGCTCTTCAGGTGCAGGGCCGCCGCGTCCCGGTCACGGAAACGCCCGGTGGACTCGATCACGACGCCGGCGCCGTAGTCGGCCCAGTGCAGGGCGGCCGGGTCACGTTCGGCGGTGACGGCGATGCGGCGTCCGTCGACCGTGATGGAGCTGTCGTCGTGCTGCACATCGCGTCCGATGCGTCCGAACGTCGAGTCGTACTCCAGCAGGTGGGCCAGGGTGGCGGGTGAGGTGATGTCGTTGACGGCGACCACCTCGACGTCCTGGGTGCCTTGTTCGGCACGGTCGAGGGCGGCGCGCAGGTAGGTACGACCGATGCGGCCGAAGCCGTTGATGCCGACGCGTACGGTCATGGCAGTGAGTTCCTTCCGGGAGTGAGGTGCGGGTCAGGGGTTCCAGGTCCAGTCGGCGACCTCGGGCAGGTCGGTGCCGTGCTCTCGGATCCATGCCTGGTGCCGGGTGCGTACGTCGGCCATCTGCTGCCGTACGGCGGCGGCGCGCACCGCGAGTCCTGGAACGCGGTCGATGACGTCCATGACCAGCCGGTAGCGGTCGAGGTCGTTGCGGGCGACCATGTCGAACGGAGTGGTCGTGGTGCCCATCTCCTTGTAGCCGCGCACATGGAGGTTCCGGTGGCCGGTGCGGCGGTAGGCGAGGCGGTGGATGAGCCAGGGGTATCCGTGGTAGGCGAAGATCACCGGCTTGTCGGTGGTGAACAGTCCGTCGTACTCGAAGTCGCTCATCCCGTGCGGGTGTTCCTCGCGCGGGAGCAGCCGGGTCATGTCGACCACGTTGACCACGCGGACGGCGAGGTCCGGCAGATGTCGGCGCAGCAATTGCGCGGCAGCCAGCACCTCCTGGGTGGGCACGTCCCCGGCGCAGGCCAGAACCACATCGGGCTCACCGCCGTTCTCCGTCCCCGCCCACTCCCAGATGCCGGCGCCGCGGGCACAGTGTGCTCGGGCCTGGTCCATGGACAGCCAGTCGAAGCAGGGCTGCTTGCCGGCGACGACGACGTTGACGTAGTCGCGGCTGCGCAGGACGTGATCGGCCACGGACAGCAGGGTGTTGGCGTCCGGCGGGAGGTAGACGCGTACGACCTCGGGGCTCTTGTTGAGAACGTGGTCGACGAAGCCGGGGTCCTGGTGAGAGAAGCCGTTGTGGTCCTGGCGCCAGACGTGCGAGGTCAGCAGGTAATTGAGGGAGGCGATGGGCGCGCGCCCCGGCAACTCCCTTGACGTCTTGAGCCACTTGATGTGCTGGTTGACCATGGAATCGACGATGTGGACGAACGCCTCGTAGCAGGAGAACAGTCCGTGTCGGCCGGTGAGCAGATAACCCTCCAGCCAGCCCTGGCAGGTGTGTTCGGACAGGACCTCCATCACCCGGCCGTGATGCTCGAGGTGCTCGTCGACCGGCAGATGCTGAGCCTGCCATGCCTTTCCGCTGACGTCGAAGACGGCTTGAAGCCGGTTTGACGCAGTCTCGTCGGGGCCGACGAGGCGGAAGTCACGGCGTGCACCCGTGTCCTTCATGACCCGAGCCAGGAAGTCCCCCAGAACGCGGGTCGGCTCGTGCAGTGTGGTGCCCGGCTTGTCGACGGGTACGGCGAAGTCGTCGAGCGGTGCGATGGGCAGGCCGCGCACCAGCAGACCGCCGTTGGCGTGCGGGGTGGAGCCGAGCCGCTTGGTGCCGTCGGGAACGCAGGCGAGGACGTCGGCGGTCGGGTGGCCGTCCGGGCCGAAGAGCTCCTGGGGCTTGTACGAGCGCAGCCAGGTCTCCAACTGCCGCAGGTGCGCGGGGTTCTCACGGACGCCGGCCAGCGGTACCTGGTGGGCTCGCCAGGTACCCTCGACGGGCTCGCCGTCCACCTCGGCGGGTCCGGTCCAGCCCTTCGGTGTGCGCAGCACGATCATGGGCCAGTGCACGCGCTCGCTGACACCGTCCTCGCGGGCGGTCCGCTGCATCAGGGTGATGCGGTCCAGTGCGTCGTCCAGCGCGGCCGCCATGGCCCGGTGCACCTGGAGCGGGTCGTCGTCGGTCACGTGGATCGGCTCGTGGCCGTATCCCCGCAGCAGAGCATCGAGTTCGGCCTCCGGGAGCCGGGACAGCACCGTCGGGTTGGCGATCTTGTAGCCGTTGAGGTGCAGGACCGGCAGGACCGCGCCGTCGTGAACCGGGTCGAGGAACTTGTTGGAGTGCCAGGACGCGGCCAGCGGCCCGGTCTCCGCCTCGCCCTCACCGATCACGCAGGCGACCAGCAGGTCCGGGTTGTCGAACGCGGCGCCGTACGCGTGGGACAGCGAATAGCCGAGCTCACCGCCCTCGTGGATCGAGCCGGGTGTCTCCGGCGCGACATGGCTGGGCACCCCGCCGGGGAAGGAGAACTGCCGGAACAGCCGTGTCATGCCCGCCGCGTCACGCGACACGTCCGGGTAGGTCTCGCTGTAGCTGCCCTCCAGCCAGGAGTTGGCCAGGATCGACGGACCTCCGTGGCCTGGACCCCACACGCACAGCGCGTCGAGTTCCCGCTTCTTGATCACCCGGTTGAGGTGCGTGTACACGAGGTTGAGGCCGGGCGAGGTGCCCCAGTGACCGAGCAGCCGGGGTTTGATGTGTTCCGGTTTCAGGGGCTCGGTCAGCAGCGGGTTGGACATCAGGTAGATCTGTCCGGCAGCCAGGTAGTTGGCGGCCCGCCAGTGCGCGTCCAGGGTGCGCAGTTCCTCGTCGGTGATTGCGGGGGCGTCCTGACGTTCGGCGTGGGACACGAGTACGACTTCGTAAGCCGTCGGCGGTTGGGTCATCGGGTGGTACCTGCGGTCTGACCGGCAAAGAACTGCGACGAAGCTGCTGTACGAGACACGTCCACGATCACGGGGCGGACCTATGCGCGGCCGTCCGCCTCTCTCACGCCTGCTCGGGAACGACCGCGACCGCGCAGGCGGAGTGGTGCAGCACCGCGTGGGCGACGCGCCCCAGTTGGAGCCCGAGGTGCCCCGGGTCGCGCCGCGCACCGACCACCAGCAGATCGGCCTTGTACGAGGCGTCCAGCAGGACCCTGCGTACGGGACCCTCGACCGTGCGCCGGCTCAGGTCCACATCCGCGGGTGCGTCCTCCAGCGCCTTGTCCAGTACCTCAGCGGCGTGCAACTCGTGGAGACGCGCGGGCTCACCGGCCAGCAGAGGGTGGTCGGTGCTCTCGTGCGCCGGACACCGCCATGCCCGTACGGCGTCCAGGGAGGCGTGACGCAGCTTCGCCTCCTGGAGAGCGAAGCGCAGGGCGGCGGACTCCGCCGCCTTCTCCCCGATGCCCACGACGACCCGGCCACGCATGCCGGCGCGAACCTGGTTGTCGTGACTGCCGCGCAGCACGATCACCGGGCAGTGCGCGTGGGCGGCGACTGTCAGACTGACCGACCCCAGCAGCATCTCGACGAGACCGCTGCGACCGCGGGTACCGAGCACCAGCGCGGCAGCCTCACGGCCCTCGCGGACGAGCGCGTACTCGGGTTCCTCCGGCAGCACGTCGGTGGAGATCTTGACGTCGGGCCGGCGCAGGCGGGCGCGCTGTCCGGCGGTCCGCACGATGTCCTCGGCCGTGACCTGCTCGGACGGTTTGCCGAGGTCCTCCGCGAGGGACTCGCCTTCGTACCGCTCCCAGAGTGAGGCGTACACCAGCCGCAGTGGTGCCCCGCGCAGCGCGGCCTCGTCGGCCGCCCAGTCGACAGCCCGCAGGCTGGATTCGGAGCCGTCCACGCCGACGACGATCGGGAGGTCCATCTGTCTCTTCTCCTCGGGACGGGTCAGCCGTGCGGGACGACGGCGACCGGGGCGGTGGAGTGGTGCAGGACGGAGTGCGTGACGTGTCCGATGTGAGCGCCGAGGGGACTGCGCCGGATGCGCCGACCCACGACGACGAGGGAGGCATCGCGCGAAGCCTCCACGACGTGGAGGGCCGCGCTGCCGTAGCGGGACACCTCGACGACCTGAACGTCCGGGAACTTCTTCCGCCAGGGCCGCAGTACTCCGGCCACGGCCTCGGACGCGCTCAGGGCCAGCGCCTCGTGCAGCGCCGGGTTGGCGGGGGTGCCGTACGCGTAGAAGGGCGGAGGGTTCCAGGCGTGGACGACCCGCAGGGGCGTCGCGCGGCGCGCGGCGGCGTCGAAGGCGAACCCGATCAGTGTCTCGTCCGGGTGCTCGACGTCGAGCCCGAGCACCACGGGCCGAAACGGGGTCGTGGCGGACGGAACGCCCGCCGGGTCCAGCTCGTGCTCGTCGGCGGCGGCCTCCAGCGCGCGGACCAGTACGACAGGGGTGTCCGTGTGCGCGACGGCGGACAGGCCGACCGAGCCGACCATGAACCCACCGATCCCGCCGAAGCCGCGCGAGCCCAGGACGAGGAGTTCGGCGCTCTTCGCCGCCTCGGCCAATGCGTCACCCGGGTGACCGGAGAGCTGCTCCGCGCGCACCTCGATGCCGGGGTGACGCCGCCGAATCCCCTCGGCGGCTTCCCGGGGAACCCTCTCGGTCCAGTGCTGCTGGGTCTCGGTGCCCAGGAGAGGCGCCTGGGCCATCGGTTCCGGCACCGGCACCCACACGTGCACGATCTTCAGCGGCAGGCCGCGCAGCTTCGCCTCGCGAGCCGCCCATTCCGCGGCCGCCCTGCTCTCCTGCGAGCCGTCGAGACCTACGATGATGGTGCGGAGCATGATCTCCACCTCCTGGGGCGAGAGTTCCGATTCCAGCGTCGTCTTCGAGCCGTTGCTCGTGCAGGGGCCACTGGTCCCGGATTCGGGCCGGCCGACTCCCTGCACAGCGGTGTGCGGTGGGCCGGGTGGCCGGCCCACCGCACCATCGGCACTCAGCGCAGCCAGCTGTGGTCGCGGACGAAGGGCAGCTTGGCCCAGAACCTGCCCGCGCCCAGGGTGTCGCCCGCGGCGACAACGGCCACGACGATCAGGGCGACGGCGTAGATCACGTGGTAGTCGACGAACGGGTTCGTCGACATGCTCGGCGAGCCGTCCGACAGGTGCTTGGCCGGCGGCCATTCGGCGATCCACATCAGCGCCATCATCGCGGTGCCGGCGACGGCGGCTATGCGCAGCGCGACACCGCCGATCAGGGCGAGACCGATCCCAAGGAGACCGAGCATGAAAAGCCAGTTCGCCCAGGGGTCGCCCGCCCAGGAGTGGAAGGTCGACTCCATCGGCCCGACGGCGACGGAGCCGAGGAAGCCCTTCGTCGGCGAGCCGCCGTCGATCCAGCCCTTGCCGGAGGGGGTGGCGTAGCCGAAGCCGAAGGTCTTGTCGAGGAACGCCCACAGGAAGACGAACCCGGTGAGCAGGCGCAGGGACGCGAAGGCGTAGGCCCGCGCGGTGTGCGTGCCGACGCCTGCCGACTCGGACGCGGAGGCGTCCCGGTTCCTGCGCAGCGACGGCAGGTGGAAGCCGGAGCTCCGGCGAGGGTGCTCGTGCACGGCCATGGTCATGGTTCCCTTCGAGGGCGGTCGGCTCGGTGCATGACACCACTCACTCTGGCCGTGCCCGCCGGTCGGCGACGGATGCCGAAAGTCCGCGACCCCGGGGCCGAACGGCCCTGCTTCCAGCGGCTGTTGGACGGGGAGCGACATACCGGCATGGGGGCTCTGGCCACGGCCCGTCACGCCCGTGCCGTGCCCGGCCCACTGGTCGCCTTCATCCTCGGGACCGCCGTCGTGGTGGTCCTCGACCTCGACGGGCGGTACGGGCTGAAGGTGATCGGCGAAGTCCCGTCCGGTCTGCCGGCCTCTCCGTTCCGGACCTGAGCGAACTGCCGCGGTCCGCATGACCGACCTCGCGGGCTTCCGTCGGCTGACCTCGTTCCGCCGCCGGGAACTCCTCCTAGCCCTCGGCTGCTTCGCCGGGGTGCTCACCCTGGACATCCTGCACGGGGTGATCGTGGCCGTAGGCCTGTCGGTGGCCGAGCTGCTGACCCGGGTGGCACACCCGCACGACGCCGTCGAGGGCCTGGCCCCGGCGTGGCCGGCATGCACGACGTGGACGACTACCCGCAGGCCCGCACGGTCCCCGGCCTGCTCGTCTACCGCTACGACTCGCCGCTGTTCTTCGCCAACGCGGAGAACCTCCAGCGCCGTGCCCTGGCCGCCGTCGACGAACAGAGCGAGCCCGTCCACTGGTTCGTCCTCAACACCGAGGCCAATGTCGAGGTCGACATCACCGCGCTCGACGCGGTCGACGAACTGCGCCGCGAACTGACCCACCGTGGCGCCGTGTTCGCCCTCGCCCGGGTGAAACGGGAACTGCTGGAGGACCTGGAGGCATACGGGCTGGTGGACTCGGTCGGCAAAGAGCGGATCTTCCCGGCCCTCCCGACGGGTCAAGGGTTCCTCGTGGCAGGGCCGAACGTCCCTCCCCGAGGGCTGCTTCGGCCGATAGTCCACGACCAGCCGACTCGGTCCGGGTGCAGGACAGTTCACCGCCTGAATGCACCCCACACACCGTCGGTACCTGTCGACTCTCGGCGTGCGGTCGGTGGCCATCGACTTCGGTCTCTTGGGCCCCGGACACCACCGGACCGGTGAAGCGGCCGCTACGCTCGAACGGAACCGGTCGGCCTTGGTGCGTCCAGGCCGCGAGGGACGATGATCGAACCGGGCCGGGTGCACGGTGCGTGGTCCATTACTGAACAGGGGTCGGCATGGCCGAGGCGCGTACGTTCTCCGAGCAGAACCCGATCAGGGTCTTTCTGCTGGACGACCACGAGGTGGTGCGCCGTGGTCTGACGGATCTCCTGGACGCCGAACCGGACATCTCGGTCGTCGGTGATGCCGAGAGTGTCGAGCACGCCCTGGTGCGCGGCCCCGCGTTGCGACCCGACGTGGCGGTCCTCGACGTACGCCTTCCGGACGGCGACGGCATCAGCGTCTGCCGGGAACTGCGCAGCCAGATGCCCGAGCTGTCCTGCCTGATGCTGACGTCGTTCGACGACGAGGAGGCGCTGCTCGACGCGATCATGGCCGGAGCGGCAGGCTATGTGCTGAAGCAGATCAAGGGGTCCGACCTGATCTCGGCGGTCCGCACGGTGGCGTCCGGCCAGTCGATGCTGGACCCCGCGACGACCGCGCGGCTGATGCGCAGGCTGCGCTCCGACCCGGCCGAGGAGCCTGCCCTCCCGCCCGAGCTGGCCGGTCTCTCGCCGCGCGAGCGGGACATCCTCGTACTGATCAGTGACGGGCTCACGAACCGCGAGATCGGTAAAAAGCTCTACTTGTCGGAGAAGACGGTGAAGAACCACATCTCCCGGCTGCTGGCCAAGCTGGGCGTCCAGCGCCGCGTCCAGGCCGCGCTTCTGGTCAACCAGCTGGAACACCCCGAGACCGCCGACCACCACTCGACACGCTGAATCTGCTCACCCCGGTCAGCGTTGACGAACTCGCCACTCGGCAGGCCGTCCCGGGAGGTTCGTCCGAGTACGCGGATGACCACCACGGGCGCCTCGGCGTGCTGCGCACAGCGCAGGCTCACCGAACCCAGGAGCTCTTCGCTGAACCGCCCGTGTCCACGGTTCCCGACCACCAGGAGCTGAGCATCCCGTGACGCGTCCACCAGTACGGACGCGGCGTTGCCTTGCATGACGTCGTACGGATTTCCACAGGCGGGTCAGTGCCTGCCCACCTCCGTGCCGATTGCCTCCAACCGCCCCCCACACGGTCTCCGCGGCGACCGGCTTGTCGTCGATCCGCGGTGCCAGGCCGTACCAGTCGACGGGCGGCTCCAGGGCGGCGACGACTGCCCCCGAACGCCCGTCCCCTGCTCCACCGCCCAGCGCAACGCCGCTTCAGAAGCCTCCGAGCCGTCCGCACCCACCACAATTCTGCTGTTCAGCTTCCAGCTCTCCGTTTCCACGCATACCCTTCGAAACCATCATCGAGCAGAAGGATCTCCGCGCTTCCCGCAGGGGCGGCTGCTCACCGGACGGAGGGCGACGCCCTCGCTGTCCTGACCATCGGGGTCACCCCGGAGATCAGCCCACGTTCTCGGCATGCGTGCCGGGATCATGAACGCCTCGCGTGCTCGGGCCACAGAGCACATCGGACCGAACGGCCCTTGCGCCGCGACCCGGCCGCAGACGCAAACTGAGGAAGGAGGGGCTTAAGCCGATCTCACCGTCCGAAAGCGAGTCCGAGGCATGAACGGGCAGGTCGCGGGCTTGGCCGAGAAGACTCGGGTGCTGGTCGTCGAGGACGATCGCAGTATTGCCGAATCCCTGGTCCGTGGGCTGCGGCAGGCCGGATACGAGGTCGAGGGCGTCGGCACCGGCCGTGCCGCCCTCAGCGCCGCAGCCCCCGATGTCGTACTGCTCGATCTCGGCCTGCCCGACATCGACGGGGTCGAGGTGTGTCGGGTGCTGCGCACACGGTCGGATGCCGCGATCATCGCCGTCACCGCGCGCGGCGAGGAAGCGGACCGGGTGGTGGCACTGGACGAGGGCGCCGACGACTACCTGGTGAAGCCGTTCGGGCTTGCCGAACTGCTGGCACGGATTCGGGCCGTACTGCGCCGCAGGCGCCCCACCGGCCCGGAAATCCTGCGGCACGGGCCGCTGGCCCTCGACCTGCGCACCCACCAGGTCTCCGTGGACGGCCGGCCGATCGCGCTGACCCCGAAGGAGTTCGGGATCCTGGAGTGCCTGGCCGCCGACCCGGGCAGGGTGGTGAGCCGACAGCAGATCCTGGAGCGCGCCTGGGACTCCCATTGGTACGGACCCACCAAGGTCCTGGACGTGCACATCGCGGCGCTGCGCCGCAAGCTCGGCGTGCCGGGACTGGTCGAGACGGTCTACGGGCACGGCTTCCGGCTCGGTGCGGCCGACGGGGCACGGGAGCAGCCGTGACCCGGCGCATCACGTGGACGCTGCTCGCCCTGACCTCCGTGCTGCTGGTGCTGGCGGTCGTACCCCTGGCCGTACTGATGACGGCACGCGAGCGCACCGCCTTCCGCGACGATCAGCGGGCTGCCACCCGTGTGGTCGCCGCGGCGGCCGAGGAGCACCTCTCCGACCGTAAACCGCCCACTGACATGCGACGGGAACTGGACACCGCGGCAGAGGCCGAGGACTGCGCCGCCGTGTACGACGTCTCCGCACGCCTGGTGGCGAGCACCCCCTGCACGGCGGCCCAGGGCGAGGAGGCCCAGGAGCTCGTGGGGGGTGTGCTGGCCGGACACGAGCCAGAACCGCCAGAGAACGAGGGCAGACTGCTGACAGCGGAACCGGCCGGTGAGGTCCGGCAGCCCGCCGGCGCCGTCGTCCTGGCCCGCTCCGCCGCCCCGCGCGACGCCCGTATCGCCGCGATCTGGGGATGGACCGCGGTCATCGGCGCCGCGGGACTCACTGCGGCGGTGCTGCTCTCCGTACGCCTGGCGCGCTGGGTGAGCCGCCCGCTGTCCGCACTCGACGCCACCGCCCGGAAGCTGGGCGAGGGCGCCCTCGACGAACGCGCGGACGTCAAGGGTGGGCCCCCGGAAGTGCGCCGTCTGGCAGCCACGCTCAACACCATGGCTGCCCGCACGCAGGCTCTGGTGCACGGCCACCGGACCATGATCGCCGACGTGTCCCATCAGCTGCGCACCCCGCTGGCCGCGCTGCGGCTGCGGCTCGATGTGCTGGGCACCGGCGCCCGGGGCGACACAGCGGTGGAACTCGATGCGGCCCAGGAAGAGATCGCCCGGCTCTCCCGGATGGTCGACGGGTTGCTCGCGGTGGCGCGCGCCGAGCAGACGACACCACTGCCGGCCGAGGTCCGGGTCGACGAGGTGGCGAGGGAGCGGGTGGCCGCGTGGTCGCCCGTGGCCGAGGAGCGCGGCGTCCGTCTGAGAGCGTCGGAGGGGCCCGCACTGACCGCGGCTCTGGGCATCGGTCACCTCGAGCAGATCCTCGACAACCTGATCGCCAACGCTCTGGATGCCGTTCCCGACGAAGGGAACGTGACAGTCGGGCACCGCCGGTCGGCGGGCTCGGCCCGGGTGTGGGTGAGGGACGACGGCCCCGGGATGCCCGACGGGGTCAAGGCGGTCGCGTTTCGACGGTTCGGCAATCCTGAGGCCTCAGGTTCGGGTCTGGGGCTGGCAATCGTCCACCGGCTGGTCACCGTCAACGGAGGCAGTGCGCGGCTGGAGGACACACCGGGTGGTGGGCTGACCGTGGTGCTGGACCTTCCTGTGTGGGACACGGCGCGCTGAGATCTTTACCGGTTCTGAAGAAGACGTGAGCAGGTTCCCCAGAGCCGTGGGCACAGCCTGGAAGTACACGCAGCCGATTCCGGGCCGCCGATCCACCAGGAGCCGCTGCCATGTCCCCCTCGCCCGGCCGTTCCGACGAGCCCGTCCGCCCGCCCGACCCGTCACACGCACGCGATCGCGGTCTGCGGCGGAGCCGCCGTCTGACCCGCTGGATCGCCGTCGCCGCAGTGACCGGTGCGGCAGCTCTGGGCACGCTGTACACCCACCTCCTGCCCGGAAATTCGGCCTCGACCGCGCCGTCGAACCCACCGCTCCGGAACCCCGCAGCATCCTCCGCCGCAGCCTCGAAGGCCGACGACGACACGAACAATGGCAACTCGGCCGGCCAGGAGAACGGCGACGGCGAGGGCGAGGACGACCTGGGAGCGGCCCCCGCGTCGCACGCGGCACCGCAGCCCCCGTCCCAGCCGCCCGCCCCCACCCAGCAGCAACCCCATACGACGACGGGGGCGTCATGACCACCCGCGCTTCCTCACCATCCCCCGCCGAAGCCGTTTTCCCGACACTCGGCACCACAGCCGTGCTGCTCGTGACCAATCCGGACGCGCTGGCGACCGCGGAGTCCGTCCTGCGCGCCGAACTGGCCGCCGTCGATCTGACGTGCAGCCGCTTCAGGCCGGACTCCGAACTCACCCGCGTCAATGCGAACGCGGGCAACCCGACGACGGTCAGCGAACGCTTCGCCGAGGCCCTCCAAGCCGCTCTCCGTGCCGCCCGGCTCACCGACGGCGCCGTGGACCCGACCGTGGGACGTGCCATGACCACCCTCGGCTACGACCGCACCTTCACCTCCCTGCGTCCCGGGGACACCCGTCCGCTGCCCCCTGCCCTGCCCGCCCCCGGATGGCGGCGGATCGTCTTCGCCCCCCGCTCCCGGCGACTGCGTCTGCCCCGGCACACGCACCTCGACATGGGCGCGACCGCCAAGGCCCTCACCGCCGACCGCGCCGCCGACCGCGCCGCCGCGGCAACCGGTTGCGGGGTCCTGGTGAGCCTCGGCGGCGACCTCGCCGTGGCTGGTCCGGCCCCGGACGGGGGCTGGAGGATCGCCCTCGCCGACGACCACGCCCAGCCCATCACGAGCTGCGGCACGGCCGTCGCAGTGACCGGCGGAGCGCTGGCGACCTCCGGCATCCGCGCGCGCACCTGGCACCGTGCCGGACGTACCCTCCACCACATCGTCGACCCTGCGACCGGCGAACCCGCCGCTCCTGTCTGGCGCACCGTCACCGTCGCCGCCGCCACCTGCGTGGACGCCAACACCGCCAGTACTGCGGCGATCGTTCTGGGCGACCGGGCGGTCGACTGGCTGCGCCGCACGGCTCTGCCGGCCCGGCTGGTGGGCCTGCACGGCAACGTCGTACGTCTGTGCGGCTGGCCGTCCGACTCCGCCACCACCTCGGCCGGTGCCCCCCTCGGGAATCTCCGATGACGCCCCTCGCTCTGGCCGGAAGCCCCCTCTGGTACGCAAGTCGTGCGAGCGGGACCCTGGCCCTGCTGCTGCTCACCGGCACCGTGATGCTCGGCATCGTCTCCGCCGGGCGGGCCCGGCCCCGACGGGTCGGCCGCTTCGAGCTCGCCGCGCTCCACCGCAACCTGTCCCTGCTCACGCTGGTGTTCCTCGTCGTGCACGTGGTGACGGCGGTGCTCGATCCATTCGTCTACCTCGGGTGGGCGGTGTCCGTGGTGCCGTTCGGTGCGTCCTATCGTCCGCTCTGGCTCGGGCTGGGCACCGTCGGACTGGATCTGCTGCTGGCCGTCGCGGTCACCAGCGCGCTGCGCCGGCGCCTGGGCGCGCGCCGCTGGAAGGCCGTGCACTGGCTGGCCTATGCCGCCTGGCCGCTCTCCCTCTTCCACGGCGTGGGCACCGGCACCGACACCCGGCTCCCCCTCCAGCTGTGGCTGTACGCCGGCTGTCTCGGCGTGGTGGTCGCGGGCGTGTGGTGGCGGCTGATGAAGGCCGGTCCGGGGCGGGTCGCCGGGCGCCTGACGGCCGCCGTCGCCGCGACCGCCGTACCGGTGGTACTCACCGCCTTCCTCGCCACGGGACCGCTGCAACCGGGCTGGTCCCAGCGCGCCGCATCGGCGGCGATCCTGGGCAGGGGTGGACAGTGAACTCTGCCGCCGTTCCCCTCACCGCCGGGCACCCCGCTCCAGGACCGTACGATCCGGCCACCGCCCGCCTGCTGGCCGGCTGGTACGCCATCGGCCGGCCCGCGACCCTCGTCGATCACCTGAGGCACTACGGACCTGCCCCCTTCGGCTCAGCGTTCTCCGGCAGCGCCTGCTCACCACTGGTCGAGGCCGTGGCGGAGGCGGGACTGACCGGTCGGGGCGGCGCCGGATTCCCGACGGCCCGCAAGCTTCGTGCCGTCACGGCACAGCGGGGCCGGCGCGTGCTCGTCGTCAACGCCATGGAGAGCGAACCAGCAAGCCGCAAGGACCAATTCCTGATCGCCGTCGCACCCCATCTCGTCCTCGACGGCGCCGCGCTGACCGCCGCAGCGGTCGGCGCCGACACCATCCACGTGTGCCTGCCGCGCGACCGCGTGGCCCAGTACCGGCAACTGAGCGCCGCCGTGGACGATCGGCAACGCGCCCGCCTCGATCCCGTACGGCTACGACTGCACGCCCTTCCGGACGCCTACGTCTCCAGTGAGTCGACCTCCCTGGTGCGCTGGCTCAACGGAGGCCCCGCCCTGCCCGGGGGCAGCCCGCCGCACAGTCACGAGCGGGGCGTCCTCCGACGCCCCACCCTGGTCCACAACGCCGAGACCCTCGCACATCTGGCCATGATCGCCCGCTACGGGCCTGCCTGGTTCCGGCAGGCCGGCACGCCGGACGAACCCGGAACCCTGCTCGTCACAGTCTCGGGCGCCGTCCGTACCCCAGCCGTGCTGGAAGTACCGCTGAGCACACCGCTCGCCATGATCCTCGACCGGGCAGGCGGTGCAACGCAGCCCTTGCAGGCGGTCCTGCTCGGCGGTTTCGGCGGCTCGTGGCTCCCCGTCGAACATCTGCACACCTCCCTGACCCGGCGGGATCTGGCCCCGCTAGGTGCCTCACCCGGCGCCGGTGTGCTCGTCGCCCTGCCCTCAGCGTCCTGCGGCCTGCTCGAAACAGCCCGCGTCCTCACCTACCTGGCCGCACACAGCGCACGCCAGTGCGGTCCCTGCCGCCTCGGCCTGCCCGCCGTGGCCGACGACTTCACCGCTCTGGCCACGGGACGGGCTGACGCCGCCCTGCTGTCCCGGCTGCGCCACCGCGCCAGTCTGCTGCCCGACCGGGGAGGCTGCCGCCATCCCGACGGCGCCGCCCGCCTCGCCGCTTCCGCCCTTCACACCTTCGCCGACGACGTCGACCGCCATCTCACCCACGGCACCTGCAAGGCCGCCCATCAGCCGCCCCGGCTCCCCGTGCCATCGGCCACCGCCCCGGAGACCTGGCTATGAGCCCCAGCCGATCCCTGCGCATCGACCGCATCGCCTGCACTGGCCACGGCCTGTGCGCCGAACTCCTCCCCGAGCTGATCGACCTCGATGAATGGGGATACCCCGTCCTCAAGGACAAGACCGTCTCCGACCGACTGCGTACTCACGCCCGCCGGGCTGTCGCCGCCTGCCCCGTCCTCGCTCTGCACATGGATGACGACCGGACCTGACCAGCATGCGTCCACACCGTCATCCGGCAGATCTGCACGATCCGTTCCGCAGAGGATGCCCGACGGAGAAGGATGCAGCCGTCCGATCACGGGCCAGACCGACCGGCCCGTTCCCCACCGCCCACAGCCTCAGACGACACAGTCACGTCTGTCATCAGGTGTCACTCCACTTTCAAGATCCACCGTTGACCGTGCAGACCCCTTCAGGGGGTGCACTCAGTCGTGCGCGATGACGGCGACGGGGGCGGGGGCGTGGTGCAGCACAGCGTGCGTGACGGGGCCGATGCGGGCGCCGAGTGGGCTGTGGCGGATGCGGCGGCCCACGACGACCAGCGAGGCCCCGCGGGAGGCGTCGGCCAACTCGACGGCCGGGCTGCCGCAACGGGACTCCTCGACGACCTGGACGGCCGGGTACTCCTCCTTCCAGCGGTGCAGCACCTCGGCCAGCGTGGCAGCGTCCTGCTTGCCCAGCACGGCGTTGAGCTCGGGGTCGGCGGGCAGACCGTAGGCGAAGTACGGCGGCGGGCTCCAGGCGTGGACGACCCGCAGGGGTGTGACCCGGCGGGCGGCCGCCTCGAAGGCGTAGGCGATCACCGTGTCGTCGGGGTGATCGGTGTCGAGCCCGAGGACGACGGGCCCGGACAGGGCCGCCGACGACAGGAGTCCGGGCGGATCCACCGCATGACCGTCCGCGGCCCGCTCCCCGGCACGGACCAGGACCACCGGCTGCTCGGCGCCCGCCACGACGGCCTGGCCCACGGAGCCGACCAGGAATCCGCCGATGCCGCTCAGCCCTCGGGAGCCGAGAACCACCAGCTCGGCGTCCTTCGCCGCCTCGGCCAGCACCTCGGCGGGCCGGCCCGCGACCTGCTCCACGGTCACGTCCAGGCCGGGGTGACGCGCCCTGAGCCCTTCGAGCACCGCGCGCGCGGCTCGCCCGCCCCACGGTTGCCGCGTCTCGGCGCCGAGGAACCGCGCGAGGGCCAGGGGCTCGGGCACCGCCTCCCAGACGTGGACCAGTTTGACCGACAGCCCACGCCGCTTCGCCTCTCGGGCCGCCCACTCCGCCGCGGCACGGCTCTCGGCCGAGCCATCGAAACCTACGACAACACTGCGGACCATGGCTTCTGCCTCCTCATCGGGATTCGATGCCAGCGTGGTGGTGCGGAAAGCGGTGGAACAGGGGCCGCAGGTCCCCGACCGGGGCCGGTGGACCCTGTGGACCGACAGGCGTGGGGGGGGAGCAACCGCCCCCTTCACAAGGCCCGTTGGGCAGCCGGACTCGATCATGAGGGGTGCCGCATCAGTGGGCCGTCTGTCCGACGCAGACCGGCCCCGGCTCCTGGACGCTCCTGCAGGACGCAGCGCCACCACCCGTCCACGGCAGCTGCACCCGCCGCGGTGAACCGTCCGGACAGGGCGTCGCGGGCGCGGAGTGACGCGCGAGCCGGGCCCGGCAGCAGGTCGACGGCGGCGTCGAAGCCGGGCCGTTGCGCCGCGACGCGGAGGACGGCGCGTACCGCCTGTTCGGTAGGTGACCGTCACCGCACGAGGCCGTCCCGTGGCGGCGCTGTGACGCCGCCCTCCCCGGACGCGGTCCTTCGGTGTCGCCGGAGCCGTTCAGCCTTCCAGGCGCAGGCCGGTCTCTGCCGAGAAGAGGTGAACGGTCTGCGGGCGCGGAACGACGTGCAGCTCCTGGCCCTTGTCCGGTGTGTGCCGTCCGGGCACACGGAGGATCACGGGCTCGGTGTCCTCACCGAACCGGGCGGTGCCGTAGACGTAGGCGTCGGAACCGAGCTCCTCGACCACGTCGACCCGTATCCGCAGGCCGGTCGGCTCCGCCCGGCCGCCGCCCGGTAGCACCTCGAGGTGCTCCGGGCGGACGCCGAGGACGACCTCCTGGGCGTGGGGCCTGGCCGCGTCCAGGATCTCGCGGGGCAGTGGGACGACGGTGTCGCCGAACCGCACGCCCTCCGGAGCAAGAGGCACCGTGAACTGGTTCATGGCCGGAGAGCCGATGAACCCGCCGACGAACGCGTTGGCCGGCCGCTCGTAGACCTCCTTCGGGGTGCCGACCTGCTGCAGCACTCCGTCCTTCATGACGGCCACGCGATCGCCCATGGTCAGCGCCTCGACCTGGTCGTGGGTGACGTACACCGTCGTAATCCCGAGACGGCGCTGCAACGACGCGATCTGCGTACGGGTGCTGACCCGCAACTTGGCGTCGAGGTTCGACAGCGGCTCGTCCATCAGGAACACCTGCGGCTCGCGCACGATCGCGCGGCCCATCGCCACGCGCTGCCGTTGACCGCCGGAGAGGGCCTTTGGCTTGCGGTCGAGGTACTCGGTCAGGTCCAGGATCCTCGCCGCATCGGCGACCTTCTGCCGGATCTCCGCCTTCGGCATCCCTGCGATCTTCAGGGCGAAGCCCATGTTGTCGGCGACCGTCATGTGCGGGTAGAGCGCGTAGTTCTGGAACACCATGGCGATGTCCCTGTCCTTCGGCGGCAGATGCGTGACGTCCCGCTCACCGATCCGGATCACCCCGGCGTCCACGTCCTCGAGGCCCGCCAGCATCCGCAGGGAAGTGGACTTCCCACAACCCGACGGACCCACCAGAACCATGAACTCGCCGTCGGCGATGTCCAGGTCGAGCGCGTCCACCGCCGGATGGTCCATCGTGGGATAGACGCGGGTCGCCTTCTCGAAGCTGACCGATGTCATGACCGCAACTCCTCTCCTCCCGCCGACTGCGAAGACCTGGCGGCGCGCCGACCCCACCTTGCAGCCGGCCCTTTTTGACAACTCACATCCTGGCCGTGCCTCGTGACGTTTCATCAGGGCCGCACCGGCCCCGACCACGGGCCGGTGGACCCGTGACCGTGGACTGCTCGACCCGGCCCCGCATCGAAGGCTGCGCCCACGACCATGACGAGACAGGCCGGCGTACCCTCCGGGGCCGCACCCGCACGGGACCCGGCTCAAGGTCCACGCCCGACAGCGCCCCGGTGCAGCCCCACCCGGCACGAGCGGGGCCCGGTCTCCGATGCGCTCGCATGGATGAGGCTGGTCGCCTCTGCCTCATCGACGACGGGCAATCTGGTTGGTGCCATCGTCGGCGCCGACGACGAGGACTACGTCGGCCCGCGGGCCGTGCGGATCGGTGTCGTCCGCCCAGGTTTTCGGGGACGCGATGCTCAGGCAGGCCCGCTGCCGCGGAAGGGGCCGACCGGTTCCACGGTTCGGAACGGAGCCGTGAGGCGCTGTGCTCCTGTGGCCGATCGGCCGACTGCGGGAGCCGGTCGCTGCCGAAGCGGGCTGCCCGGTGATGACCGACGGACCGAGGGCGATCAGTTCCCCCGCTGTGTCGGTGGCGGCTGTCACGGGCGACCCCACACCGTGTCACAACCCTCACAACCGTCCCAGCCGCCGCATGCACCACTGCCGGGCCGACGCGCAACCGCATGCCTCACGCCCGCACAGGCCCATCGGACTGGGGGCTCTTCAGCCTGCGCCCACGGGACGGTCGGCCCCTGCCCCAGCCCACGGCGGTACGGGAAGCTGAAGCGGCATCGGGGGGCCAGCTCCCAGGAGAGTCCTACGAGGGACAGCAACGGCTGCTCGGCCGACACAGCCCGTGCGTTCCGGCCCCCCGATGCGATCGCAGACCGACACGTCCCGCGGGACTCCACGCCGTCAGGCGGGCCGCCGCAGCAGATTCCGTCGTGCTCCGCCTGCGGACCGCGAGTGCGGAAGGGAGTGGGTGTGATGAGCCGGACCGTCGGCGAGGTGATGACCCGTGAGGTCGTCGAAGCGCACCGGGAGACCTCGGTCAAGGACGTGGCACGGCTGCTGGACCGGCACCGGATCAGCGGACTGCCCGTGGTCGACCACGACGACAAGGTCGTGGGCGTGATCTCCGAGACCGATCTGATCCGCCGCCAGGCGGTTTGCTCCGTGCCCGGCCGTGGCCAACGGCTGTGGACGCCGACGCTGCGCCGCTCCGCGCGCCGTACGGCCGCCGTCGCCCGCGCCACGCGGGCACAGGAGCTGATGTCGACGCCCGCGATCACCGTGCACCCGGAACAGCGTGTCGAGGACGCCGCGCGGATCATGGAGCGGCGCGGTGTCGAGCGGCTTCCGGTGGTGGACGAGGAGGACCGGCTGATCGGCATCGCCACCCGCCGCGACCTGCTGCGTGTCTTCCTGCGCACCGACGAGGAGATCCGCCGGGACGTGATCGACGACGTCCTGACCCGCGCCCTTTGCCTGCCGCCCCGCACCGTGGTCGTCTCGGTCCTGGACGGCATGGTCACGTTGGAAGGACGGCTCGAGCACCGCAGCGACATCCCCCTCGCGATCCAGCTGACGTGGCGCGTCGACGGAGTGGTCGGCGTGGTCAACAGCCTGACCTTCCGCATCGACGACACCCGCCCGCCCGAACAGCATGATTCGGACAGCGTCACCCGCCCCTGGCTGCTCCAGCGCTGACCTCCGAACACCCGGTGACAGCCGTCACGGCAGTCTGGCCAGCCGGGACTGCCGGGCCTTCCGAGTGCGCGCTCATCCACTGCACGTCGGCTTCAAGGACTGACGGCGGCCGGGACCGATGGCCTCGAGGCCGGACCTGCCCGGCCCTCGCGGCGGCACCCGGGCACCCGTGAGGCTGGCAGCAGGCCCAGACCCGTCCAGTGAGAACGGGTCCGTAAGCCGAAGGAGCTGATCGCCATGACGACCCTTGCCGGGGTACCGGAGCGTCCGGTCCGGGTGAACGCGGTGCTGGATGCACCGCTGTCCCGGTGGCTGTGGCTCGTGAAGTGGATCCTTCTCGTCCCGCACTACGTGGTGCTGTTCTTCCTGTGGATCGCGTTCACCGTGGTGAGCGTGATTGCGTTCTTCGCCATCCTGTTCACCGGTCGCCATCCGCGCACCCTCTTCGACTTCAACCTGGGGGTGCTGCGCTGGAGCTGGCGGGTCGCCTTCTACTCGTACGGCGCGCTGGGCACCGACCGCTATCCACCGTTCAGCCTGGGCGAGGAACCCGACTACTCGGCCCGGCTGGACATCGCCTACCCCGAACGGCTCTCCCGCGGCCTGGTACTCGTGAAGTGGTGGCTGCTGGCCATCCCGCACTACATCGTCATCGGCTTCTTCCTCGGTGGCTGGCACCTCGGCTGGTGGGCCGGTGGCCTCGTCGCCGTGCTGGCGTTGATCGCCGCCGTGACCCTCGCCTTCACCGAGACGTACCCGAAGGATCTGTTCGACCTGATCGTCGGCCTGAACCGGTGGGTACTGCGGGTTGCCGCCTACACCGCCCTGATGACCGACGTGTACCCGCCGTTCCGGCTCGACCTGGGCGGCACCGAACCGGACGGACCGGAGGAGCTGTCATGACCACCTTTGTGGTGGGGGCGTTCCTGATCGTGCACGGGCTGCTGCACCCCGGCGTGTGGACGGCACCCCAGCAGCCCGACCAGCCGTCCCCGTTCGACCCCGGACACTCCTGGGCGCTGACCGCCGCCCACGTCTCCGCCGCCCTGGCCAGGGCCACGGCGCTGGCCATCGCCTGGTACACCGCCCTGGTGTACGCCATCGCCGGCGCTGGCGTGCTCGCGGGCAGCGACTGGTGGCCCACGGCCGCGCTGGTCGCGGCGGCGAGCGGGCTGGTGCTCAAGGCGCTCTGGTTCGACCCGTGGCTCAGCGTCGGCGTACTGCTGGACGTGGGCGTCATCGCAGCGGTGGCATCCGCCTGGCCCGGCTCCCTCTACTGAGCTGCTGCCGCCAGCGCACCCGGTGCGATCCGCATGGTGGCGGTCTTGCCCGCGCCGTTGCTGCCGACGAAGCCGAAGATCCCTTTGCCCGCACGTCGAACGTCGTCTCGCGCAAGGCGACGGCTGCGCCGTAGCGCTTGGAGACGTCGACGAACTCAAGCCTTCGAACGCTCACGTGCTGTTCCCCGGCGTGAAATGATCACCATGCGGGCAGCTCGGTCATCTCGCACCAACGAGGTGGCGCCTATCGGTCTTCGATGGTTTGTTCAGCACAACGGAACACAGACTCGCACGACAGCCGTTGATACGGATGGCCTCTGAGCCCACCCACGCCACTTGGGCGGAACCGCTCGACTTCGCAGCCGGGGTCGAGCAGGTCGGAGACGAGTGCGCCGAAGGCGCCCACCTGTTCGGGCCGAACGACCGTGCCCACGCCCGCGCACCGGATTCGGCCATCCGGCCTGTGTCGAGGGCTCCTGCCGCGTGCACCGCCCGCCCCAGGGGAGCCGTCGGCTGCATCGCACGGCCCGAGGCGTTTCAGCCGACGGCCAGATCGGGGCGCACCAGGGTCCCCGACTTCCCGTGGACGATCTCGTACGCGGCATCCAACGCGCCGATCGCGGCCAGGGCGCCGGTGCGTTCGACGAAGCGGGCGGCGGCTTCCGTCTTGGGGCCCATGGAGCCGTCGGGGAAGCCGCCTTGACGCAGGTCGGCGGGGGTGGCGTCGAGGACGGGCTTGGGGTCGGGAGTGCCGTAGCCGTCGTAGACACACGGCACGTCGGTGAGGATGAGCAGGAAGTCGGCCCTGAGGTCCTCGGCGAGCAGGGCGACGGTGAGGTCCTTGTCGACGACTGCCTCGACGCCCCTCAGCGCGCCGGTGTCGGCGTCGGCGGTGACGGGGATGCCTCCGCCGCCGGCGCAGACGACCAGAGTGCCGCCGGCCAGGAGCTCGTGGATGGTGTCCGTCTCCAGGATCCGCTCAGGTGTGGGTGAGGGGACGACGCGGCGCCAGCCCGTACCGTCCTTATTGAGCGTGCTGGTCTTTCCGGTACCGGCGCCTGCTTGCAGGACGAGGTGGTGACCTGCCCGGAAGGCGTCTGCTGCATCGATCTGTTCGTCGGTCGGGGTGGGCAACAGGGACTCCGCGAATTGGGGAAGGGGATCGTGCCGGCGGTCGACTCTGTGGAGCACCGTAGGGGCATTACCGGTTCGGTGGTACATGGAGGTTGAGCCGGATCTGACCGTGCTGGTCCGGGTAGTGCGTGGTCAGGACGTCAATGGGTAGCACCGCGTCGAGCTGGTGGCGCAGCGTCCGTAGGGCGCGGCTGGGATTCTTGGCCCGTTGTACGGTCATCAGCCGGGTGCGCTCCGCGTTGGTAGCCAGCGGCACGGCGCGGCGGGCGCGGTGCAGTTCGGCGGCGGTGGCGGGCCGGGTCAGGGTGATCTCGATGGCGTGGTGCCGTGTCACGGCCGGGCTGCCTTCCGTCCGCGCTCTGCTGGGCCGGGGCGCCGGATGCGGTCAGGTAGCCGGGTGTGGATGTGCTCGTGGTGGATGAGCGGGTCGAAGGGTTCCCAGTCGGCGACAGCCAGATCCGCGGCGGAGGGCGTGGCGGCGTGCTGCGGGCAGCGCTGCGTGCGCCAGCGCAGTTGCTCGGCGTAGGGCAGGCGTGTCAGGTCGTACACGGCCATCATCGCGTTGGGCAGAGCGAGTTGACCGGCCGCAGCGGTAGCGGGCACCAGGCGCCAGGCGCCTGCTGGGGTCTCATGGGTGAGTAGCGTGCTGGAGCAGCGGCGGCGGCGCCGCGTCTGGGCGACGCACTGGATCTCGTCGACAGGGCTGGAGGCAAGGTAGCGGACGTACAGGAGTTCCACGACAGGCCTGGCGGGGCGGCAGACTCCCGACGGCATCGCCTCGCCTTCCTGCGGCGCGGAAGGAGGGGCGAAGGCTCCGGCATCGATCATGCGGCGGGTGTTGATCGCCAGGCGGCGGCGCAGTCCCGCCAGTTCGGGCACGGACGGCGATGCGCAGTGAGCGGGGCAGAGCGCGGCGTGCTCCAGGCGACACCAGCCGCTGCCGTCGCCCGCGGGGTGGGCGACACCGGAGCTGACGTGCCAGCGGCAGGAGGCGGGCACTGCGGCGACCGGCAGTTCGTGGGGATGCAGCCGCACGGGCCGCTGATTGATGCCGTGGTACCACTCGAACCGGTTGCCGCAGTCGCGGCAGCGGTCGCTCTGACCGAAGCGGAGGAGCCGGGTGACGCTGTCGGGAGCTACGCGAAGGGAGCGCCGCGCGTGGACGGTGACGGGAGTTCCGTCCCAGTGCCGTCCTGATGGTGGGGGTGTGGAGCGCATGGGCACGAAGATGGCGGACGACACGCCGGGCGGACAGCGTCGGTGACGCAAGAGTCCCCCAGTCGGCCCCATTCGTGAAGACGGATGTGCGAGTGTCCGTTCACATGTTCACTCCGGCGTCGCCGGTTCGGGTGATGAGTGACGGCCTTTTCGCAGGCGTCAGACGTCCGCACCCTCAGGCGGTTCGTGCCCCTGGCAGAGGAATCCGAAGAGCTCCTCGACCGGCGCACTCAAGGCGTGAGCGAGGGCATGCCAGGTCTTCAAGGTGCCGATGGTGCGGCCTTGCTCGATCTCGATGAGCGTGCGCCTGGCCAGGCCGCTGCGGGCTGCGAGTTCGTCGTAGCTCCAACCGCGCGCCGCCCGCAGACGCGCGAGCTCCAGGCGCAACGCGTCGAGATTCGGATCGGGCGGGAAGATCGTCACTCGACAATCCGACGGTGCAGCCCCCTGCCCTGTCAGTGCAGATCTCTGCCCTATTTTCACCTGGTCGCCCAGATGGGTGGGCAGAGGTCTGCACTATCGTGCGGCCGTTAGCCGCTTCCGATCACCTGCGCGAGGCGCGCATCGGCGCGGATGAGGCGGGAGGAGCACGTGCCCGATGAGGCTCTGCACAACGCACACGGCGGTGCGGCGTGTCTGGACGGTCGAATTGCGGCCACGAACGAGCGGACCGGAGCTGATCTGCCCCCTGTGCCCACCGGTGAGCCAGCCTCTGGAGGCCTCGTCCGCACGGTCAGCCGTTGTTGCTCATCTGGCCGAGCATGCCCGCCGTGATGTACTTGCGCCTCATTTCCGCACGTGCCAGTGCCGGGAACGCGGTTGCCGTTGGCACCCTCGTCAGCAGGCGTGCGCCGGTGCCCTGCTCCTGGTGCTCATGCGCGAGCAGGGCGGCCGGATCTGGCGCCTGGCGGACATGTGCTCCGCCTGCGCAGGAGCAGTTCCTTACGCGGCAGCGGTTCCGGATACCTTGACGGCTTGCCCATCTGCTCCTCCGCGCGTGCGACGTCGAGGAAGTCGGCCTCATGGGCACGAAGAACGCAGGCATGTACGGGAGACGCTCAACCGACTCGCGACCGTACTGCCCCGCTTCTCCTCCTCGACAGCCCGACTGATCGCGCTGCAGTGCGCGCTGCGCGCCGATCGTCACGGGCAGGTGCACCTGCCCGGCGGGCTCCTACGTGGAATGCGTCTCGCCGGCCACGCCGTGCCTTGGCAGGAACTCGAGCACGCAGGGTGGTTGCGCTGCCGACCGACGGGAACGGGCAAGGGCCAGGGCGGCGTAGAAGCGCAACTGCTCGATACAGACACCCTCATGCCAACACCTGCCCGGACGAACCGGGCCAGAGCCGCGCACTGGGCTCTGCACCCGGTACCTCTGGCCGTTGCCCGAGCCGCACCATCAGCTCTGCGCCTGACCGCCCTGGTGCTCGCCGCGCACACCGAGCCCGACGCCGGACGCGCCGACGCCGAAACCCTCACCCACCTGTGCGGCCTGTCGCAGTCCCAACTGGACGACCTCTTCGACCGGCTCATCCGTACGAAGGTCCTGGAAGCGTGGCACTGCGACGATGACGCCGGTGAGATCCACTGGCGGCCGCGTGTTACCGAGTAAGTGGCGCCTAAACTCACGTCTTCTTGCTCAACTCGCCCGAGAGCAACGCCGATGAATGCAGGACCGACTCAAACGTTCAGCGCCCCACCCAGAGCCCAGGGGGTCAGACAGGTCCGATCTCGGCCAGGCGCCTCCAGTCAGCGCGTAGCGCCGACCCGCCAGGCCTACCAGGCAGACCACTACATCGATTAGCGGCATCGCCCTCATACGAGCAGACCGGGCCCACTTGGGCGTGCGACCACGACAACGACCCGCTCCGCACCCCGTGTAATTCCTATGAGGGTGTTGGACACATGGAACTTCGACGGCGACACCGGCGAGCCAACTGAAGGCCAGGTCTGGCACGTCAACACGCTGCGCGCCGATTCACCCAGCGGCCGGAGCGTTCGCAGCAGAACTGAATCTCAGCGCAGATTTGCCATCTGGATTGATCATTCCACTGCCGACTCATCAGTCAATCTCGGTCAAGCCCGGCGCCTGTGCCACGTGAGCTTCTACGCTGTTCGCTCGGTTGATCATTCTCTGGAGCACCATGCGCCTCGAACACATCAAGATCGACAATTTCCGCGGACTGAGCCACGTGGACATGCCGTTCTCCCGATTCGGCTGCCTCATCGGCGAGAACAACGCAGGGAAGTCCTCGGTGTTCCAAGCCCTCAATATGTTCCTTCGTTCGACTTCTGCACTCGACACTGATTTCCTGAACCCGGCCCAGCCGATCCGCATCGAGCTCACCTTCGCCGGCATCAGTTCGGCAGACCTGCAGCGCCTCGAGGAGAGCCACCGCTCACGCATCGAACCCGTGGTTACGGACGGACGCCTGACCCTGGCGCGGACGTACAAGGGAGCCGGCAAAGGCACGATGTGGGTGGTCCGGGAGGTACCCAGCGACCCTCGCTTCCACAAAGCAGTGCTGGAAAAGGTACTCAAACCGAAGATCTCTACCGAAGAACTTGAGGCGAACGTTCGACACACCTACCCAGAGATCTTCACCAAACTGTTCGGAAAGGTCAGCCGGGCGGCGGTGAGGCGGGAATGGTCCGAGTGTGTCGCAACTCTTGGGCGCGACGAATACACCACAGGCGACGATCCCCTCATGACTGGCTTGGACAGGTCGGTGGCCCCTCTCTTGCCGGAACCGATCTACATCCCGGCCGTAAAGGAACTCAATGACGACCTCAAGACCGGCTCGACAGCAACGTTCGGACGTCTGCTGTCCATCCTCTTCGAGGACATCGAGCATCAACTACCGCAGCTGGAAGCATCCTTCGAACAGCTTCGCAGTCAACTGAACGTCGTACCGCAGGCGGACGGCAGCGAGTCTGACCATCGTCTGTCGGAAGTGCGCGAGATCGAATCGTTGATCCAGCGCAATCTCCAAGAGTCCTTCCCCCGTGCCAGCGTTCGCCTGGAGATCCCTCCGCCCCGCCTGCGCAGCCTGCTGGAAGAGGCACAGATCGCTGTCAACGACGGCATCAGCGGCCCGTTCAAGACCAAGGGAGACGGCCTGCGTCGGTCCGTGGCCTTCGCGATCCTGCGCGCCTACGTGGATCTGAAGACCACGAAACCGACTCAGCCAGACAGCGCTCAGCAACCCTCGCTGCTGCTGTTCGAGGAGCCTGAGGTGTTTCTCCATCCGCAAGCACAGCGCAAGCTCTTCGAAGCCCTGACCGTCTTCTCCGGCTACAACGACGTGCTGGTCAGCACACACTCCTCGGCCTTCTGCGCGCCCGGGGCGACCGGCACCTTCGTGAAGGTCATCAAGGACCATACACTGGAGCCGCCGGCCAGCCGAACCTGTGTGATCGACCTGTCCGACATGGACGCCCGGGATCAGTTCGAGATCATCACCCACGAGAACAACGAAGCAGCATTCTTCGCCACCTCTGTGCTCCTCGTGGAAGGCCCGAGCGACCGCACTCTCATCCCTCACATCGCGCGCACCCTCAGCCCGCAGTGGGACTTCGACAAGCACGGTGCTGCAATCGCCAAGGTCGAAGGCAAAGGCAGCATCGAGCGGTACCGCAGCTTCTTCCAGCGCTTCGAGATGAGCGTCGCGGTCGTCGCGGACCTGGACGCGGTACTCGACGGGTTCGACAAACTTGGCGCAAGTGACGAGTCCCGTCAGCTGCGTGACCGGGTCGTCTCCAAGGTCAACGAACTGGTGAAGGACGAGGACGTGCAGGTCTCCGCCAGCACCCTCAAAAGCTTGAGCAAGAGCGGTAGCGCACGCGCTCTGTGGGACTACGCACAGCTCAAGAGCGAAGAGCACGCACAAGGCCTGTGCGGGTTCGAAGAAGTAGACACAGCGGTGAAAGCGTTCTTCGCCCGCTCCACCACCGGCACTGCCCGACGGATCCTCGAAGAGGCCCGGGACCCGGAGCTGGAGAAGATGAAACTGGAACTGCTGCAGATGCTTCGCCACGAAGACATCTATGTCTGGGAGCGTGGGGCGATCGAGGCCTACTATCCCGAACTCCAGGTCAACGAGTCGAGCAACAAGAACGACCGGGCCCGTACCTTCTGTGAGCGCTACACGACAGCCGACGCCATCCGTGGGCTGCCTGCCTTCAAGGATTCGACGGCCTGCGAATTCGACACCGTCTTCCAGGCCTTCTTCGGGACATCGCCACTGCAACCAGAAGCAGTTGAGGTACCCCAGCAGGCCACAGCGAGGGACCGGGAACCTGGGCCCGCCACGTCACCCGTGGCCGGGGGACCGCGCTAGGACAGGGGTAAGGCTTTCGTGAGGCCGCAGCACCGACGCGCCCGCCGGTCGTCGGCAGAGACTCACTACTGACCTGGCTCCGGGCCGCCTCCCGTACGAGAGGCGGCCTTCCTCGAGAACACCCGCCAGATCTCAAAGACCGAACTTCGTTGGTGGTACCTGCGGATTCCGCTGCCTTGATCACTCGGCTGGACGCCAGCATGACCGACCGCGAAGCCCTGAGCACGGAACTGAACCCGCTCCGCGCCGATGTCTCCAAACACTTGGTGGAGCACCACCTGCTGCGCGAGATCGGCGCGACTCACTTGCGGATCAAGGTGGACATCGAGACCTGACCAGCGAGGCCTGGAACGCACCGGAGAGCTCAATTGATCATGGTGCCAACTATCCTCGGTATGTGACAACTAACGTCTGTGGTCACAGGCCCTAACGCCGGACCCGGGGCATCCCCAGGCCGATCCACGAGATGATCTCCCGCTGGATCTCGTTGTTGCCGCCGCCGAAGGTGAAGATCACGGCCGAGCGGTAGCCGCGTTCGAGCTCGCCGTGCAGGACGGCGCCCGCGGAGCCCTCCTTGAGGGCACCGGGGGCCGCGACGATCTCCATCAGCCAGGCGTACGCGTCCCGGCGCGCCTCGGAGCCGTACACCTTGACGGCGGAGGCGTCCTGCGGGGTGAGCGTGCCCTCCTGGACGGCGTTCACCATGCGCCAGTTGAGGAGTTTCATGGCGTCCAGCCTGGTGTGCGTGCGCGCGAGGAGGCGGCGCACCCAGGGGAGGTCGACGACGCGATGGGGGCACCTCCCGGCCGAAGGCTGGGGGACGTCGGCGAGCTTGGTCTCCGTCGCCCAGCGCTGGACGTCGTGCAGGGCGCGGATGGCCATGGTGCCGTGCGCGGCGAGGGTGACGCGCTCGTGGTTGAGCTGGTTGGTGATCAGCCGCCAGCCCTCGTTCTCCCCGCCGACCCGGCGGGTGGCGGGGACGCGGATGTTCTCGTAGTAGCTGGCGGTGGTGTCGTGCGAGGCGAGCGTGTTGATGACCGTGCACGAATAGCCGGGGTCGGAGGTCGGTACGAGGAGCATGGTGATGCCCTTGTGCGGCGGGGCGTCCGGATCGGTGCGGACCGCGAGCCACACCCAGTCGGCCGTGTCGCCGTTGGTCGTCCAGATCTTCTGGCCGTCGACCGTGTAGTGGCCGGTCTCCTCGTCGCCCTCCCGCACGGCCCTGGTCCGGAGCGCGGCGAGGTCGGTCCCGGCGCCGGGTTCGCTGTAGCCGATCGCGAAGTCGATCTCGCCGGAGAGGATCCTCGGCAGGAAGTACGACTTCTGCTCCTCCGTACCGAACCGCATGATCGTCGGCCCTACGGTGTTGAGCGCCATCAGCGGCAGCGGCACCCCGGCCTGGGCCGCCTCGTCGAAGAAGATGAACTGCTCCATCGGGGTCAGCCCCCGCCCGCCGTACTCCTCGGGCCAGCCGACCCCGAGCCAGCCGTCCGCGCCGAGGCGTCGGATCGTCTCACGGTAGAAGCGCTTCTGCGCCGCCGGGTCCGCGTAGCGCGCGTAGGCGTTGTCCGGTACCAACTCGGCGAAGTAGAGACGAAGTTCGGTCCGCAGCCGCTGCTGCTCCGGCGTGTATTCGAGATGCACGGCGCCTCCTGCCTCCGGGCCCGACCTGACGGCGCACACCGTAGAACGTGTTCCAGAAATTGGGAATGCCGATGACGCCGGCACCGGGAAGGACACCGGGGCCGAGGTACGTGGTGCAAGGTGCGAGGTGTGGGGTGCGGGCGCACGCGAGGGGGCGGTGACCGGTCTCCCGGGCACCGCCCCCTCGTGCCGGCCGGTTTCCCGGCCGCCGGATGTCGCGGCTCGTACGTTCCCCGGCGCGGTCAGTGGCAGGGGAACCCGAGCAGGTGCCGGGCGTCGTGGACCCATTCGTGGACGTTCTCGCCGGAGACGAGGGCGGTGGCGCCCTGTTCGGCGCCGACGAAGTAGAGCAGGACCAGCATCAGGATGCCGAAGAACGCCGCCCAGGGGGCGATCGCGCCGATCGGCAGCTTCTCGGGAACGGCGGCGGGCGTGACGGTCGGCTGGACGACGGACTGCGCCATGGGGCAGAACCTCCTGGGGAACTCGCGTCCCATCTCGGTGGTGCACAGGACGACGGCCACGGGTCTGACTCGCCCGCTTCCGTCACCCCCGGCCGGAGTGGCGTGCGTCGGGCTTACAGTGGCGCGACCGTGCCGGATTTCCACCGGGCTTCCGCCGAACCGTCGTCAATATCCATGTGACCGTACCGCGAAGCCGGCGGTCCGGCCAAGGGCGCGCACTCCGGCACTCCGTGCGCCCCAGGGTCACGGACGACGGACGAGGCACGGGCCCGGAACGTGGAACACGGCCCGGGTCCACGACACATGAGAGTGATGGCATGACCAGCCGAGTGACCTTGATCTCCGCGGCGACCAGCGAGGCGCTGCGAGAGGCCCGCTTCGACGACGGGAGTCCGGTGGACGCCTCGGGCCTGCGGGCCGCGCGGTCGGCGGCCGACGCGGGCGGCGTTCCGGCGGGCGGGCGCCTGTGGGTCTCCCCCACCGTGCGGTGCCGGCAGACGGCGGCGGCGCTCGGACTGGAAGGCGCGCTCGAGGCGCCGGAGTTGGCGCCTCTCGACGTGGGCCGCTGGCACGGGGCGACGCTGGCCGAGGTGAGCGCGCAGGAGCCGGAGGCGGTGGCGCGCTGGCTCGCCGATCCGGAGTCGGCACCGCACGACGGGGAGTCGGTGCGGGCGTTCTGCGACCGGGTGGCCGAACACCTGGACGCGGCGGCCGGTTTCGGCGGCCGGACCGTCGCCGTGGTGGAGCCCGAGGTCGTACGGGCCCTGGTGGTGCGGGTGCTGGGGGCGCCGGAGCAGGCGTTCTGGCGCGTGGACGTGCCACCGCTCACCGTCACGGAGCTGAGCGGGCGCGCGGGCCGCTGGAACGTCCGCGCCGGACGCCCGCTCGCCTGACCGGCCTGACCGGCCCGACCGCTCGCCGCTCACCGCCCACCGCTCACCGCCCACCGCTCACCGCTCACCGCTCACCGGGGCGACCCGATCCGGACGGATCGATCCGGGTGACCCGATCCGGGCGGCTCGATCCGGGCCGCTCGATCCGGACCGCTCGGGGCTTCACCGCAGCGTGGCGACGAAGTCCGCGCAAGCGCGGGCGCATTCACGGCAGACCTGCGCGGCGGCCTCCGCCCCGGGACACCCGTCGAAGGCCGCGGCACACTCCAGGCAGACGTCCCGGCACCACTCCAGCCGGACGCGGAGCTCCCGGTCGCTCAGCCCGGGATGACGGGACAGCACATGGCAGGTCGCCTCGCAGACCTCCGCGCAGAGGATGCCCGAACGCCGCGCCGTCTCCTGCCGCTTCGGCCCGTCGGGATCCATGAGGCTCGCGCGCAGCGTGGCGGTCCTGGCGCATTCGGCACAGGCCCGGGCACACTCGAAGCGGTCCTCCAGGTACCGGAAGAGCTCCTGCTGTGAAGGCGTCGTCGTCACAACAGGCGTGTAGCCGGAGGAAGTCGGTTCAAACGGCTCGGGGCCGCGCCTTCACGCGCCGGCCGCTTCCCGGGAGATCCGCTCGAACTGCGCCCCCATGGCCTCGGAGAGCGCCTGCGCCGCGGACAACGGGCGCACCATCACCATGAGTTCGTCGATGCGCCCCTCCTCGTCGAAGTGCAGGAAGTCGCAGCCGTTGATCTCCTTGTCGCCCACCTTGGCCGTGAAGACCAGCGCGTGGTCGCGGCCGTCGGCCCCGGCGATCTCACGGACGTAGCGGAAGTCGCTGAAGACGCGCCAGACGCCGCGCAGGATGGCGGCGGTGATCGGCTTGCCCGGGTACGGCTTGAAGGCGACGGGGCTGGTGAACACGACGTCGTCGGCCAGCAGCTCCTCGACCGCGTCGAGGTCCCCGGCTTCCACGGCCTTGCGGAAGGCGTTCATTTGCGCCCACCCTTCTTACTCAATTAATTGATTAGGTGCAGATAAGATTAGTCCTGCGGGCGGGGGCCGTCTAGCCTTGCGGGATGGCATTGCGCAACGCGGTACTGGCCTCGCTCCTGGAGGGCGAGGCGTCGGGCTACGACCTGGCCAAGGGGTTCGACGCCTCGGTGGCCAACTTCTGGATGGCGACCCCGCAGCAGCTCTACCGGGAACTGGACCGGATGGAGTCCGAGGGGCTGATCGAGGCCCGGGTGGTGCAGCAGGAGCGCCGGCCCAACAAGCGGCTCTTCTCGCTGACCACGGCGGGGCTCGAAGCGCTGGCGTCCTTCACCTCGGGGCCCGCGAAGCCCACCGCGATCCGCGACGAGCTGATGGTCAAGGTGTACGCGCTCGACATGGGGGACGCCGACGCCGTCCGGGTGGCGATCGCCGAGCGGCTGGAGTGGTCGCGCGCCAAGCTGGCGCACTACGAGCGGATCGGCGCCCGCCTGCTCGACGGGCGCACCGAGGACGAGTACCTGGCCGGGGCGGAGCGCGTGGGCCCGTATCTCACGCTGATGGGCGGCCGCGCGTTCGAGCAGGCGATCATCGAGTGGGCCGAACGGGCACTGCGGATCCTGGAACAGCGGGCACCGCTCGCCCACTGAAGGCGGCTTGTGCCGATTGGCGCGTCCTGTGCGCATTAGCCTGGTCCCGGACCGGGTCGGTGGCGATCCGGTGCTGAGGAGGGCGGTCGTGATGCGGGTGCTCGGTGTCGCTGTCGTGGGGTTCGGCTGGATGGGGCGGGTGCACACGCAGGCGTACGCCCGCGTTCTCCACCACTTCCCGGAACTCGCCCTGCGCCCCGAACCGGTCGCCGTCGCCGACGACGTGCCCGGCCGGGCCGAGGAGGCCGCCGCGCGGTACGGCTTCGCCACCGCCGTCCGTGACTGGCGGGAGATCGCGGCCGATCCGCGCATCGAGGCCGTGAGCGTCACCGCGCCGAACTTCCTGCACCGGGAGATCGGCGTGGCCATGGCCGCGGCCGGCAAGCACATCTGGATCGAGAAGCCGGTGGGACTGACCGCCGACGACGCCCGGGCGGTGTCGGACGCGGTGGCCGAGGCCGGGGTCCGGGGCGCGGTCGGCTTCAACTACCGGGGAGCTCCCGCCGTCGTGGCGGCCCGCGAGCTGATCGCCTCCGGCGGCATCGGTGACGTGACACACGTGCGCGTCCGCCTCTTCAGTGACTACGCGGCCCATCCGGAGGGCGCGCTGACGTGGCGTTACGAGCGGGAGCGGGGCGGCAGCGGCGTCCTCGGCGACCTGGCCTCGCACGGTGTCGACCTGGCCCGTTTCCTGGTGGGCGAGATCGAGGCGCTGACGGCGGACACCGCGGTCTTCGTGCCGCTGCGGGCCCGCCCGGCCGGCGCGACAGCGGGTCACACGCGCGCCGCGGGCGGCGAGCCGGCCGCCGTGGAGAACGAGGACTACGTCAGCTGCCTGCTGCGCTTCGCCTCCGGTGCGCGCGGCGTCCTGGAGGCGTGCCGGGTCTCGGTGGGCGAGCAGAACAGCTACGGGTTCGAGATCCACGGCACCGAGGGCGCGCTGTTCTGGGACTTCCGCCGGATGGGCGAACTCGGCGTCAGCCGGGGGACGTCGTACCAGGACCAGCCGGTCAGCACCGTGTACGTCGGTCCGGGTGCCGGCGACTACGCGGCCTTCCAGCCGGGCGCGGCGAACAGCATGGGCTACGACGACCTCAAGGTCATCGAGGTGCACGCCTTCCTGCGTTCCATCGCCGACGACAGACCGTACGGAGCCACCCTGACCGACGCGGTCCGCAGCGCGACGGCACTGGACGCGATGACACGCTCGGCGGCGTCGGGGACGTGGGTGACGCTGGAGACATAGCGGACCGGGGTGTTGTGGTCACCTGCGTGGGGTCGTGTCAGCGCCATCTCGTAGGCTTCCGGCCATGAACGAGGGTGATTCCGGCAGACGGGTCATAGAGGGGCGCTTCGAGCTGGAGGCGCGGCTCGGTGGCGGTGGCATGGGCACGGTGTGGCGTGCACGCGATCTGGTCCTCGACCGGGCCGTGGCGCTCAAGGAGGTACGGCCGCCCGATCCGGGTCTCGCCGAGTACGACCCGCAGGGAGCGGCGATGCTCCGGGCCCGGGTGCTGCGCGAGGCACGGGCGCTCGCTCGCGTCGATCACCCCAATGTGGTGACCATCCACCACGTGGTGGACGGCGGGGAGCACACCTACCCGTGGCTCGTCATGGAACTGGTGACCGGCGGATCGCTCCAGGACCGGCTGGAGAAGGGGCCGATGGCACCCGCCGACGCCGCCCGGCTGGGGCGCGAGGTCCTGGCCGCGCTACGGGCCGCTCACGACGCAGGCATCCAGCACCGGGACGTGAAACCCGCCAACGTGCTGCTGCGGCCCGACGGACGTCCGGTCCTCACCGACTTCGGCATCGCGACCATCAGGGACTCGACCGCCCTGACCGCGACCGGGTCCATCATCGGCACGCCCGACTACATGGCACCCGAGCGCATCTCCGGAGGCGAGGGCGACCCGGGCTCCGACCTGTGGTCGCTGGCGATGATGCTGTACGTCGCCGTCGAGGGGCACCACCCGCTGCGCCGGGGAACCACCCTCGCGACGCTCGCGGCGATGCTGAGCGAGCAGCTTCCGCCACCCTCCCGGGCCGGAGTACTGACCGGGTTCCTGAACGCGGTGCTCGTCAAGGACCCGGCCGACCGGGCGGACGCGCGGACCGCGGACCGGCTGCTCGCCGAGGCGATCGAGGGCGGTGCCCCGGCGGGAAGTGCTCCCGCCGGGGCGGACGGGGCCACGTCGTACAGGCTGGCGCCTCCGCCGGGTCCGACGCCCGTACCCTCCGCACCGGCCGGGTCCGGACCGCCGGCCGGCTTCGGGCCGCCCGCCGGTTTCGGACCTCCTTCCGGCTTCGGACCGGCCTCGGGCTTCGGCCCGCCGACTCCCTACCCGGCGGGCCCCACACGGCCGACCCCGGTGCGGCCGGGCGCCCGCGCGAAGAGGCGGACGGCGATCGCCTCGTCCGTCGTCGGGACCGTGCTGGCGGGAGTCCTGGTGTGGACCCAGCTGCCGGACGGGGGCGACAAGGACAGCGGTAAGCCCACCGGTTCCTCCGACGCGACCTCGACCAGGACGACGGACCCCGCTTCCACACCGTCCCGCTCGGCCCCGGCGGCCCAGGCCGACACGAAGACGGATCTGCTCACCCCCGACGGCATCCGGAAGGCGGTGAAGGAGATCAAGGCCGCGACCGGCACGGACCGGGCGTGCGACCTCACCGTCTACCCGACGTACGTCTCCGCCGACATCATGGTCAAGGGCAGCGACACCAAGTACGACAGCTACACCTACCGCCCGGGCCGGGGCGTCGAGAAGGGCATCATCAGCAGCGCCATCATCGGCGGCGACCGCCCCTTCGGTCTCGACGACTTCGACTGGGACGTCCTTCCCGCCCTGCTGAAGCGGGCGGAGAAGGACCTGAACGTACAGCGGCCGACGATGCGTTACGTCCTGGTCCGCCCCGCCGACGACACGTTCGACACCCCGCTGGGACTGGCCGTCTATCTCGCCGACGACCACGTCACCGGCTATCTGGACGCCGACCTGAAGGGCAAGGTGACCCGGGTGATGCCGGCCGAGGACTGAGCGTTCCGTGCCGGCGGCCGACGAAGGGGACCCGGAGCCGGACTCCGCCGAAAGGGCGGAACACGCGGGGCGTATCGTCGAGAGCGTCGAAGCCACGAAAGCTATTCGCCCGTCCACCGGGGACGTCGACGCTCCGGACGGAACGGGGGACGGGGGCACCATGCCAGGTCTGTCGGAGACGTCCGGACCCGGGGGCTCGACTCGAACGCCCCCGCCCGAACCGGTCCCGTTCGCACCGGGCTCTCTTCTGTGGGACCTCGCGGGTGACGTACGGATGCTGTTCGCCCTGCCCGCCGCCCTGGTGCTCCAGGTCGCGCACCCGGCCGTCGGTGCCGGCGTCGACGACCACTCGGTCTTCCGCACCGACCCCTGGGGCCGCGCGCGACGCTCGCTGCACTCGCTGCAACTGTGGGTCTACGGCGGCGAGCAGGCCCTGGAGGAGGGACGGCGGCTGCGGCGCCTGCACAAGTCGATCTCGGGCACGGACCACAACGGCCGTGCCTACCACGCCCTGACCCCGGCCTACTACGCCTGGGTCCACGCCACCGCCTACCCGGTCTTCCTGCGGGCGGCGGACTACCTCTCCCGTCCCCTGGACGAGGACGAGCAGCACCGCCTCTACGAGGAACTCCTTCAGCTCGGTGACATACTCGGCATACACCGCCGCGACATGCCCCCCACACCGGAGGCGTTCTGGCAGTACTTCGACGCGATGGTCCGCGACGAACTGGAGGCGACGGCCGTCGTCCGGGAACTCCTCGACCCGCACCGCCCCGTCGCACCGCCGGACGGATCGCCCGCCCTGCTCCGCCGCCTCTGGCCCCTGCTGCGCCCGCCGCTGTCGCGGTTGAACGTCTTCGTCACGACCGGACTGCTGCCGCCCGTGGCACGGGAGCGGCTCGGCCTGGCGTGGAGCGACCGGGACGAGCGCAGGCTGCGCCGCTTCGGGGCGGTCGTGCGCAGGACCCTCCCGCTGCTCCCGGAGCGGCTGCGCTACCTCCCCCTCGCCCGCGCCGCGCGCCGCTCGGTCCGGTCCGGCTGACACCGGACCGGACCGGACTCACGCGCTACAGCTGCGTGTTGACCATGTACCACCAGTAGGCGTTGACGGCCCCCACAACCGCGCCGGCGGCGTTGAACGCCAGGTAACGGCCCGTCGCCTTGTTCTTCAGCCCGAAGGTCCCGGCCGGACCGGCGACCCTGAACCAGTTGAAGATGTCGCCGGTACCCTCCGAGATGAGCACTTCATCGCGCCTGCTGAGCAGACGCTCCCGGTTCCCGTGGGAGTCCATGTTCACCAGCGACACGGAACCGTCATTGTTGTTGGTCATCTGCCAGACGGCGTTGTCGCGCCCTTCTCCGTACCAGAGCCGGCTGGCCTTGCAGGTGACCAAGCCGTAGTAGTCGATGTCCCCGAGCCACAGATCGGGTTGGTCCTGCGGGGCCAGCACGTAGGTGTTCGGCTGCATGGCGACGGCCGCGGGCACGGGACCGGGCGGCGCGGTGTCGGCGGGCAGTGCCGCGGCCGAGCCGGCCGTGAGGACGGCCAGGGCGGCGGCGCATGACAGTGCCGCGGTGTAACGAGACATCATCGTCCCTTCTCTCCTGCACGACAGGAGAAGCTGCGAAGGAGGGGAATGCGGTGGACGGAGACGGCCGGGAAAGGGCGGCGCGCGCCGTCAGCCCTTCAGCACGGTGAAGGTGACGGCCGCGTTGTCACCGCCGCCGCCGTCCTGCCGGCAGACGTACCCGGAGGGAGGCGCGCAGGAGTATCCGTTGCTGCCCACGTAGGGGTTGTTCCAGGAGACGCGGACGGTACCGACGTTGAGCATGTTGTAGACGGCCGATCCCTCCGTCCCCGTCATGAAGCCGTTCGACTCCGACTGCCAGGTCGCGTTGGACATCGGGTACACGTGGTCCGGGGGAATCAGGTTCTCGCTCCAGGTGCCGTGCACCAGGCTCGACGAGGTGCGCAGCAACTCGTTGGGCGTACGGTTCTGCAGCGTGACGTGCGTGCTGCGTGCCGCCGCGGACGCCGACCGCCGGTCACTGTTCACGGCGGCCGCGGTGCGGCCGCCGCCGCTGATGGTGAACCACACGTCCGCGTTGTCGCCGCTGCCGCCGGAGCGCGCGCAGCTGTAGCCGGCGGGCGCCGTACAGCTGTAGCTGTTGCTGCCCACGTAGGGGTTGTTCCAGTGGATGGAGACCTCTCCGGCGTTGCCGATGGAGTAGCGGGCGTCGCCTTCCGTCCCCGTCATCACCCCGGAGGAATGGGAGCCCCAGACGACCTGGCTCCCGCCGTCGATGGACTCGGGCGGTGTCTCGTCGTCCCAGACCCCGTGCGACAGCGACGAGTAGTTGCGGTACAGGGTCGTGGTGGTGCCGTTGACGACGTGCACCCGGGTGCTGCGGGCCGACTGCGCCGACGCCGTGGACGCGTGTGCCGTGTCGTGCGACGTGTCGCGTGCTGCCGCGGCTGCGGAACTGCCGGCCGAGGCGAACACCGCCGCGGCGGCCATCGCGACCGCGACGGCCGTCGCGGCTGCGGTCTTGGTGCCGCGTGCCCTCACCGCCCTGGACACCGAACCCGGGCCCCTGCGAATTCCTGCGCTGTGCGACATTGCGCCTCCTGCTCCTCGTTCGGGCTTCCGGGAAAGAGCCTGCCGAGGGGGCCTAACGGCGGTGTAACGCCGGACGCGAGCAGCGGAGGAATCCGGGCGTTACTGACCTTCAAAGCGTGATGTCGTCATGGCAGCTGGCGGCGAAGGCCAGTGCCGGTGAGGCAGCCGTCGAGGACGTCGTGGCGGTATTGGAGC
>NZ_JBHYPZ010000049.1:26434-67915 GCF_042746485.1 Streptomyces sp. NPDC058751 | reverse complement strand
GCTCCAATACCGCCACGACGTCCTCGACGGCTGCCTCACCGGCACTGGCCTTCGCCGCCAGCTGCCATGACGACATCACGCTTTGAAGGTCAGTAGTTCGAATTTCAGAGTCATTGTCAGTGCCGTGTTTTAGCTTGAACTCAGCGCGCCAGAGATGAACTTGGGGGACAGAACTGGTGATCTTCGAAGAGCCATCGACAGTCTACGAGAGCATCACCTCTCGGATCCGAGCCCTGGCCGTGGGCTCCCCATTGCTGGCCCTGGACAACAGCAAGGCCAAGAAAGAACGTGGGTGGGACGGATACCGCATGGCCGAGCTGGCCTTGACCGCCATTGACTTCGTGACACTGCGCACGGACATGACCTCGGCCGTGCGCCAGGAAGCTGTCGTGGAACACGTGTCCGAGTTCGCCGCACTGCAGCTTCCGAACCGGCCAGGGGAGGAGTACCGGGCGGTCGCCCGATGGGTGACCGAGCGGCTGATCAACACCGAAGAACGCGACCGCGCCTTCCACCACGAAGTCGGGCATGTTACCGACGACGGATTCGAGACGCGCACAGCATCCTTCCAGATCCTCAAGGAAGTTCCCGATCATGTGGGGCAAGCAGCGCTCATCGCCACAGACGCGGCGATCACCGTGCTGGTACATGCGATCGACGTCGACATCGCCTCAGAACAGATCGCCGCCGAAGCTAAACTGGAGGCGCTGCTCAAGCGTTCACGGATCAGCGAGGCGTGGCAGGCCGCCCAGAACGCACAGATCCATAGCATCCGGTACGCCAAAGACATCCATGGGCGCATCGAATCGATGAAGCGCAATGTGCGGGCGGTGGACTGGGACACAGAAGTCAAAGACATCGTCGATGAGGCTCTGGAGCATGTTCGCAGCCGGTCCGAGGCCGAGACGATGCAAAAGGAGCGGGTCAACCAGCTGCTGGAAGCCACCGACGATGAACGCAAGCGCAGACAGCTGCAGGATCTCGCAGAACTCATCCACGAATGCTGGAAACGTCATGCGGTACTGATCAAGATGCTGATGGAAGTCGGTCCGGAATTCCGGCGGCAACAAGACCGTCAGGTATTCGTGGCTCCGGCGATTCACACCCGCGTACATCTGCATGAGCAGCTCCTTCAACCGGTTCTGGAGCTCTCCCTCGACGCGTGCCTGGGTCCCTTGGAGGCGTTCACTCGCGCGGTCATGGGGCCTGTGCGCCCTCGCGTGATGTACCTGCCTGACTACTTGGAGGGACTCGCCCAGGTCGCCGACGAGGCCGGTGGGGAGCTGGTGCCGGTCCAGGAGGAGTACGACTGGTCGCAGATCGATGCCCCTTCCGCCTTCACCGACGAGCAGCACCATGCGGTGGACGCTCTGCTGGCAGCCGTCACAGACCAGGGCGTGCGGCTCTCGGCCCTGCTGGAGACCACACGCCAGCCCGGCCCGGGAATGGGCCCGGACGCGGGAACCGACGAGCTGCTCACTCTCCGCGTCCAGCAGTTGTTCCGGCTCATTCCCGTGCGCCAGCTCGCCGACGGCGAGGCTGCCGTGGTGGCCGTCGACGACGGCACGGTCCTGGATGACGACCGCTTCGGCGGCAGCGACTTCCTCCTGGTCCGCACCCGGAGCACCGCCATGACGCAGGAGATGAACACGCCACTGCCCGCGTTCGCCGCGCCGCACCGCACCGCCCGCAAGGCTGACACCCACTCGCTTGATCAGGAGAGTGCATGAACCGCCACGAGGATGCTGCCGAGGCTGCCCGGATGGTCGCCTTCGCCATGGCCCGCCGCAAGGCTCCCGCCCGCTCCGGCGAGTATGCCCGCCTTGTCCAACGCTTCGATACCGAGCCGGACTTCGCGCAGGTGGTGCGGAAGGTCGCCCAGGGATTCGACCTGACAGTGCTGGAAGTCCATCCTCTGACCGGGCTGGTCCTGGGCACCACACCCGAGACCGACTTCGCTGTGTCCGTCTCTGAGCTTGTCCCGCAGACCTCCGATCGTCCCCTGTATCTGCTGGCCCAGTTGACGATTGCGTCCATGGTCTTTCCTCGCCCCGAGGACCTCGACGATGACGAGCATGTAGGGCGGATCTCGGTCCGGCAGGTCGATGACGAGATCCGTGTACGGGCTTCGACCATTGAACGCCGCCTTGCACACACTGGCGAGGACGTCGATCCGCCCTCCGGTCAACCGGGGTTGGAGGGGCTGTGGCGGGCCTATCTGCGCCGCAACGCCACGGGCAAGACCAAAACGCAGACGGGCAGAGCACCGCAGGCGTCTACAAGAGCCCTGGTGAAAAGGGCGTTCACGCATCTAGAAAGCCACGGTTTCGCAAGCAAGGTCAGCGACGAGGACGCCGGCACCTACGTCACCCACGTCAAGTACCGGCTGCAGATCCGCGACCAGGCCGCACGCGACATGCTGCAAGAACTCGCAGCGCTGGGTGTCGCAGCCCTGCCCACGGACGGTGCACCCGGCCACGCCCAGCCGTCACCGGAGGCACAGCCGTCGCCGGACGATGCCGTGCCGGCCAACGGCCTGTTCAGCTGACCTTCCTCCCCCAAGGACTCCTTCCATGTATGAGCTCAACCGCATCCTGCTGCGAAACTTCGGTCCTCGCGATGCCCGTTACGAGGATGTGCCGCTGGACTTCTCTGGCGTCGGCGCCGAGGTGGAGACCGCCTCACTGATTCCCGACGCCGGACACGTCACCCACCGCCCGGCACCCGCCAGCCTGGTCATGCTGCAAAACGGCGGCGGCAAAGGCGTCTTACTGACCGGTATCACCTGCACCACCATCCCCTTCCACCACCAGGATCTGGAGACACTGCGCAACTTCACCATCTCCATGGCGCAGCCCTCGCACGTGGTGCTCGAATGGGCCGACGCCCGCACCGGACGCCTGCTGGTGACCGCACAGGTCCTGGCCCCCGAGCGCGACGGCAAACTCCAGCGCTGCTTCTACAGCTTCCACCCCTGCGCGGCCCTGGACGCCGACCGACTCCCCTTCCACCGCGAGGGGCACTGGACTCCGTACGAGGACTACTGCACCGAACTACGCGACTGGAAAGAACGCGTGGAAGCGCTCGAGCTGCACCTCGTCGACGGCCAGGAGAAGTGGGAGAAACATCAGCGCGGTCTCGGCCTGCAGCCCGAACTCTTCGACGTGCAGCGCAGGATGAACGCCAAGGAAAGCGACGCCGCCGCAGCCTTCACCACCAACACCGCCAACGCCTTCGTCGAATGGCTCCTGCGCAAGGCCACAGACGACGACCAGTACACCGAACTGGGCACCGCCTTCCACGGTTATGCCGCCGCACACGACCAGCGTGCCCAGTGGGAAAGGGAGCGGCACTTCGCGGTGGAGATGCACCGCGCGTGCGAAGACGTTGCCGGCCTCCACGACTTGTACTCACAGCATGCCGGTGCAGCCCAGGGTGCCGAGAAGGACCTCGTGCACCTCACCTCCTCGGTCCGGGCGCGTCACACCCAACTCACCACCACCGAGAGCGACAGAAACGCCGCCCTCAAGAAGACTCACGGCTTGCTGGAGGCCGCGAAGAGCAGCAACGTTCTCGCCCACGCGCGCGTCCGGCACGTGCAGTTGTGTGCCCACACTCTCGAGCTGGGCGAGATCACCGCTCAGCAGGAGGCTGCTCAAAAGGAAAAGCAGGAGGCGCAGCATCAGTGCGCGGCGTGGGCGAGCGTACCGATCGCACTACGCCACTCACAGGCCCAGGACGACAACAACCGCGCCCAGCAAGCCCTCGTCCAGGCCGAACGCACCGCCGCCCCCTACATCCAAGCCCTCGACACCGCAGCAGCAGCGCTACGCGTCGGCTACACCCGGGCCGAGCAAGAGGCCCGCGAAACAATCCGTACGCACCACCGCGTGACAAGCGAGACGCAGAAAAAGATCGGACAATGGCGTACCCGCAGCAACGAACTGCTCACCGCGGTAGGCGACGCGCAGGCAGAAACCCGCATTCTGCAGAAGCAGACCGACGACTTCGCATTACGCCTGAGTGCCGCCCGCGAGCTAGACCTTCTCGCTCCGCAGGAAAGCGCCGCCGATGCCGCGGCCCGCACCCGGGACGACGCGCGCCACAGCGAGCAGCTGCGCCGGGAAGCCGACCAGGCCCGCAAGAGCATCAAAACCGAACGGGACCGATCCCACACTGCTCTGTCGAAGCAACAACAACTAGCCTGGTCCGCGCGAGGAGCCGCGACGGCAGCAGCAGAGGAGACCAGCCGGCTGCGCGCTCAAGCTGAGGACATTCGCAGCAACTCGCTGTGTGGCGAGCTCCTGGAAGCCAGCAGCGACGAACTGGGCGCCGGTGACGCATTGTGCTGGCTGAACGACCACGCCGACACCCTGGAGCAGGTCGCCGAGCGCCGCTCCGGCGGGCTCGAAACCACACTCACAAACAAGCGCATCGACCTGCAAAGCGATCAAACCCTGCTCGCCCTCCTCGACACCAGCGAGGGCCTGCTGCCCGCCGCCGCAGAGGTACGCGACCTGTGCGGAAAACTGTCGGAGCACGGGATCCACGCCGTGCCCGGCTGGCAGTGGATGCACGACAACGTCCCGACCAGCGAGCGCCAGCAGGTCATCAACACGCACCCCGACCTGGTCGGCGGGATCATCGTGGGCGGCCTTGACGGCCTGGACACTGCCCGAGCCCTGGTGGAGCGCCTTCGCCCGCTGCCATCCGCCTCCGTGACCGTGGGCACCGGGGAGCGGATGCTGAGCATCCAAGCAGCACCCGATGCGGGCCGGTTCGTGGTCGAACCCTCCCCCGCCCTCCACAACGAAGAAGCCGCCGCGCACGAACGCGCCGCGGTCGACGCCCGCATCACCGAGGTCACCCACGAGGTGAATTCGCTCGGTCAGCGCATTACCGCTGTACGCGACCTGCTCCGCCAAATCGCGAACTGGCGTGACGCCTTAGGTCTCCAGCCGGTGTCCGAGCTGCTCAGTCGACTGGAACTCCTGGAGACCGCTGCTGAGGAAGCCGAGAGCAACCTGGCCGAAGCCCGCACCGCAGCAGGTGAGCAAGAGGCTGCGCTGCAGGTTGCCGAGGATAAATGCGAACGTCGTATCGAAGGGCTTAAGGCCGCGCAGCAAATCGCCGAGAAGCTGGCTCGCCTGGCGGAAGAGGAGTCCGCTGCTGACCAAGCACAGGCCCGCATCAATGTCCTCACCGGTGAAAAGGTCGCACGCGACACCCAACTCGAGTCCCTGGCGGTCCAGATCGATGAGGCGGACAAGGAAGTCCTGCGTCTCGCGCGCGCCATCGAATCAGCCGAGCAGGCTGCAGAGGGATACGTCCGGTCGCGCGAAAAGATCACCAGCACGTCCCAGGCAGAGCAGGCGCACGATGACTCCGGTGCACCGCTGTTGCCCCTCCCCTCTCTCCAACACCGCTACCTTCAAGCGCAGGACGAACTGAGAGGCGTTGAGGTCGGCGAGGACCAGCAGGTGCGAGCGGCGACAGCGCAGAAGGCGCTGCTCGCCAGCCAGGAGGAATGGGACCAAGTCCCCGAAGCAGTCCAGGGGCTGGCTCTGGCCCACAGTCGAGACGGACGGGCCGGTGATGCTGTTCAGCGCGACGCGATTCTGCGCGCCCTCACCGTCGAGATCGACTCCTACGAAACGGCACTCCAGGGACTCCGGGATCAGGCGAGCCGACTTGAAGAGCGTGTCAGGCATTTGGAGCCGGCAGCCTTGCCTAACGACGAAGAATCGACCGCCTGGACCCCGACCACCGTCGCCGAGGCCCGCGAGCTGGAAATGAGGGCAGCAGACGAACTGAGCACGGCTCAGAACGAGGAACGTCTAGCCCACGACGCCTTCAACACCGCTCGCCGCAATCAGACCAGTTCCACCAAGGACCTGGCGGCATTCGACCGGGTCCTGCCAATGCTGGAAACTGCAGTCCACGGCCTGACCGTCCCGCCGGACCAGCCGCCTTACGACGGTACTGCGGAAGCCGCTACATCCGCCGCCCGCCAGGCGGTCGCCGCCCACACTACTTGCCGGGATACAGCGCGCCAGACCGAGCGAAAGCTGGAGGGAGGCGTCAGCCGGCTCAAGGAAGTACCTGGCGATGTCCGATTCGAACGACTCGACATCCCCCTGCGTACACAGATCTCCGCCCTGGACAGCCACCACATCCCAGCGATGGCCGCCACCTGGACCAACGCACTGGCTTCCCGCATCGCAGCCCTGACCTCAGACCTCGAAGGCATGGCCAAGACCCGTGAGACCCTCGCCTCACACCTCAGCGGCCACGTCACCGACCTCCTGCAGCGCCTCGACCAGGCCAGCCGCTTCTCCGCTTTCCCCGAGGGGGACGCCCCCTGGTCCGGGCAGAAGTTCCTCACCATCCGCTACAAGAAACCGGACCTTCCTGCCCTCACGGCCCAGATGCACGAATCCATCGACGCGCTGGCCGGCAATCAGCGCACCCGCAACCTCAAAGGCATCGACGTCGTGATGCGCTGCCTCCTCGCAGCCGTCCCCCGTGGGTTCACCGCAGAGGTCATGAAGCCCAATGCCTCCCAGCGCCTGGACCGCGTCCCCGTCGAAGAAATGAGCCGCGTCTTCTCCGGCGGCCAGGAACTGACCGGAGCCATCCTCCTGTACTGCGCACTCGCCGCCCTGCGCACCTCCCCTGGCCCCCGCAGCCGTACCCGCAACGGCGGCCTGCTCCTGCTCGACAACCCCATCGGCCGGGCCAACGCCAGCTATCTCGTCGACATCCAGATGGAGATGGCCGCCGCCCTGGGAATCCAGCTGATCTACACCACCGGGCTGAGCGACGAGGACGTCACCTCACGCTTCCCCATGCGCATCCAGCTGCGCAACGACGCCGAAGCCCGAAGCGGCCTCTCCCTCATCCGGCTCGAAGAACACGTACGCAACGCCCTCTTACCCGCGCCCCGCATCACCCCCGACCAGGACGCCCCCGAACCCGTCGGCATGCTCACCGCCGCCCGGCTGTACAGGAAGCGGGACGACGTTCAATGACCTCACCCACAGATCCAGACCAGGTGCCGCTCTCCCCCGCAGCGGCACAACTCAGCGCCGCACTCCAAGCCCGCGCCGAACGCGTCACAGTCAGCCGGGCGACCGTCATGGAGGCATTCCGCGAAGCTCTGCCGGGCGCCGCCAGCGGCGAGAACGCCCGCAGCGTCCTCGCCACGCTGCTGTACGAAATCGCCGACCGCGACATCCTCAGCCTTCCCGCCTCCCGCAGCAAATGGGACGGCGGCCACCCAGCTCTTCCAGAGCAAATCCGAATCCCCACCACGTCGCCTGCGAAACACGCCACCCCACGCCAGCATGTGTCATGGCGGCCCGAGCTCAACTGGGCCTATGACGCCCGGCTGACCGCGTCCCAGACCGAGGACCTCCTCGCCTGTAACCGCTGGTTCCGAGATACCAACAACCAACCAGCCCGACGTCTCCCGGTACCCCTGCGCGAACGTTCGTACGAGATCTTCCGCTACGAAAAGCGCCTCGACACACTGATCACTGGATCCCTCTTCGCCCCAGGGAGGCTGACCCTCGAACAACTCGCCACCTACCGCGAACCGCCGCCGCTGGCCTACCGTCGGCTCGGTGACGGCGACACCGTGCTTGTTGCAGAAAACAGCGACACCTACGCGACCCTGCGCGACCTGCTCAAGCCCGACCCTGGCCGCATCGGATACGTCGCCTTCGGCTCCGGAAGAGCCTTCGAGGCATCCGTCGAAAACATCGCCGAACTCTCCGGCATCCACCGCATCGTCTATTACGGCGACCTCGATGCCGAAGGCATCGCCATCCCGGCCAGAGCCTCCATTAACGGCGTGCAGCACGGACTGCCGCCCATTGAACCGGCGACTGCCCTGTATCGCCTGCTGCTCGCCCACGAATCCACCGCCAGCGACATCATCACCAGCGAACGGGCTCATAACCTCACAGCGTGGCTCCCCGAGGAACTCCGGCAGGCAGCAAACGCCCTGCTGACCAAAGGGCAACGCATCGCGCAGGAGGCGACCAACCGGAACGAACTCAGCGTCGTTCCAGACTGGCGATGGTGAGCCATGCTCATCGACGAGGTTGGCGACGGGCTGCAGGTCTCTTCTGGCTGGGTCGTGCTCGGCGTAGTCGCGCAGGGCCATCCATGTGATGAACAGGACGAATTCGAGGTAATAGGTGCGGTAACCCTGGATGAGGTCGCTGGCTGGACAGACGGACGCCCTTGGGGAGATGACTGGCAGGATCCGACGCTTGCGCAGCTCCTTGCGGTAGGGGTTGGAGTCGTAGCCTTTGTCTCCGAGCAGCGAATCGGGGCGGCGGCGTGGCTGGCCGAGACGGCCAGCGACGGGTGGGATGCCGTCGACCAGGGCGAGGGTCTGGGTGACGTCGTTGACGTTCGCCGCGGTGGTAATGACCTTGAGCGGGGTGCCGCGGCCGTCGCAGATCGAGTGGTTTTTGCTGCCCGTCTTCCGGCGGTCGACCGGTGTCGGCTCCCCCTTTTTCACGCGGATGTGGGAACCGTCCACGCACGCTCTGGACCAGTCGAGTTCGCCGGCCGCGTTCAGTTCGGAAAGCAGGATGCGGTGCAGTCGATCGAAGACCCCGGCCTGCTGCCACCGTTCCAAGCGCCGCCAGCAGGTTTATCCGGAGCCGAACCCCAGCTCCAGGGGCAGCAGCGGCTTGACAAACGTCCACAAGTCGTCATCCACGATCCACGGCCGAGTACTCACACCCTCCCGAACGACCAAATCGCCTCATCGGTAACGCCCGGCCAGAGCACCTCAACAAGATCATGTCACGAGTTCATAACGGGTAAGCCCCCGACGTTGCGGGAGCCGCCTGTCGACAATCAGGCAATTCGACTCTGTCGGGGATCTTGTGACGCTTCACGCATCCTCTCGAAACATGTTCCAGGGTCGCCGCCCTGCCCGGCATTTGGGATGCTCAGCGTAAGACTGCGCGAGCACGCGGAGGGCTTAGCAAAGGCCAGCCAAGCGAGTGCCGGAGGGCCCTAACGGGGAGCTTCCGGATGCTTCAGACCAAGATCAGCCGCGATCAATACAACAAAGCAGACTAAAGCACCCAACGCAAATCAACATCGAACGCCCACCGAAAAGGCCACTCTGTGGGGCTATCAGGAAACTCGTTCGTACAGGATGCTCTCCACCTCCCGCAGCTCGCGCTCGACAGCTTCGGCGAGGTTCGGGTTATCGATGAGAACGCCGAACTCGACGTTGTTATTCTCCCCGCTCCAAGAGAAGTTCGCACTAGTCACCAAAAGAAGGTGGTGATCGATGACAAGGAACTTGGCGTGGTTGCGAACGTATGCGCCGTCGAACTTCTTGGTTCGCCAGACCTCGGCAGACGCCAAGTGCGCGGCGACTTCCGAAGTCGTGGGGGATCCTTGCTGTCCGACGCCGTCGGCAGCCCGAGTGTCCATATAAACGCGGACGGTGACATCATCACGCTGCGCGGCTTCCCGTAGCGATTTCCAAAGCGCTGAGCTCCGCTGGAAGTTAAAGGTCGAGCACGTGATTGCGTAACGAGCACTGTCCACAAGACGGGTCACTGAGGTGGTGAGCGGCCCGCTCTGGACGAGGTGTCCGGGCATGGTCCAGAGCGGTGACAGTGTGGTCGGCAGTGCCCGTGCCCCCTCGATTGCGCGCAGGGCCACGGCCTGATGGTGTCCTGCCCCGGTACCGCTGGCAATCGCCTCCAGAAGGCGTCGAACGTCTGCCCGCCGGCCGACCGCGACGACCTTGAGCGCCGCAGTGAGGGTGTCGCCGTCGGCAAGTCGGTCCGCTATCCCTTTGGCCTCGGTACCGGTGAGGAGTTGGCCGAGTCGTCGTGACGCGTCCGTCTCACTCATGGACCTGGAAAAATCCGAGGTCGCTGCCGGGCAGATCGAGGAGGAAGCGGCGGTCGAGGAAGCGATTTGCGCGCTCGCAGGAGGTTTCCGAGGCCATGACGCAACAGTGGCAGGCGGCGCCGTGGAGGAAGTCCTCGGGATCCTGCGGGGTGCGCTTGGAGCAGATGGGGTCGGAGGAGCAGCGTGCGGCCTTACGCAACGCACTGCCGACGGCACGCTGGAGGCGCGTTGGCTCGCTGAGCTGCACGAGGCCGCCGAGGGTGCCGTCGCTGTCTGAGGCGGTGGTGCAGATGAGAAGGCCAGCCGCAGGGTCGCGGCCCTCGGCGGCAGGCCACGCGTAGAGACGTTCACTCAGGCTAGCGGCCGAGTAGCCGCAGGTAAGGGCGAGTTCGCGGATGAGGATGTGGGCGAGGGTGTGGACGAGCCAGTAACGCGGGGGCTTCAGGCGGGTATCGGGATGTACCCGGTCGGCGGTCTCGGAGAAGCGGCGCCTGAAGTTCCTCTCGTGCGCCTGGCGGTGCAGCTTCCACAAGTCGGTTTCGAGGACGCGCTTTTCCCATGCGGCGACGGCGTGCTCGTCAAGCTGGAGAAAAATGCCTTCGCCCCGGTCCTCGGTAGCCACGGTCCAAGCTGGCCGGGGTGTGCGGGTCAGTGGGGCCAGGCGCCGTGGGAGGTCGCCAACGCGGTCCATGTCGTCGATGCGGGTGAAGCCGACCAGGGCATTCACCTTGCGGAGGCGTTCGACCGCGAGTACACGGATGATCTCCGGCTGCAGGGCGTCGCCCCGGTTCCGGGTGGCGAGGGTGAGTCCGCTCTTGGGATCCTCGACGCGGGCGCCGACGATGTCCCGCAGTAGGTAACGCCATTCGGGAACGAGAAGGTCGACCGGGTCCCAGTCGCGGAGCTTCTCCTCCTGTTCCTCCGGGGTGTCGGTGGGGGCGGAGGCCGCCTGAAGGACCTGTTCCAAGTCGTGGTCAGACAGGCCAGTGACGTCGACACGGTCGTCAAGCAGGTCCCGGATCATGCCCATGTTGTCGCGGTACTTGGCGAGCTTGTCGCCGAGAGCGGTACGGACCCGGTCGGCCAGGTCGCTGGCCTTCTCCTCCTGGGACTCGGGCATCACGATGATTGACTGGGTGGCCGGGAACCACAGGTTGGATGCGCCGACGAGCATCAGCCGGGTCTCGTTGCGGCAGCCCTTGGGTTCGAAGGCGTCCAAGTGCGGGTGGCGTCCGCGGCACTGGGGCAGTTTCGCCCTACCAGCCTCCCCTTGGGCCTCGTTCATAGGCCGCCGCACATCACAGGACGCGCAGTGAATGACTGCCGAGGCACCCTTGCCGGCGGTCCGGTCGACCATCTTCAGGGCGGGCAGCTCCGCCTGGGTGCAGGGCTGTCCGTGGTGCACCCACAGGTCGTACGGAAACTCGTCCAGGTGTCCGTCGACGCACGCCAGCAGATACCGGGCTGGAATGGCGGTGCGGCGCATCGGCTTGCGGGTACCAGCGCCCGCGCGGCCCGTGCACTTGGCGTGCTCGAAGACGGCCAGGTCGGTTCGGAAGGGATGCGTGTTGCGGTAGTCGAACTGAGTGAGCAGTCCGAGCATGTCGCAACCCGTGCACCGCAGCCATTGCGGAAATACTCGGGACGGGACTCCAAGGTCGTTGCCTTCGGCGGACCGGCTGTGCTTCTTCGGCTGCCAGGGATACGGCCGTAGCTGCACGTCGGGCGAACGCAGCATCATCCGGACCACGTCACGCAGGCGTGGGGCGTGGATCTGCGGAGGCGCGGAGTCGCGACGCCGCCAGATGCGGTCCCAGTCGTCCAAGCCAGTGGGCATGATCGTGAACTGCGGCAAGTCCATGATCGCGCCGGAACCGTAGGTGTAGAGCAGGGAGGAGGGGCGGGCCGAGCCTACCTTGGCGCGGTTGTGCTTGGTGGCCTTCTCCGCCTCCTGCTCCAGGTCGCCCAGCGGGTCGACGGCGTGGGCGACGTCATAGACGAAGCGTGTCTCGTCACTCACGAGTTGTCCTCCGGCATCTTCCACTGAGGGGCATAGTCAGGAGCGCGGTATACCAGTCGTTCCTTGATCGGACTCACCAGGAGGTTGATCTCCGGCTGTACCTCGCGCATCGAGTTCGCCACGATGAATGGCGCCGCATCGCGAGTGTCGATGCCTGCCTTGGCATTCTCCGCGCTCATCATCAACGCGTCGTGCCGACCGTCATCCAAAACCCTCTCGTACACCAGCGACTTACGGTCCTCCATGAGGCTCTTACGTCGCTTGCCCCACTGGTCGAGCCGATTCTCCAGGCGCAGGCGGGCTCGGTTGGCGGCGTCCTCGTCGCCGGCCCGCGCAACGCGACGGACGAGAGCGTCGACGAGTTCGCCCGCGAAGTGCTGCTCGGCCTCGATACGGGCCGCTCCGTCCTCCGGGGACAGCCCTTGCCCGTGGCCGGCCTTGGCGGCCTGCAGGACGCGAGCAGCGCTAACCAGCACGCCGTCCAGGCCGCGCTCCAGGGAGGTCACCGAGAACGGGGTCACCGACAGCGCCTCCACCTGGGCGTAGAACGTCTCGTGGTAGTGGCGGAACTGCTCGAAATGGGCGAGGTCCCTCGGCCGCGCCCAGTTCCCGAGGGCGACCACCAGACCCGGCCGGTCCGCGGTACGGCCCACACGGGAGGACGCCTGGATGTACTCCGCGGTGTTCTTCGGTTGCCCGACCACGAGCATCAGCCCAAGGCGGGTCACGTCCACACCTACCTGGAGCATGGAGGTGGCCAGGACCACGTCGTACGGATTGACCTCACGCGTAGGCTCCGGCTTCTTCGCCTCTCGCAATGCACGCCGGTTTCGTTTCCCTGCGGTGGAGTCGAAGCCTGGGTCGAACGCCGCCGCCATCTGGTCCAGGGTCGCGGTGATGTCCGCGCTGGCCACGCGCGAGGTCAACTCGGCGACGTGCAGCGAACCATAGTCAGTGCCGGTGCGGCGGGGGAGCTTCGACCAGGGACGGCCCTTGGAGAGCGCGGTCTGAATGTCGTCGCTCATGTACCGGGCCATGCCGGCTAGTTCACGAGTGGCGCTGAAGTAGCCGACCAGGGTCATATACGGATCGGCCACGCGACCGGAACGGTCAAGAAGCAGTTGCCCACTGGCCAGGAGCACCTCGGCGACCCGGATCTCCGCCGTGGTCAAGCGCACCCCGGTCGTGCTGATCCCGACGTACCGGCGCCCTGGATGCTTCTCAGAGACTGGGATTTCCTTGGAAAAGTAGGTGTTCCCAGCATCCAGGACCTGCGGCGGGAAGATGGTGACATCGCGCCCGTATAGTGCACGCACCTGCTCCGGCGCGTTACGGGCGGTAGCTGTGGAGGCGACAAGCAGAGGACGCACCGGGCGACCATCCTTCGTCCGCCAGTCGGTCATCACGTCGATGGCCACCTCGAACAGGCCCACCGTCGTACCGAGTGCTCCGGTGATCAGGTGCAGCTCGTCCTGGATGACCAGATCCGGGGGCCGCAGCCTCGTGGCGGGGTGAACGGGAGCCGCCAGCCAGCCGTCCTTCTTTGGATGCTTGCTGCCATCCTTGATGTCGCACTGCTGATAGTCGGGGTGCACGAAGCCGTGCCGTTCACAGCGCCGCGAGACGTGCCCGAACAGCGAGGCAGCCTCGCCCTCCCGCGCCAGGCGGGCGAACTTGTCCACGGTGGCGATGACGAATGCCGGCGCGAGCCGGTAGATCTCCTCGTCGACCGTGAGCACCGGCAGCCCGTCCGGCACATCACCGCCGTCGGCGAACGGACAGTCGGCCAACTCGTCCCCGCAGTAAACGTACACCCGGCGCAGCACAGGCTCCGTGCGCACATCGCGCGCCTCGACTCGCGTCCCGCACCACGGGCAGCGCTGGATCTGCAGCACCGTCAGCCGATAGCCGCGCCCTCCATGGGCTTTCTGCAACTGCGTGGCGGCCTCGTCGTACCGTTTCGGACTCACATCGGTACCGACCCACAGCCCGATCCGAAACGGCTCCTCTCCCCACGTCGCCACATCGTCGCGCCGCGCCAGCTCCGCCGCGCACACCAAGGCGGTGGCGCGCTGGAACTGCTGGGCGGTGAGCAGGCGCAGCGTGTACCGCATAAGGACGGCAACCCCGGACCGCCCGTCCAGCGGACCGTCGAAAGCATCCACGACGCCCTGGCGGCGACGGATCGCGAACGTGTACGCGGCCAGCCCCAGATACGCCTCCGTCTTGCCACCACCGGTCGGGAAGAACAGCAGCTGCGCTTTGGCTAGGTCACCCGACCGCTTCTCGGTAGCCGGGTCGGACAGCAGCGGCAACTGCATGAGCACGAAGGCGAGCTGGAAGGTACGCCACGAATGCGCCAGGACCCCCTTCTCCGCGAGGATCGCCTTGCGAGCCTCGTCGATGCTCTCCTCCGGCCGACTCGCCCGCCGCTCCGCGACCTGGGACTGCACACGCTGATCAGCCATAACCCGGTTCATGAACCGGAAGCAGCGCAACGTTTCCTCGTCCCCGAGGAGATGCTTCAAACCCTCCTCAAGCTGGCGTTGCACCCGGCGTGCCTCGGTGACCGCGTCCAGGCCCTCGGACCGCAAATGCTCCGGAAGGGCCTCGGCCCGCTGTTCCTCGCCGTCCAGCCAGACCGTGTAACCCGCGACGATCGGCTCAAGACCCGTACGCAGCTCGTCGGTCGATGCCTCCTGGAGCTTGCGCATGTCGAGCATGGCTTCGCCGATCTCCTCGGCGGCCGTCTGCGGCGTCTCACTCACCGGCAGCCACGTCGTCCAGACCTCACTGGCCCTGCGTGCTTCCTCGGCTACCTCCCAGTCCACCGAGCAGGTCCGGCCATGGGCGAACTCCAGACGGTTGCGGTACTGAAGTCGCAGCCGCCGCAGCTCGTCATCCGGCTCCTCGCGCGTGTCCAGAAGTACGTCGTTGACCGGCAGGAACACCTCAGCTCCGCCGGCCGACACCGACAGCTTGGTCTGGTACAGCCACGCCTCGACCGGGATCTTGCGAGGCGTCTCCCGGTCGTTACACAGCGCCACCTCGATCAGGCGGCAGTCACCATCGACATCGTCGTAACGATCCACCCGGAGCAGGATCTTGTCCCTGAGCACGATCTCGGTCGTGCAGGACGGCTTCAGGTCGGCAACCTTGATCGTCTTTGGGGTGACATGCGGGGTGCGCTGAAAACGACGCAGAGCCGGAGCAGGTGCCGCACTCTCGCCCTCGCTGTCTTCGGCCCCCTCACCGCGCTTCTCCTTTACCGCCTCGTACGTCCCCCACGAGGCGGTCACCGTGAACTCGTCCAGGTCATTGGGGATCTGGAAGCGCAGCCCCATCGACGCCGGGATCATTAGCCCACGCTTCTGTGGCTGGTCCTCGACCTCGTCCTCGTCCGAACTCGCGCTGCTGTCGTCGACGGCGGTGAGCGGCACACCTCGGCTCTCGGCGGCGTCCACGGCATCGCCCACATCGGTCGCGGCGTCGTCCGAGCCCGCCTCGCCGGGGTCGTCCTTGCTGGCGGTAAGCCGCACGGGCGCGATCCGGCCGATCAGGTACGCCGAGTCAGGGACGCCGTCAAGAATCTCGTCCGGGCCGTTGGCCGGGCCAAGGAGCTCACGCTCCAGGATGTCGACCAGGTTCTCCCGGGCGGTCCAGGAACGGTCGTCGGGTTCGAGGGCGAGACGGTAGGCCGGGGCCTGGGGGACACTGGACGTCGCCGCAGGCTGGGCGCCGTTGCGCCGGGGGGTGGTCACTCGTTGCCCTCCTCTTCCTCAGTGGCCTCATTGTCATCAGTGGGACTGACAACGCCCTGAGAGGAGGCTCGACGGTGATTCTCTTCGAGGAGGCGGTCAAGGATCTCCACCCGGGCAGCGGGACTCACCGTCCAGCGCTCCATCTGGCGGTAGGTGTGGAATCCGTGTTCCAGGGGGACATCATCCCACCCATAGGCGGCCATTACTGCTCGATCGAGTGCCACGTGAATCTCTCGGAGGCGAGCCACATCTGAGTCGGAGGAGCCGCAAATGCCGGGGTCGTTGATCATGCTGTAGAGCTTGGTGAGGCCGAGGTCTCGGCGCAGCATAATCTCGCTGCGCTCAGCGTTGAGAATTCTACCGAGCTCGGCCATTCGACCGTCGTCCGCTGACGGGAAGGGAAAAGTCTCGAAGACTCCTGACGGGGTGTATCGCGGGTCCTTGCGTAGGCCAGATCCGTATTTGATCGCCCACATCTGATGCGGCGACGATGAAAGAACCGCCTGATCAAAGAATGATTCAGTCGCAAAAACTACCAACGCGTCCCCGAATACTCGATCGTTGGCAACCCGACTCGGCATTGCAGTGACGGAATGTCGAGGCATAGCGAGGACTTCGCTCAATCCGGAAATTGCTTTGCGTAGACCAGGACGCTTCTCAGCGAACTGCCACCAGTAGTCGCGGTAAACCTTTCGATTGTTTTTCAGGCGCTGCGGCCTGACTTGCGTGAACGCCCTCTCGTACGGCAATGAATATTTTTTCGCCGAATCTTCTTGATGATTGGTGAAGTCAATGATGTGGCGAGAAGCAGAGCTGTCCGGGCGGGAATTCAGGTCCTCCCCTCCGAGGTACGGTAGAACCACCTCGCGATTTCTAGGATCGACCTCTGCCCACTCCTCTGCTTCGACTGAAGTAACTACGAATCCCGATCCAGTGGGTTTACACCCCTCGAATGTGACACCCAAATTCTCGGCCAATCGAATGGGATTCCCTTCAACCCTCCCGGCAGGTTCCAGAAGTGTTGAAATGCGCCGCACCGCGACATCATCCGCAAATCTCGGGGCGCCCCCTGCTACCGCGCGATAGGTACCCCAAACAGCCGCATACTCCAGACTGGCGCTCACGGCAGGCCACGGTCGACTTTGAATGGACCGAGTAATGGTAAAGCCGCTAGAACTCATTCTGTCGAGACTTACCTCGCGACTCTTCCCTTGGGCGATGCTATTGGTTGCGATGAGTCCAAGCCCCCCTGTCGAGGTAAGGAGTTTTTCCGCGCGAAGGAAGAAGTATGCGACCACGTCGGCGTTTGCGCGATACCCGGATGCACACACCTCAACGAGCCAATCCCGGACGTTTGTACCCATTGCCCCCGTGATGTCGGAACCAGCGAGGAATGGTGGGTTGCCGATGACTGCGTCGAACCCACCCCGCTCCATCACGTCCGGCACGGCTAGGATCCAGTGCAGCGGCTTCCACCGCTCGTAGTCCGTGGTTACTGTCGGGGTGAGCCCAGCCTTCTTGATCCCGTCGAGCATCGTCCGGTCTGCCTCCCCGGCATCCGCCGGATACGCGCTTTCCACTGCGATGCGCAGGTTCTCGTATGCGGCTTTCAACTGCTTCCCTGGCTTTCCGCCCCACCGCAGCCCAGCTGCGATCACTCCGTCCGCGACATCAGCAAGCTGTGCCGTCAGTTCCTGGTACCGACGCCACTGTCGCCGTTTCGTAGCGGCCGAGCGTTGCGGGTCGCTGTCGTCTACTTCGGTAGCGAGCTGGTGACGCAGACGGCGGGCCTGGTTCAGGATGTCGTCCACATCTAGAGCAAAGACGCTTAGCTGATTGCCGGCCACAGCGGAATCAATGTGAAGCCGACGCAGCTGGTCAGCGTCGGTCAGACCGAGCAGGGCGTTGCCGTGCAGCACCTTGTCGTCGACAAACGAGAACGGGAGCTTCGGATCCAACGACACCAGCCATAGCGACAGCTTGCACATCTCCACGGCCATGCCGTTGATGTCGGCGCCGTACAGGCAGGTCGCAACCACGGTCCTTATCGCGTGGACGTGCAGGTCGTGCGGCGTCCTTCCGTACGCCACGCCCTCGCGCTGCCATGCCTCGACGAGCCGGTCGGCGAGGTAGCGCGCCGCAGCGACGAGGAAGGCGCCCGAACCGCAGGCGATGTCGGCGATGCGCAGGTCGAGGATCTGGTCGGAGTCGATGGGCCGCCACGCGTCCTGGTCGGCGATCTGGTGTGGTCCGGGCGAGTAGACAAGAGGTTCCAGCGCGTACCGAACGACCTCCTCGGCCAGAGAGCGGGGCGTGTAGTGCGCGCCGGCCGAAGCGCGCGAGGGGGTCTCCACCAGCAGAACACCACCGGGCTCCACCACCAGCGGCCGGTTACGCAGATCGCGGCGGATGATGCCGACGAACGGACGGAGCCGGTCGCGCAGGTCCGGGTCGTCGGTGACGTCGCGCAGGGCAATCTCAGTGTCATCCAGCGTCTCGCCCGCCTTCAAAACCTTGGTGAGGGCGGCCTTGCTGGACGGTTTCGCGGCTGGCTGGTGCTGCTTGATCCAGGCGAGGATCGCATCGGCCAGCGCGGTCTCGGTGTGCTTGGCGTGGCTGAGTTCTTCAAGGGTGGCGAGGGGGATCTCAGGTTCGGATCCCGCGCTGCCGGTCAGCCCGACGATGATCTCTTCGACGGGTTCGCAGGAGTAGCCGAGCAGACCCTCGTAGATGTAGCCGATCTGTTCGACGTCGATGTCGCGGAAGGAGATCCGTCGTGCTCCGCCGGACAGCTGGGCGATCTGGACGGCGCGCAGGACTTCGAGCATGACGCGGTCGCTGACCGTGATGGCCAGGGTGTCCTGGGAGTCGCAGGCGGTGAGGAAGGGGAAGCGGGCTGAGTCGAAGAGGGAGCCGCCGTACTCGGGCAGGCGCAGGTCCTCGAAGCTCGCGCCCCTGTACAGAGCTTGGGAAGTGGCCAGGAGTCGATGCCAGGTCAGGAACGTGGCGTCGAGGGCCTGTTCGCCCTCTTCCTTCTCGCGAGCGTCGAGGAGGTCGAGTTCGTCGCTGATGCCGTATCCCATCGCGAAGAGGCGGCTCTGCGGCAGCAGCCCGCGCTCTTCGGCGAAGAGGAGGAAGACGACGCGCATCATGACGGTGACGGCAGCCTCGTAGACCTCGCCCCTTGCCGTCGGCAGCGGGTCGGGCTCGCCGCGTCGCTGTGCGTCCAGGGCGCCTTCGGACAGGGCTTGGACGATGAGTTCGACTGCGCGGCGGACCTGGGTGCCGAGCGCTTCAGTGATCTTCTCAGCAGCGGTGACGGATTCGCCGAAGAGTTCCGTCAGTCGGTCCTGTTGCTTGCCACCGACCAGGCGGCGGCGCTGGAGGAGTTCGATGAAAGCGTTGCGGGTCTGGGGCTCTTCGATCCAGGTCTGGGCGTCAACGATGCCGGAGGCGACCATGGTCCGCGGCCGGGCGCTGACGATCGCCCACCAGCGGCCGTCGGTGACGACGCCAATGGGAACGCTGGAGGCGCGCAGCAGCTCCTCCATGCGGTCGATGGGGCTGGCCGACCAGCCGTCGGTGAGCGGATCGCGCAGGGAGTCCGTGGGGTCGGTGACCAGGACGAGGGCCCCGGTGGTGTCTCCGTGGACGAGGACGCCGTCGGCGCGGACGGTGACGACGTAGTCGGGCGAACGGACCTCGGCGGCGGCCGGGGCGGGCACGGTGTAGGAGGTGCCCCAACGCAGCCCCTGGCGCAGGACAAGGTCGACCCAGGCGTCGCGGGCCTCGCGGTACAGGTCGAGGGCGGCTTCGTCACCAGGATGCTCGTCCCAGTTCTCCCATGCCTTCTCGAAAGCCGGCTTGGCATCCTTGATGGCGTCGAGCGCGCGAGAGTCGGGCTGGGGGATACCTTGCGGATAGACGCGTTCCAGAGCGGGGACGGCGAGGAACGGGCCGTCCGCGTCGACGAGTTCGAGCCAGGCACGGTGCAGGCCGGCGGCGGTCGGAGGGTAGCGGCGGCTCATGCCTTGACCATTCCGTTCTTCGCGTCTTCGGGGGTGAGGGCGAACACGACCGCGGCGGCAGACACATAGGGCTTGATGTCGCTGTAGCGGTCCTGGATCGAGGCGATCTCGCGCGTCTCCTCGTCGTCCAGGCTGTCGAGGCGCTCGTTCATGTGCTGCAGGTCCCGGCGTCGCTGTTTCTGCTGGTCGTCGGTGAACAGCAGCTCTTCCTCGGCGCGGATGGCCTGATCCAGGCGGTCGCGAGACTCGCGCAGGTTGAGCCGGAAGGCGTCGAAGATCTCATGAGCACGCTTGATGTCGGAGTCCCGGCGCTGTGTAAGCGCCTCGGTGACCTTCTCCTGGCGGCTGGCACTCTTGCGTTCCATCGCGGTCAGCAGGCGTGTGCGCAGTCGGGAACCGTCGTCGTTCCACTGGTCAGCGAGGTGAGCGCGTACCTTCTCATCAGCCAGGAGCAGATCTTCGGAGTCGAGGGTTTCATCGAGGACCTGCTCGACCTTGGACTCGGCAAGTGCCTGACCGCGTAGCCGAACGCCGGTGAGGAACACCTCTTCGTGCAGTCGCAGCCCGCCGCGTCCGACCAGAACGAGTCGGGAGACCGCGGCCACACAGGACTCGGGCAGGCCGGGGGTGATGACGGCGGTGACCCGGTGTACTGGCGAGTCCGTGCTGAACAGCGCGGAGCGCAGGGTGCGGGTGGCGCGCTGCATGAGTGCGTGGCCGAGGTGAATGTGGACCAGGTCGGTGCGCTGCTGCGCGGCCTGGTCGTCGAAGGTGATGGGACGTGGGACGCCCGGCTCCAGGCGGGTGTCCAGGCCACGCAGGGCCGGCTGCCAAGAGCGACCGAGGTTCGGGATCTCGAAGACCTGCGCTTCGGTGCGGTCGTCGCCGATCTCAACGAGCGGGGGCTGAGAGGTCAGGGTGAGCGCGGTGTCCACCACCCGGCGGGCGTTCGCGGGTGTGAGATGCATGGCGGCCTTGTGCTCGTCGTACGTCTCCGAGAGCTTGGTGAGCTGGCGGTTCAGTTCCATTCCGCCAGCCAGCACGCGGGTGATCACCTCATTGCCGTCGTCCGGTGCGGTCAGCCGGGCCTTACGCGCCGTGCGCGTGGGAGCGAAGTGCTCCTGCACCTCGGCGTCGATGACCTGGTTGACCTTGCCGAGATCTTCGGTGGCCCGCCCGACCTTGGTCGCAACGATCCCCATGAACTTCATGTCCGCGTCGTACGTCGTGGAGTCGGAGACCGGGACGAAGTGGAAAATCTCCGGGTGCTTCGTCTGTCCGTACCGGTCGATCCGGCCGATGCGCTGCTCCAGGCGGGACGGGTTGAAGGGGATGTCGAAGTTGACCAGGCGGTGGCAGTGGGTCTGCAGGTCGATGCCCTCGCCGGCGGAGTCGGTGGCGAGCAGGACGCGGACCGGGTGCTTGTCCGGACTCTCGGTGAACCGGGCGCGAATCTTCTCTCGCTCCTCGGTCGGGGTCGAGCCCTGGATGACCTCCAGTACGTTGTCATAGCCACGCTGTCGCAGGACGCGCTCGATCCATTCGAGGGTGGCTGCGTACTCCGTGAACACCACGACGCGTTCATTGGACCAGTGGGTGCCGTCCGGCCGGCAGACCGCGGCGAGAAAGGTCAGCAGTTCTTCCAGCCGGGAGTCCGGCTTGTGCTCATAACGGCGCCCCCACTCGATGAGCGAGGCGATCTCGCTGCTGGTGGCCGCGACCAAGGAGTCCGAGCCCTTGGAGTGGCGCAGCGCCGTGAACTCAGGGTGCTCGGCTGCTCCCTCCTCCTCGTCCGACTGACTGCTGCCCAGCACCTCCGTGTAGTACTGGTCCTCGTCGTCCATCCGAAGCTGCCGGTCACCCCCGTCCGAGCCCTCGTACAGCTCAAGGGTGCGGGCGAACGACCACGGACTGGACAGGAAACGCTTCTTCAACAGCATCGCGACAATGTCGCCGCCCGAGCCCTTGCCGTTCGCCCGGGCACTGGCCGCCAACAGCCGCTCCAACCTCGCGAACTGCTGTTGCTCCTCCTCCGTCGGTGTGAACGGAAGGGTCCCCAGCTTCCGGGTCTTGAACCCCTTCTCCGGAAGATCGGTCTTCAACCACCGCACCATCACCTCCTTCAGCGCGCGCTCGTCGATGCTCGCGCCGCGGGTGAACCGGCGACCGTCGATCATCTCCAACAGGGCGGTGAACGACTCCGAATAGCCGTTGTGCGGCGTCGCGCTCAGGAACAGCCGGTGCTCGCACGCTTCCGCGAGCCGCATTGTCGCCGTCGTCCGTTTGCTGTCCACCGCGTAGCCACGCTGTCCCGGCGCCGTCGTCGGGCTGGCCGGCGCCACGTGGTGCGCCTCGTCGACCACCAGCACGTCGAACGCGTACCGCCTGGCCGTGCCTGCGCTGCGCACGTCCGCCAGTACGTCACGCAGCAGACGCTGCGCCCGCAGCGACGGCAGCCACGCCATGCTCACGATCACACGGGGAAAGAGCCGGAACGGGTTGGCGTTCAGTCCGTGGCTCCGCCGCACCTTCGCCATCAGCTCACTGTTGACGATGACGAAGTCCAGGCCGAACTTCTCCCTCATCTCGTCCTGCCACTTCAACGACAGGCTCGGAGGGCACACGATCACCACGGACCGCGCACGGTGTCGCAGCAACAGCTCCTGCACCACGAGCCCGGCCTCGATGGTCTTGCCCAGGCCGACGTCGTCCGCCAGCAACAGGTTCGTACGCGATGACTGCAGGGCCCGGCTCAGCGGCACCAGCTGGTACGCCTCCACGTTCGCGCCGCTGCGGAAGGGAGCCTGGTAGGAGTTGGCATCCGCCGAGGTGACTGCACCCCAGCGGACTGCATCCACAAACGCGGCGAGCGTGTTCGGATCGTCGAACGCCTCCGCCCGCACAGTCTCTGGCAACCCCTGGTTCGGGGCGACGGTGTGCCCGACCTCCAGCTCCCAGACGACCGTCAGCTCCTGCCCGAGCCGATCCTCATCCAGCGACTGCAGGCTGACCACATGAGAGAGCCCAGGCACACCCTCGTCGGCGGGGCTGCGAGGAAGGCCCTGTTTGTTGACATCGGACACAGCCCAGGTGGAGCCCCGCACCTTTACGACCTGCCCGGGCTCCGGGACCGGTGGAAGAGGCGTCGCGCGCGCGGTAGTGCTCGCTGATCCCTGCGGGTGCTCCGTAGCGGTCGCCACCTGGGCAGACTCCTTCACCGATGCCGTAATTGTCAGATTGTGATCGCCCTTGCCCTTCGCTCTGCTACGAGAGGCTAGAGGATCACGAAAGCACTAGTATCTAAGACCTTGAGTACGGGCGCCTCAAGTCGCGCAGAACTGCTGACATCGCTGGTCAGGCGGAGTAAGGGTGCCTTCACCGGGAAATCCCGGGCAGCATCGACAGTCATGGCTCGCTGGGGCCGGTTCCGCTCGGTCTCGCATCCAAGGTGATGTGATCCGCCAGCTGAAGCTGGCGTCTCCAGCTGGGGAGCGATGTCGGTTCGATACCTGAGGGCGTCTGCCATGCGTCTTGTGAACTGGGCAGACGGCGGACTACTGTCCACGGGTGTCCAGCATCTCCGATCGCGTGAGAAGCCTGATCGACCAGTCAGGCTTAAGTCTCCTCGATTTCGCCAACCAGGCCGACCTCAACGCCGAGCAGTTCAGTGAGTGCCTCAGTGGCGCAAGCCCCTTCTCAACTCTTGACCTCGCGGTCATTGCCGATGAATTCCACGTCTCCATGGACTGGCTGCTCACCGGAGCCGAGCCTCCACTGGCCGTGGCAGCGAGAACAACCACTGGGAAGGCAGCCGAAGCGCTGGCAGCCGCCCGGGACTACGTTGCCCGGCGCGTCGACTTGGACAAGCTCGGCTATACGCAGCCCTGGATACCTGTTTCTCCGACAGTATCTTCCGGCAATAGCTACGCCGCGCAGGGAGAGGCGCTGGCGAAGTCAGCCCTGAGAGCAGTAGAGCACCGGAATCTGCTTGTGAACCAGGGTTGCCTGCCGGAACTGATCGAAGCGGTCTTTGGTGCCGATGTGGCTGTCGAGCCACTGGGGGACGGCTTTGACGGCCTCGCCGCCATAGGCCAAGGCACTAAGCTCATCCTCTTGAGCACGGCATCGAACCCGGCACGTCAGCGCTTCACTCTTGCGCACGAACTCGGACACCTCCTCGCCGACGACGATCAAGATGTACACCTTGATCGCGATATCTTTGACCGAGCCCAGAAGATCGATCCCAGCGAGCAGCGAGCCAACGCCTTCGCCTCCGCCTTCCTCTTGCCCGAGCAAATCCTGCGCGAAGCGGTCGCTGCAGTGAAGCTGACCCGGGAAAGCTTTGCTGCGTTGTGCTGCGACTTCATGGTCAGCCCTGCAACCCTGGCCTACAGGCTGCTCAAGCTGCGCGTGATCGACGCCGGCGGCTGCGACTACTACAAGCGCATGACCGTGCGCGAGGCCGCGGCCCTCGCCAACCGAGTGGAAGAGCTCGATCGGCAAGTCGCGGCCTCCGAGGAGAAACGACTACCCGGACTCCTTGTGCGCGACACACGCGCCGCCTATGAGGCTGGCAAAGCGACCTTGCGTCCATACGCTTCGCTACTCGGCGTCGATGTCGACGAGCTCAGAGACCAGTTTGCGTCCGGACAGGACAACGGCGGTGCCGCATGAGCGACTTCTTATTCCCAGACAACACTGTCCTGTGCAACTTCGCCGCCGTTGAACGCCTCGATCTGCTCCGCGCAGTCCTGGCCGGCCGCGGCAAGTGGACTGCGGCTGTGTCTCGGGAAGCCCACAAATCAGCCGAACAGCTGCCCGCTCTTCGCGACCTGAGACAGCAGGGCTGGCTCGGCGAAGCAATCCGCGTAACGGCTCCGGACGACCTTGCGAACGTCGGGCACCTCCGCACGGCGGTGTTCGGCGGACAAGCCAACCGGCATCTGCAGCACCTCGGCGAGGCCGAGACCTGCCACATCATCCAACGCTGGCCCCAGTTCTCCGGTGCCTGGTGGCTATCAGATGATAAATCCGCTCTGGAGTATGCGGCTGGGCAGGGCATCATGACAGCGGAGACGCTCGACATGATGCAGCTGGCCGTGAAAGCGGGATTCGTCACGGCAGATGACGGCTTCGCCTTGATGCAGAAGATGCGCCAGCTGAACCGCTACCCACGGCTTCCCCGGTCCGTGGCCGACCTCACCGTCCTCCCATGGTCAATCGCCGAACTTCTACCCGACCAGAGCGAGGACGAAGCCGCCGCGCACACTATGCATGAGGGAAATTTGTGAATCCCAGTCGATTTCACTGTCACTCGACAATATGACGGGAGTGGATTTTATCGGTGCTGGGTGGCGACCCGCTGGGAATATCAGGGCGGGTAAGCACAAGCCGCGCTCAAGGGGGCTTATCGAACAAACAGCGCGGGCCAATCTCATCGCAGCGTGAAGGCAATCTATGAGGTCAATCTCTCGGCGAGGGCAGCCCAGCACTTGAGTTTGTAGTCGATCTGACGCAAACAAGCATGCCGGATAGAGAGGACGGCGATGTCTTCCCAGCGGAGACTGACCGTGCACCGAAGCCCCCCGTACTGCCGCACATGCTGCGGCGCGACACTCGCGGCATCGAACGAAAGTCCGACTACGCGATTTGTAGCGGATGTCCAACAGCCCACCCAACTGTGACTGGGGATGCATCAGAATGGCTGATCAGCCGCCTACTTGGGCGGCGCTTGGGATAAGCAGCGGGGCACATGAAGAAGCGCAGTACAGATGTGTCAGATGCGAAGGAATGCCACACAAAAATGGTCGTGCCGCTCGCACCGGCGGGAAGTCGGCTCGCGCGCGCAGTGCCCGCTGCGGGTAAGAGTCACCAACCGGTTCCCGGTCGACTCCTGCCGGTCCGATGACTGAGCAGGTAGCCACCCCAGGAGGGGGCAGGACCGCCTTGGGGTTTATAGAGGGGCCAGGGTGGAGTCGTCCAGGACTGGACGTCGCCGCAGGCCGTTATCCGCTCTCCGTGGAGCGGCATGTGATGCGCATGGTCGATCATCTGGTGCCCGGGGTGACCGCGGTGACTCCGCATGCGCGCTACTACGCTCTGCACGGGCTGGTCGCGGCGCACGCCGACGCGAACGGGCTAACAGCCTCGGTCGCTCAGACCCTGCTGCGTCGTGCAGAAGTGGCTTTGGCCGCCGTGTCGTTCGCGCATCATCCGCAAGCCTTGGAGTGGCTGCCGCGCGCCCATGGAGTGGATGCCTTGGCTCGGCGGCTGCACACCGGGACGGTCGCCGTGGCCGAGGCCGAGGCACCCGGCAAGGATGGGTACGTACGCAACTCATGGGGATTCTGGGGACCGTATGCCGGATCCGAGATCTCGCTCGGCATCCTCGATCCCGGCCCCATGCCGACGCCTGGGCCGCGGCTCGACAAAACGGCTGTGCGTGACGGGCTGGGCGAACTGCTCGACCTGGCTGCCGAGGACACTCTGTATGTGGACGACCTGGTCTCTCTCGGCGACCGGCTGTGCGTGTGCGCCGGCGGCGACCGTCCAGACGGGGCGTGGGTGGCAAATCTGATGTGTGAGCATGGGGCATCAGCTGGTGCAGGCTCCCGCTCGACAACGCGTCGGCAGACGATTCAACTACTGGCCCGTGTGGTCGCCACACATCCTGTCGTCCGCTTTACCCGGGACGTCGGTCATGTCCTCGCCTTCGGTGACTTCCTGACCACCGATGCCGTGACCAGCGATATCGACACCGCTGCCGCCTGGCGCGGAGTGATGCTGCGGAACTACTCCGTCGGAGCATGGCGCCGCCTGTGGTCCTGGCTGGTGGAACAGATCGACGGACTGCTACCGATCGAGGAGCTGGCCGACCGCTTCGCCGAAGAGCTCCCCGACATGACGGTGGACGCGTTCCTGTCCTCCCTCCCAGCGACGCAGAGCACGACCGGAGCACCGTTGCCCGCCGAGCACGACCTACGGTGGGCGGGTGATCCCTTGCCCCTCGCCGAACTGCGAGTGCTCGCCACCAGTGCCCGTCGGGTGGACGAACTCACCGGTCGGGTTCGGGATGCGTTCCTGGGCCAGCGCGGTGTCGAGCTTGGCCCGGAATGGGTCCAGCGGCGGCTTGACGAGGCCCGGCCCATGAAATTGCGCGTTGTCGCTCGCCGACTCACCTATGACCTGGTGGCGCGGTCGCAGCGGATCGCGCTGGCCAAGGCCCGCCGACGCGCCAACGGCACACTGTGGCTTCCGACTCGGCTGCACGAACGCGGCGGACTTCTGTACCGGACGAGCCAGGAGGGGCGCGGTGACGTCGGGCTAAGGCTGGACCAGCTCGGAACCGTCCTCGCTACCTGCGGCGTACTGCACTTCCAGGACCAGCGCTGGTCAGTGACCAGTAGCAGGAGGGCTCTCGTTGACTGAAACCGCACCGGTATACGGAGTGGAGCCACCGACCACGTTCGCCTCGCCGCTAACCCTCATCCTCGACGAGGAGCGCATAAGTGGTCAGGGCCTGGAAGAAGCACTCTTCCTCAGCTTCACCGCCGATCTGGGCTTCTTCGAGGAGGTCGCCCTCGGCGTCACCCAGGCCACCGGCGCACGCGTCACCGTGGCAGGGGACGTCTCCATGGCCCGGAACGATCCCCGCTCCGTCCGGCGGGCCGGCCGCAGCTATCTCGCCGGTCTGGCCTACGCGCACGGTGCCGCGTTCCATCCCAAGCTGATGATTCTGGCCGGATCGGAACACGCCACCATCGCCCTTGGCTCCGGCAACACCACACTGGCGGGCTGGCAGGCTAACGCCGAGCTGTGGACAGTACTGCGGGTGAACAGCGGTCAGAGTCCCAGCGCGATCCCGGACCTGGCGGTATGGCTGCGCGACCTGCCGGAAAAGGTGAGGTTCTCTGCCGGTGTGCCACAGGCATTGAGGCGGGTCGCGGCGCTCCTGGACCGGCTCCACCGCGACAGGACACCCACAGCGCCGCAGGTCCGCGTCGTCAGCAGCCTGCACTCACCCATCATCGATCAGCTGCCGCACGGGCCCGTCGATGAACTGGCCGTATTTGCACCTTTCTACGACCAGCGCTCCATGGCACTGCGGCAGCTGCTCGAGCGCTTCCGTCCGAGCCGGTTCACCCTTGCATACCAGCCCAAACTCGGCGATCTCGACGGCCCGTCGGCCGCCGCCCTGGTGAAGAAATACGACGGACGCGTCATCAGCGACAACGACCAACGGTACCGCCACGGGAAACTCGTCGAGTGGGTCTCCGGCGGGCAGCGGTGGGCCCTGACCGGCAGCCCGAACCTTTCCGCCGCAGCTCTGCTGCTTTCCCAGGGCGGGGGCGGCAACTGCGAACTCGGCATCATCACTCCCATCGCCGCCACCCTCCTTCCTGGCGGCACCGAGGAGCCCGCTGCCCGGCTGAGCACGGCCGCGCCCCTCCCCCGCCCCACCGCCAGCAGTGGACCGCTGTTGCTCGGCGCCATGCGCGTATCAGATGGCCTGGAGATCAGCATGGCCCGGCCCCTCTCCGACACTGCTCATCTGGAGTTGTCTCAGGCGGCAGCACCGCCGGAAGCCTGGGAGCGCATCGCCGATGTCCCTGCCGGCCAGGCCGTTCGGACTGTGACGGCTCCGGCGGATGCTGGCAGTCGTGTGCGCCTTGTCGTCATCAGCAGCGACGGCGTGCCGAACTTCGGCAATATCGTGTTCGTCGTCGATCCTGACCGCGCGCTGCGCCGAATGACCCCGGCTCAGTCCCAAGCCCCCACGACACGGCCACCCGACCTGTTCACGGACCCCCGGCTCGCTGAACGGTTCCTGGGTGACCTGGAAACCCTCCGTACGGGACTGTCCTCTACCCCAGCGGGCGCATCCGCGAGCAAAAGCACTGGCGGTGCAGTCGCGATGGCCCCGCTGGACGGCGGCGAGGGCGGCTGGGAGCGGTATCTGGACGAGTGCGCCGGGCGCGTTGGACACCCGCTCACGCGCTTCGCACTGGGGCTCCCCCTACCCACCGACACTCCCTTTCAGGACCTGCTGCCCGTCTCCTGGGACGAACGGTTCACCGACGACATCGAAGCCGCCCTTGACGAGGACGACGCCGAGGCCGTGGCAGCAGAGCACGATCCCGTGGCAGCCGGTGCCGAAGCAGGCGCTGCTGCCCTGCCCGATCTCCGACAGGCCAACCAAGAAGTCCGCCGCAGATACCGCCGCTGGGTGGAACGCCTCGTCACCCTCGCTCCCCACCTGGATCCTCCGGAACGCATGCTCGTCGTCCGGCTGACTCTGTGGACCGTCGCGGCAGGCGCCTGGCCTCCGGCAAACACAGACTGGCTACCACTGCTCTCCCGCGCCATCCGGGTACTGGACCGGAACGATCTCCCCGAGCGGATCGAGCCCCAGGTCGGCAGCCTCGCCGCAGTCGCCCTCGCCGTGCTCCGAAGCCACGCCCCGCGCTACGAGATCACCCCTGAGACACTCGCCTTCAACGAAGCTTCCCAGGCAGTCGGCCACCTGCTTCCGGCGGTGGATTCCGTGTACGTCACGGAATACACGGCGCTGCTCGACACCGCCTTCGGCCCTGCCGTCGACGAGGCCGCCGTACTCGATGTCGCGTCGGATGTCGTCCAGGACGACCCCCTCGCCGACGCCGTATGGTCGCTCATCGAAAAGGGTCGCGACGTGCACCGCCACGGGCAGCTCCTGCTCCACGTCACTGGTCGCTTCAGCAACCAAGCGCTGGTGGCACTCGAAGCAGTCGGCGCTGCCGAAGACGCGCCCCTGGTCGGTGCCTGGGCCGACTCGGGCTCGGACTCCGGCGTGGAACCCTGGGCTCTGGTCGTCTGGCGTCGCCCCGACCTCATCGTGGTCGATGCCCGCCGGCCCACTCCCCTCTGGCGGCACTACCGGCTCACTGGCCTGGTCGGGCCCAGAGCTCTCGCCGCGCAGCGCAGCTTCGAATCCGCCGCCTCCGTACCCCACGGTCCTCACAACCAGCCCTTCGAACTGGCTCACCAAGTCCTTTCGGATCTCCGCCTGGCCGGGCCCCAACCACCGCAGTGTGGGCCGTAGCTTGGGAAAGTCTTTGCATGTCCGTCTCGGAAGATCCGTGTCACGAACACCCGATCACCGCGCACGTGGGTCAAGGTGCTCACGGCATCGGCAGCAACGCGCACGTCGGTGCCACGGCACCAGCCTCTTTAGATCCCGGCGTGCAGGTGGGCCGCCCAGAGGTAGGGGGACTTTGGATATTGATCACGGACCTTACGCACGGTGTGGTGCAGAGCACGAGCCGCTGCATCCGTGTCGAGGCCACCATGCTGGTCGGTGACCCCGCCGAGCTCAGCATAAAAATCGGCTGCCATATGCGAGGCCACCTCGTCGTTTATCTCCCAGAGGGTACCGATGACGTGGGAAAACCCCGCGAGCTGAAAGGCCGATGTGAGATGGATGGCCTCGTCGATCAGCTCCGCGGACTCCATGAACGCTGTTCGGCACGCTGACAGGTAGGCCAGCTGGGCCGAGTCCATCCTCATTTCTGCAAGGCTCGCCACCGTGAGCGGATCATGTTCGTGGTCGTGCAGAAGCAACAGACTCTGGGACGGGTCGTCGGGGTCGTGGGCACCGTGGCACGCGAAATGAACGATCCCGCAATCGGAGAGGGCCTTCAGGACTCGAGCTTTGGTCGGTCGTGACTCCGGCCCGGGGACGGCCATACCGTCTTCAGCCTTTGCATCTGGCTCCATAAGAAGCATCGGCTCAGGCAGCAGACCGCACAGCAGTGAGGCTTCTTCCGAGACGTGATCCAGGCGGCCTTGGACGCCCGGAGTTGTGGGCATGGCCACGATCAGTGATCGGCTCACAGTCAACGTGGAGGCGAGATGACGGCGCGCGTGGTGCAGTGCGCGGATAGTGGTGGTGTACGAGGAGACGACACGGTCCATGACTGTCGGCCGTTCCCTGTCACTCCGAGCCGCCCCGGGCGGCTCGGAGTGACAGCCGGCAGCGTGCAGGGGTAGCAGTGAGAGGAGCCCGCCAGGTGCCCACCAGACGCGGGGCCACGACTTTCCGGAAGAGGGCTCACCGGTGAAACCGAGGCTACGCAAAACCGGTTCGGCCGCCGCGTCCCACAACCACTCCAAGACAGCGCGAAGCGTCGATTGCGCCTCTTTTCGAGTGAGGGGCGATGTGCGCGGATCTGCAACGGTTTCCAAGGCCCTGTGGAAGGTCTGTATCTGGTCGATGACGAGGTCGTACGTGAGGTCGGGCAGGTTCAGGGATTCGATTCCATCGGACGTCAACAGCAGTGCGTCGCTGCGGTAATGGCTGACGTTGAAGCTCACCACTGGGCCGGAGGTGGCTTGTGCCAGGAGCTCACCGACAGCGGGGGGACGAGCAAAGCTGGCGAATCCGTCCTGCATTCGGATGCTGTTCAGCGTGGCTTGAAGCTGGTCGGCGCGGCTACGTCGTTGCTCCTCGGCATCGACCGCACGTACAGCGGCACTGGCTTGCCCCTCGGGCTCCGTGGGGGGAGTCATTTCCATCGGCCGGTCGAGTTCGTCCCGAAGTGCCTCGAAGCGATGGGCCAGGTCGGGATGGCACTCGCGAAGCTCAGCGAGGTCGCTCCGCATGTCCAGCGCCTGACTATGGAGGACGCCGCGGCCCACCTCGATCAACTGCAGTGCCCGCACTGCCCGATCGGCGGATGTGCCTTCATGAGAAGCAAGAGCCAGTGCTGCAGCGTCTCCGGCCAGCCCTGACCACTTGCCCATGGCGTGCTGCTGGTCACCACGGCTCAGCCGGCGGTCTGCCACTTCGGGCAGCAGGTGTACAGCACCGGCCAGGAGATCGGCTGCGAGATCAGGATCCGACCGTCCGGTCATTGAGGCCGCTGCCTGAGCGGCCCGAATCCGAATCGAGGGCCTGGCCCCGTCGGCTCGCGCGCCTTCCATATGGGCGGCCAAGGCGTGATCAAAGTCGTGTCGCGAGTGAGTCCGCTGATACCGGCGATGCAAGGTAGTCCCAAGCTGGAACAGGTAGTCGGAGCGCTCCGGATGTTCCGCGGGCGAGATGTCGAGCGCGGCCTGGCACGCAATCACCGCGTTATCCAGATCCGCTACAGACCCGGTCTTCTCGAACCTGACGGTCAGCACACCTCCCAGCATGGACAAGTATCTCGGGCGCTCAGGGTGATGGGACGGGACGGTGGCGGTCGCATCATGTCCCACAGCGACCGCGCCATCCAGGTCCTCAAAGCGTCCAGTGCGCTGAAAACGGGCGTGCAGAGCGGTGCACAGATTCGCGAGGAAACGCGGGCGGTCAGGGCTGCTTGCATCCACAATGCCGAGAACCTCGCGGTTCCTTCGGATCACCTCGTCGAGATCTTGAGGGTCCCCGTTCCGTTCATAACGCTGCAACAACACTGTGCCGAGATTGGACAGCATCGCCGCCAAGGCGGAGTGTTCACGGGGTGCAGTCTTCACAGCTCCGTGCGTGAACTCGATCGCGGCGTCGAGGTCCGACAACGCCCCGGTGTGCTTGAACCGAGTCCACAGCATCAGACCGACGTTGGACAGACGGGTCGGCCGGTCGACGTGACCGTCCGCGGTGGCCTGAGCGGAAGCGCGACTGACACTGATCGCCTCGTCCAGGTCGGCCATATGACCAGTACATTCGAAACTCTGCCAAAGAGAGATGGCCAGGTTGTTGAGGGCCGCGTTGAACTCGGTCTGGTGCGGGGCGATTTCCTGGGAAGCAGCGCGATTCATCTCGATCGCCGTATCGAGGTCAGATCTGTCGCCACCGAGGCGATATCGCGCCAAGAGAGCTCGCCCCAGGCCGGAGAGACGAAGCCCACGAGCCCGGTGTCCCTGCGGGAGCATCTCCAGAGATTCCCGGAACGCGGTGACAGATCGGTCCAAATAGGCTGTTTCGCCGGTACGCTGGAATCGCGTCAGTGCGATACCACCGAGCCCAGACAGGAATATGGAGCGCGCAGGATGTTCCTCGGGGGCTGCCTCGACTGCAGCCTGGCAGCACTCGATCGCGTTCTCCAGATCCGCTGGCACGCCGGTGCTTTCATACCGATCCCTCCAAGCGATCCCCAGATTGTGAAGAACTCCTGCCTTGTCGTGGCCCTCGGCACACATCTCTGACGCTTCCTGGAAGGCTTCGATCGCCGCATCCAAGTCTGACAGGATGCCTCTCTCCGTGAACCTGGTCTTCAGCGCGGTGCCCAGGTTGTTGAGTCCGCCAGCTCGGTCGGCAGAGAAGCCCGTGGAAGCTTGGACTGCCAATCGGCCGGTCTCGATCGCATCGTCCAGGTCCGCCGCCGTGCCTGTACGACTGAAGCGCTCCATCAACACACCTGACAAGTTGGACAGCATGACCGGTTGGTTCGGATGCCCTGTTGCCGTGCTTTCCACTGCGTCCAGGGCAGCGTCGATCGCCGCGTCCAGATCCGCTGCTTCGCCACCCTCGTCGAAGTGGGATTTCAAGATGACGGAAAGAGTAGACAGTGTTTCCGCGTACTCGCTTTCGCCACGAGGAATAGCGGTCGCGATACGCCGCAGGAGATCGGTCACTCTTGCACTCAGTGCCGGGCTCGGCGAAGAACTCATCCCTTGCTGGATCCTCCAGACGAAACCAAGCGCGCGCTGAGCCACATCTGGAAGGAGCTCGTCCGGCAGATCCTCCTCATCTGCGCCGAACACGAAGCAGGGTGTGAACTTCGCGACGGCTTCTTCCCTATCCCGCTGCCCAGCCCCTTCGGGAAGTGCCCGGTACCTGAAGGCGTGCAACCAGCCGAGGGCGTAATGACCTTCCAGGTCAGATTCGTCGTTTCGGAGTATTTCGGCAAGTTGGCGGGCCTCGACCAGTGCTTCCGGCTCCAGCACCACGCCAATATCCTGTTCGCGGGCCATCCGTTCGAGCCGTGACCCCACTACGGCAATCCGCTGCTCCAGTTCGTGTTCCCTTGCGAAGTCCTGCTCGCGCCCCTGCATGAACCGTCCTGTCACTTCCCGGTCTCCGATAGCTCTGATTGCTGCACTGTCCAGGTCTGCCGAGGCGAGCCGCTGAATTCGATGGAGCTCACGAAGCCGGTTCCGTTGCAGGCGCCGGGCTGCTCAGCCGTCGCATGACCGCATCTCCGAGCGGAGGGCCCATCGGCTGTTCCTCGATGCGCAGCTTGTCGGCCAGGTCCGTCAGGTGAAGGCGCACGGATGCCTCCAGCAGCGTGGCGTAGGTGTCCGAGGCAGTGCGGAGGCGACGTGCCGAAATAACCATCAGCATGGCGGTGAGTGGCATCGCGGGCCACCACCACCAGGCAAGTGGCAGATAGAGCAGGGCCCATCCACCAAGAACGGCAGCTCGCGTCAACGCGGCGCGGGCCTTGCCGATCTCATCGCGTATCTCTTCCGGCAGCACGAGCCAGAGGTGGGGCCAGAGGGTGAGGAGATTTACATGCGCATCTCGGTCCAGCCGGGCCGCGGTGGCGTGGATCCGGTCACCACTCCAGGTCGGCCGTTCAGGCCGTTCCACTGAGATACGTTCGCACTTGTGGGCCGCACGGTGACGTTCCCGGGGCCTGGGGCGGTCGATCGGTCGCGGAGCACGTTCCAGAAGCCGTAGGTCTTCATACTCCGCCCGTGCGGCGTCCCAGCGACGCTGTCGGCGTGCCACGTGACGCTCAGCCAAATCACTGAATAACCAAGGCCATGCGCCCCAGCCAGCAGCCAAGGTCACACGCTCAACAACAGAGCCGAGGGACTGGGCGGCCAGACCGGTGGCGGCGGCACCAGCCAGGATCGCAGCGAGCAGCACAACCTGGCCACCGACCGTGGTCGCCTGGGGAGCCCGGGCAGCGTCCGAGATCGCGTGGGTGAGCTGCCCCACGTCCAGCGCGGCGCTCTGCCCGAGGGTGTGTCCCGTTGCGGCGACTGCCAAGTAGAGCGTGCCTGGGAGTACGAGGAGGGTCAGCCACCGCTCGGCCAGCTTCTTACTGAGTTCGCTGAACAGCCCTCCCACTACGGGAGCCTCTCTCGGATCAGCGCCGTCTCAGCGGGGGCGAACTGGCAGCGAGGCTCGTCGTCCACTTCATGACCGGATCGACCGATGCACAGATGCAAGGGGCACCGGTACACGACATCCAAATCAGCAACACCAGCCGGCACCACGCTGCGGCCTGTTGCCCCATACACCCCCGACGGGTCGCCTGCACGTCGAACCGCTGCGTGCAAGGCGTCCAGAAGGACAGTGAGCGAAACGTAGTCCGCGGACGACCCGCCGACTGCGGCTTCGACAGCACGTAAGGCGGCGTCGTCCTCATCGAGCAGCGCGGCAAGTTCGTCCCGATGCCCACACACGTACGACAGTGCCTTGGCGATCCTCAGACCGCCTACTTCCACCTGGCTCACCATGCAGAAACTCCGCCCCCTGCGCCTTGTTGATCCACCAGGCCGTCATTCTTGCTCCAAATGTGCAGGTGCACGCGCGGGTTCCGCCAACTCCCTCGGGCAGAGCAGAGAGACGTCGAGGTCCTTGAAGGGACGGTTCAGCCGATCCTCGACGCGAGCGATGCGTAAGCAGCGGTACACCAGACCCCGCGCCACGCTGCCACCGACGGCGTACCACATCGCGCAAATTCGCCTTCGTAACGCGACGTGCTGAAGCAACTGTCACGCCACCACTTGGGAGAAATCTGGGAGAAGATCTCCTCTCAGAGCCCCCGCGACACCACCCGACCTCTGCACGGAACCGAAAGAGTGGCCATCAGCCCTGGGATCCCCCTGGGACTTTCCTGGGACTTTCGGCCGCGTCAACAGGCATGACCGTGAAACAGCCGAAAGACCATCTACGCAGGTCAGCGCCCCGCAACCACCCATCGCGGCAGGTCGCAGAGCCTTCCGGTCTCTTCCGGGACATCTGACCGCAATCGAACCACCCGACGGGGAGCGAACACCGTCGACAGTCACTCATCGTGTTCTCCGGACCAGTCGGCTCCGCTGCCCTGTCGCACGTCACGCCGGCCTTCCCCGGGGAGAATCTGGGGAGTATCCGCTCCGCCGGGGAGCGTGTGGGGAGGGGCGATCACACAAGACGGCACGGCCGTGAAAGGCGCCGAAAGACGGAAACTCGCAGGTCGGCGACGGGTTCCGGTGAATCGTCGCAGGTCCCCGGCCCTACCCCGACGACTTCACGACGTAGGTCCCCAGGTCGTCGGCCTCGACGACTCCGGGGACGGAGCCGCCCGCCGTCAGCGGGGTCACGTATCGAACAGCGGTCACGTCTCGGAGCACAGGTCACACTGTAGGACAGTCGGCCGTCCGGCTCATGGGCGTCATGTACCGGCCAGCGGGTTCGGCAGCGGCGTGTAGCGGGCGTCGGCGCCGTCCGCGTCCGTCCAGCGGAGCAGCAGGTTGGTCTTGCCCGGGAGGGTGGGCGAGGAGAGCAGGGCGGTGATCTCGGGGAGGCCGAGGTCCGCGCCGCAGCGGTGGAGTTCCCTTCGTACGGCGGGCCAGGGGTCCGTGCCGGGGAAGCGTTCGGCGAGGAGGCCGGCCAGCTCGGAGAGGTGGTTGACGACCAGGCAGTAGACGAGCCGTTCCCAGCCGGCCGCGCGGGTCACGCCCGGCAGCAGTTTCACGCCCTCCGCGTCGCGGAACAGCGCCTGGACGGGCGTGCCGTCCGCGTCCACGGCCACCAGCGTGTTCTGCAGATGGGCCTCGACGACGACTCCGTGGCGGGCGAACGCCTCCAGCACCGGGGGCACCGTCAGGCGGAGGTAGGCGTCCCACCAGTCGGCGGGGTCGGTGAGCCGGTCGAGCGGGCTGCCGTCGAAGCCCTCCACGAGGGCGGCGGCGAGCAGCGGGGTGGCGCCGGGGACGAGGTGGCCGCGCAGCCCGTCGCGGACCAGCACGGCCAGTTCCTCGAAGGCGAAGTCGGCGGTGCGCCAGCCACGGTCGCTCAGCCAGGCGGCGGTGCCGTCCTGCGCGGCGAACGCGGCGGCGGTGGCCGCGTCGGTGGCCCGCGCCTTCAGCAGGTCGTGCCGCCACAGCCGGCGGATGTCGTTGGTGATGCGGACGTCGAGGCTGAACTTGACGAACAGGTCGTCCTCGGGGGCGTAGAGGGTGCGGACCGCGGCTGTCGGCCACAGCGGGCGGCCGGTCGGTCCGAGGCGCAGGAGCCGGCCGTCCGCGAAGGCGTCCCGGATCGCGGGGACGGCGCCGGTCAGGGCCAGCTGCCAGGGGTGGGCGGGCAGCAGCCGGTAGCCGACGGGGGCCCGGCCCAGGGCGTCGAGGGCCCTCGTGTCGCCCTCCTCGACGACCGCGTCCTCCCGTACGGCGAGCAGTTCGAGCGGGAAGCGGGTGTGCGCCTCGGGCGCGTACGTCAGCCAGCCGGCGGCCGGGCCGCCGCCGCGCGTCTTGGGCGCCGGGTGGTGCGGGTGTCCCATGATCAGGGACTGCTCCGAGCGCACGTACGGGTCCTCGGGGGGCGTCGTGCGGGCGCGGGCGCGCAGGACGGCCGCGACCACGTCCCGGCTGTCGGTCATCTCCGCGGGCAGCCGGGTGTTGTCCACGCCGGTGGACAGGCGCAGTTCCGCGGCGGCGAGCGCGACCAGTTCCGCGTGGGTGAGCCGCCGCCAGGTCCCGTCGGTGCGCAGTTCGGGTGCGACGGGCCGTTGTGTCCCCCTCGTGCGCAGCGTGCTTCCGCTCGCGCGCAGCCGGTGGACGCCCGGACGTCCCGTGGGCTCCGCCAGTTCGCGCAGGAGACAATTGAGCAACGGCGCGGAGGCGTACGCGTCGGCGGCCTCGTCCGTGTCACCCGCGGTGAGCTGGGGGAACACGGTCGGCTTGAAGTCCACGCGATCCATCCGGTCCATTCGATTCATACGGTGCACTGGCCATCAGTATCTCCGCCGTGGCGGACGATCACGACACAGTCCCCGTGCCCAAGGAGCCCGCCCGTGCCCCGTCCCTCCACGCCCGACACCGAGGCCGCGTTCGCCGAGGAGCTGAGCGTCGTACGTCCCGGACTGTCGGCGCCGTACGCGCGGGCCCTGCCCGGTGCCCGGGCCGCCGTGCTGACCCGGCTGTGGCGGGCGCTGGCGTACGAGCCGCTGCCGTGGATCGTCCGCCGTGACACGGACCGTGAGGGCCTCACGCTCCGTCTGGCGGACGGCCGCCGGCTGCGCGGCCCCCTCCCGGACCCGTACGCCTGCACCGCCTACGTGACCGAAGTGCGGCTCGACGAGCGGGTGTACGAGCGTCCGGACGCGCTCGTCGGCGCCCTCGGCGTGCCGCACGGGGGTGCCTTCTCGGCCGAACTCGGGGACAGCGTGGCCTCCTTGGCGCTGTCACGGGCGAACCGGACGTCCGAGGAGGTTCCCGGGGAGTCCGAGGCGAGCTGGGCGTGGGAGCAGCGGATCGTCGACGGGCATCCGTACCACCCCAACTGCCGTGCGCGGATGGGGTTCTCGGTGGCCGAGCAGCTCGAGTACGGGCCGGAGCACCGGACGTCGGTGCGGCTGGGCCTGGTCGCGGTGGACGACGCGCTCGTCACGGGCGCGTGGCCGAAGTGGCTGTGGGACGGGGACCGGGTGCTGATCCCGGTGCATCCCTGGCAGGCCGCCCACGTGCTGGACGCGCCGGTCCAGGAGGGCTTCGCCGCCCGCCCGTTGATGTCCCTGCGCACCCTCGCCGTGCCGGACGGGCCGCATGTGAAGACGGCGCTGAGCGCCCGGCTGACCTCCTCGGTGCGGGACATCTCGGTGTACTCGGTGCGGACGGCGGACACGGTCTCGGCGTTCATGGAGGAGATGACGGCCCGCCTGGACGTGCCGCTGCACATCACCCGCACCCTCGGCGCGGCCACCGCCGGTTCCCCCGAACTCGCGGCGGTGGTGCGGGAGTCGCCGGACGGGTACGCGGGCGAGGGCGAGCGGTGTGTCCCCGTCGCCGCGCTCGCGCTGACGCGTCTGCCCGAGAAGCCCTCCTGGCTGGCCGAGTTCACCCGTCTCGTGCTCACGGCGGGGCTGCGGATGCTGGAGCTCGGGGTGGCCCTGGAGGCGCACGGCCAGAACCTGCTCGTGGTCCTCGACCGCGAAGGCTCCCCCGTCCGGCTCGTCTACCGGGACCTGGCCGACATCCGGGTGAGCCCGGCCAGGCTGGCCCGGCACGGCGTCCCGGCCCCGCGGCTGTCCGGGCGCATCGTGACGGACGACGAGACCACCCTGCGCCGCAAGCTCTTCGGTTCCCTCGTCGGCGGCGCCCTGGGCGCGACGGCGGGTTCGACGGCCGCCCTCCGCGAGGCGTTCGAGAGCGTCGCGGCGGATCTCCCGCGCACCGGGGACCTTCCCGCGCTCCTCGGTGAGCCGCTCCCCGTCAAAGCGCTGACGTCGATGCGGCTGTCCTCCGGGACCCCCGGTGACCTGTGGACGAGGCTCCCCAACCCGCTCGCCGGTCCCGGTTCGTCCTGACGCGGGTCACCTCTCGTTTTTACGAGCGGCACCTTCGGTCAATAGGATCCGCCGATGATCACAAGACAACGGCTGGCGGCAGGCGTCTGCGCCCTGCTCGTAGCCCTGGCCTCCGGGATCGCCTTCCCGGCCGGGGCGGTCGCCGACGAAACCACGGCGCTGGCGCCCAAGGTCGAACTGCTGCTGGACGTCAGCGGTTCGATGCGGGCCCGGGACATCGACGGCGAGTCGCGGATGTCCGCGGCGAAGCAGGCGTTCAACGAGGTGCTCGACGCGACGCCGCAGGAGGTGCAGCTCGGCATCCGCACCCTCGGCGCCAACTACCGGGGGGACGACCGCAAGACCGGCTGCAAGGACACGGCCCAGCTCTACCCGGTGGGGACGCTGGACCGCACCGAGGCCAAGACGGCCGTCGCGACCCTCAGCCCGACCGGCTGGACCCCGATAGGCCCGGCCCTGCTCAAGGCGGCCGAGGACCTCGACGGCGGTGAGGGCACCCGGCGCATCGTGCTGATCAGCGACGGCGAGGACACCTGCCAGCCGCTCGACCCGTGCCAGGTGGCCCGCGAGATCGCGGCCAAGGGCATCGGCCTGACCATCGACACCCTGGGTCTGGTCCCCAACATCAAGGTGAGCAGGCAGCTGAGCTGCATCGCCGAGGCCACGGGCGGCTCGTACACCTCGGTGGAGCACAAGGAGCAGCTCAGCGACCGCGTCAACCAGCTGGTGGACCGCGCCGCCGATCCGGTGGTGAAGCCGGTGGCCGTGGAGGGTGCCGACTCGTGCACCGGGGCACCCGCCGTCAAGTCGGGCATCTACACCGACCGCGAGGAGTTCGCCCAGCACCGCTGGTACCGCGTGGAGGTCGCGCCCGGCAAGGAGCTGCGCGCCTCGGTGAGCATCTCGGCGGACCGCAAGGTCAACCCCGACTACGGGGTGCTGCTGCGTGCCGTCACCGTGCGCGGCCGGGAGATCGTGCGCGGCGAGTCGGCCGGGAACGGCCGCACGGACGTCATATCGGCCGGTCTGCGCTACCCGAAGGCGGAGAGCGACGACGAGGACGCGCCCGCCGAGGTCGTGTGTCTCCAGGTGTCCAACTCCTTCTCGGCCGCGTCCGGCGTGAAGACCACGCCCGGACTGCCGCTGGAACTGACGGTCGACGTCGTCGACGGCCCGGACCAGGCGAGCGACGTGGCCTCCTTCGGCCTCGGCCGCGGCTGGTGGCTGCTCGGCGCCCTGGTGCTCACCGGCTTCCTCGCCGGTCTGCTGTGGGGCTGGATCTCCCGCTGGCGGTTCTCGGTCTGGAGGACCAACTGATGCGTATCCGACGTGTACTGAGCACAGCCGCCCTCCTCGCGGGGGCCGTCGCGGCGCCCGCTCTGCTCGGCGCGGCCGCCTCCCCGGCGTTCGCCGACTCCTCGCCGTCCGCGAGCCCCTCGGGTGACGACTCCGCGCCCACCGAGGCCGGTACGTCGTTCCGTACGGCGACCGAGGTCGAACAGGGCGAGCAGGCCACCGCCGGGGCCTCCACGGGTGACTACCTGTACTGGCAGTTCCCCGCGGACGCCGGGCAGCGGCCCACCGTGAAGGCGACGGTGAAGCTGCCCGAGGCGTCCAAGCGGTCCTCCTCCGAGACCTGGCAGATCGACGTGTACGACGGTCTGCGGCGCCGTCAGGCCTGCCAGTACGGGTCACAGACCCGGACGGCGGGCGCGGGCGCGTCCTCCGTGGAGCTGTCCTGCACCCTGCGCACCGTGCGCGCATGGTCGGAGACCTGGGCCAACGACCCGCTGCCGGGCACCTATTACGTCCGGCTCACCGCCACCCGTCTCGGCACGGCCGATCTGGGTCTGCCGATGAGCGCGGAGCTCCAGGTGGACTCGAAGGACATCGGCGGTTCCGCGGCGGTCGACGGCTCGCTGGCCGAGCCGTTGGTCCCGGGCATCGCCGTGACGTCGGAGACCTCCGACGACGCCTCCGACGAGGATTCCGACTCGAAGACGGCGACGCTGTCCTCGCTGCGGCCCGACACCTCCGGCTGGTGGTCCGACCGCTGGGTGTGGACCGGCATCGGCGGTGTCCTCGCGGCCCTCGCCGGCATCTGGGGCTACTCGCTGACGCGGGGCAGGGGACGCCCGTCCCGGATTCCGCCGGGCGCCTAATCCGCAGGCCGTGACCGGGGCCCGCGCCGCTCTCCGTCAGGGGGGGGGCGGGGGCGGTGTAGAAACCGGGGGGGGGGGATGTCAAGCCGGGGGGGCGGCCCCGGAGGTTTCGGGGGCCGGGGGGGGGTT
>NZ_JBHYPZ010000049.1:0-26424 GCF_042746485.1 Streptomyces sp. NPDC058751 | reverse complement strand
CTGCCCGCGCCGCCAAACGCTCTGGGCGTGCTCGGGGCGCGCCTCAGCGCGGACGCCGGTGTGGCCCCGGGCCTCTGTCCTACAGGGCGCGGGCCTCTGTCCCGCTGGGCGCCCGCCCCGGGAGTTCACGCCTCGCGGAGGGCCTTGGCGAGGGGGCCCTCGCCCGTCACCTCCACGCTCCGCCCGCGCAGGGCGTCGAGCAGGGTCAGGGTTCCCCGGTTCAGCGCCTCGCACGTGCGCGCGTCCGGGGCCAGCCGGGCGTCCGGCTCGCGCGGCGCGGGTCCGTCGCCGTACAGCGGCCCGTCCCCGGCACCGAGCCACACGTGGAACAGGCCCTCTTCCAGGCGGACTTCGACCAGTCCCTCGCCCGCCCCGGCGGCGTCGAGGCCGCGCAGCAGCGGCAGCGCGGACCAGTGGGCCCGTACGGCGTCGGTGGGCCGCCGCTCGCCCAGCGCGGGCCCGCCCCACTCCCCCAGCGCCTGCAGGACGGGCAGCAGATCCCTTCCACGGGCGGTGAGTTCGTACACGTAGGCCGCACCCGGAGGCGGCAGCCGGCGCCTCGTGGACAGTCCGTCGCGCTCCATGTCCTTGAGCCGGGAGGCGAGGACGTCGGTGCTGACGCCCGGCAGATCGGCGTGCAGATCGGTGTACCGGCGCGGTCCGCCGAGCAGTTCGCGGACGATCAGGAGGGTCCACCGGTCTCCGACGGCGTCGAGGGCGCGGGCGGCGGAACAGTACTGGTCGTAGCTTCGGCGCGGTGACATGTGACGCAGTCTAGCTATCTTGTTGGACTTTCCAAGCTCCTACTTGGTAAAACCAAGCAACACCACAACCGGAGGGGCGCAGCGCATGGAGTTCCGGCAGTCGAGCAAGCTCAGTGAGGTCTGTTACGAGATCCGCGGCCCGGTGATCGAGCACGCCGACGCACTGGAGGCGGCGGGCCACAGCGTGCTGCGCCTGAACACCGGCAACCCCGCCCTCTTCGGCTTCGAGGCGCCGGAGGAGATCCTCCAGGACATGATCCGGATGCTGCCCCGGGCGCACGGTTACACCGACTCGCGCGGCATCCTGTCCGCCCGCCGGGCCGTCGCCCAGCGCTACCAGGACCGGGGCCTGGACGTCGGCGTGGACGACGTCTTCCTCGGCAACGGCGTCTCGGAGCTGATCTCCATGGCCGTACAGGCGCTGGTCGAGGACGGCGACGAAGTCCTCATCCCCGCACCGGACTTCCCGCTCTGGACGGCGGTGACCACGCTCGCCGGGGGCAAGGCCGTGCACTACCTCTGCGACGAACGGTCCGACTGGTACCCGGACCTGGAGGACATGGCGTCGAAGATCACCGACCGGACCCGCGCGGTCGTCATCATCAACCCCAACAACCCGACGGGCGCGGTCTATCCGAAGGAGATCGTCGAGGGCATCCTCGATCTCGCCCGCCGGCACGGCCTGATGGTGCTCGCCGACGAGATCTACGACCAGATCCTCTACGACGACGCCGTGCACCACTCGGCCGCCGCCCTCGCCCCCGACCTGGTGGTCCTCACCTTCTGCGGGCTGTCCAAGACGTATCGCGTGGCCGGCTTCCGTTCCGGCTGGCTGGTCGTCACGGGCCCCAAGCAGCACGCCCGGGACTATCTGGAGGGGCTGACGATGCTGGCCTCGATGCGGCTGTGCGCCAACGCCCCGGCCCAGTACGCCATCCAGGCCGCGCTCGGCGGCCGCCAGTCGATCCACGAGCTGACCGCGCCCGGCGGACGGCTGCGGGAACAGCGCGACCGGGCCTGGGAGAGGCTCAACGAGATCCCCGGCGTCTCGTGCGTCAAGCCCAAGGGCGCGCTGTACGCGTTCCCGCGCATCGACCCCGCCGTGTACCCGATCCACGACGACGAGAAGTTCGTCCTGGACCTGCTGCTGCGCGAGAAGATCCAGGTCGTGCAGGGCACCGGCTTCAACTGGCCGCGCCCCGACCACTTCCGCATCCTCACCCTGCCGCACGCCGACGACCTGGACGCGGCGATCAGCCGGATCGGGCGGTTCCTGAACGGGTACCGGCAGGAGAAGGTCTGATCCCCCACCGGGCCGCCGGGGTCCGACCGGGGGACCCGGTGCTGCGGCCGCGCCCGCCCGGTGGCACCGTACGAGGGACGACGGCGGATTCAGGGAAGGAAAGGGCGCGACGATGGGTGACCTGCTCCTCGTACGGCACGGTGAGACCGAGTGGTCGATGTCCGGGCGGCACACGGGGTCGACCGACGTCCCGCTGACCGACAACGGCCGCGAGCAGGCGCGGCGGCTCCGTCCGCTGATCGCCCGGCACCACATCGCGGCCGCGTTCGTCAGCCCGATGAGCCGGGCGCGGGAGACCGCCGAGCTGGCCGGGATCGGCCACGCGCGCGTCGACGCGGACCTGCGCGAGTGGGACTACGGCGGGTACGAGGGGGTCACGACCGTCGAGATCCACCGGGACCGGCCCGACTGGTTCCTGTTCACCGACGGCGTCGCCCCCGGACCGCCCGAACACCCGGGGGAGAGCCCGGAGGAGGTCGGGGTACGCGCCGAACGGGTGCTGGCCAGGATCGACGCGGCGCTCGCCGAGGCGGAGGGCAGCGTGGTCGTCGTCTCGCACGGTCACTTCCTCCGGGTGCTGACCGCGCGGCGGCTCGGTCTGAGCGCCCGGTCCGGCGCCGTCTTCCAGCTCGCCACCGGGACGATGAGCCGGATCGGCACCGAGCACCGCCGACACGTGGTGGCGGGCTGGAATGTCAGACCCGGCGCGTACTGTTCCCATGGCTCCTCCTCCCCGGCCTCCCCGGCCTCCCCGGCCGGAGAGGGGGCGGAGGAACACTGAGCCGCGGCCGGGCGGTACTTCGCGGACACCCCGAGCGCCGTGGCACCACCGGACGACGGAGGGAGCGCGCCGTGACACGACCGCCGACCGCCGCGCAGCGGCGCGCCGTCGAGGCGGCCGACCCCGTGACCGGGCGGCTGAAGGGCACGGAGGCCCAGCTCACCGCGCTGGTGAAACGCGGGCTCGCCTTCCGTCATCCCCGTCCCCCGCACGACCACTTCCTGACACCGGCCGGGCACCGGCTGCGGGACGCGCCCGGGGGCCCCGGGCCGGCCGCACCCGCGGAGGAGCCCGCCCCTGCCGCGTCCGGGGCCTTCGCGGCGCGGATCGGCGGCGAGGAGGGGGTCGAGGAGGGTCCCGCCCGGCTCAGGGAGGTGCGCGGCGCCTGGCAGGGGCTCCTGGAGCTGCGCCGGATGACCCGTCCCGACGGCGCGACGGACCTTCCGTGCCCGTGGGAGCGCAAGCATCTGGTGCAGGCCGCCGCGCTCGCGCTGGAGGCGGCGGGGCACCGGCCCGCCGACGCGGAGGGCGGCGGGTACCGGATACGGGCGACACCTCAGCCCGAGGCCGTCGCCGTGCACGAGCCCGACGCCGGGGCGCTGCGGGCCTGCGCGGCCACCCTGGAGGAGGCGGGCTGGCAGACCGGCGAGCACACACAGCCGCGCACGGGCGTCCGGTACGTTCTGGCCTCACCCCGGCGGACGTGAGCGGCGCGCGCCGAGGACGACGGCCCGGGCCCTTTCGGACCCCGGCCCCCCGTGGACCACGCCGCCGCGCGGTCTACGCGTCGACCAGTTCCGGCCGGTGCTCGGCGTCGTAGGCCGCGCGGGACTCGGCGATCTTGACGCGGTGCCGCTCGGCCCAGTCGGTCAGGGAGAGCAGCGTCGCGTGCAACTCGCGGGCGACCGGAGTGAGTTCGTACTCGACCTTCGGCGGCACCGTCGGGTGAACGGTCCGGGTGACGAGACCGTCGCGCTCCAGGTTGCGCAGGGTCAGCGTCAGCATGCGGCGGCTGATCCCCTCGATGCTGCGCTCCAGTTCGGTGAAGCGGATCGGGCCGTGCGCGGCGGCCACGATGATCAGCACGCTCCATTTCCCGGCGACCCTGTCAAGAACCTCGCGGACCGGGCACGCCTGCGCGAGCACTGCCTGCGAGGTAACACCGGTGTTCCCCTGGGACATCGAAGTGCCTCCTTATGCCGGTCCCCCATGGTCACCCACGATGAACCCCGTTACAAGTCGTGCACCAAGGGAGAACTCCCGTGGGACCGCAGCGGTCCCACGGAGAACACGGAGGTCACCGTCATGCCGTCCCGCACCGAACCGGCGAGGTCGTCGACGCCACGCGCACACTCACGGTGGGCCTCACTCGTCGTCCTGTGCGCGGGCATCCTCATGACCGTCCTGGACGGGAACATCGTCACCGTCGCCATGCCCGCCGTCCAGAGCGACCTCGGCTTCTCCGCGCCCGGACTCGCCTGGGTCGTGAACGCCTATCTGATCCCGTTCGGCGGGCTGCTGCTGCTCGCCGGCAGGCTCGGCGATCTGCTGGGCCGCAAGCGGATGTTCACGGCCGGGCTCGCCGTGTTCACCGTCGCGTCCGTGCTGTGCGGGCTCGCCGACAGCCAGGGCGTGCTGGTCGCGGCCCGCGCCCTCCAGGGCGTCGGCGGGGCGATGGCCTCGGCCGTGGTCCTCGGCATGTTGGTGGCGCTCTTCCCCGAGCCGCGTGAACAGGGCCGTGCCATCGCGGTGTTCAGCGCGGTCGGCGCCGCCGGCGGAGCCCTCGGCACCTTCCTCGGCGGAGCGCTGACGCAGGCCCTGAACTGGCACTGGATCTTCCTGATCAACCTGCCGATCGGCGTGGTGGCCCTGGTCGCCGCCCTGCGGATCCTCGCGCCGGACGAGGGGACGGGCCTCGGCGGCGGAGCGGACTATCCCAGCGCCGCCCTGGTGACCGGCGCCCTGATGCTGATGGTGTACGCGATCGTGGGCGCCGGGGAACGGGACCCCGGCGACACCGTCGCCCTCGGCGCGCTCGCCCTCGCCCTGTTCGCCGGCTTCACCCTCCGTCAGTCGCGGGCCGCCCGCCCCCTGCTGCGGCTGCGGCTGTTCCGCTCGCGGACCCTGACGAGCGCGAACGGCGTGCAGATCCTGATGGTGGCCGGGATGTACGGCTTCCAGTACCTCGGCGCGCTCTACCTCCAACGCGTCCTCGGCTACGGCGAGTTGCTCACCGGTACGGCGTTCCTGCCCGCGCCGGTCACCATCGGCGTGCTGATGCTGACCCTGTCGGCGCCGGCGATCGCCCGCTTCGGCCCGTACCGCGTCCTGCTCGCCGGACTCGCGCTCATCACGGCGGGCCTGGCCCTGTTCGGCCGGGCTCCGGCCGAGGGCGCGTACGTCACCGACGTGCTGCCCCCGCTGCTCCTGCTCTCCGTGGGGTTCGCGGCCGCGATGCCCGCCGTGACGGGGCTCGCCATGTCGGACGCCGGCGCGGAGGACGCCGGTCTGGCCTCCGGACTCTTCAACACCACGCAGGTGGTGGGTGGTTCACTGGGGCTGGCCGTGCTGACCACCCTGGCGGCGAGCCGCACCGAAGAGCTGACCGGCGCGGGCGGGCACGTCGTCGCGGCCACGGCGGACGGCTACGGGCTGGCGCTCACGGCCGCCTCGGCCGTCGCGGCCACCGCGCTGGCCCTGACCGCCGTCATGCTGCGGCCCCGGCGGGCCTCCTCGGCCTCCTCCGCCCCCTCCGCCTCCCCGGCGCCTCCGGCGGACGAGCACCACGGGCGGCGGACCGAGCCTGCCGTACGGTAGCCCGCACCGGCCGGAGCCGGAGTCGGCCCCGGCCTCAGACCCGGCCCCAGGCCCGAACCCAGACCCGAACCCCCCGGAGTGCCAACTCCCCTCGTTCTTTAGGGTGTACGCCGTCCCCCAACTCTGGTAGGAAACTTTCCTAACAGTACACGGCCACATCACTCCCCCATCGGAGGTACCGTGCGCACCCCCCACACAGGCACGTCACGTCGCACCCTGCTCGTCCTGGCCGGAGCCGCGCTGGTGGCAGGCCCCCTGGTCGCCGTCCAGGCCGCGACCGCCTCGCCGGCAGCCCTGGACGACCCGGCGAAGAAGGAGATCGCCATGAAGCTGGTCTCCAGCGCCGAGAACTCCTCGCTGGACTGGAAGGCGCAGTACAAGTACATCGAGGACATCGGCGACGGGCGGGGCTACACCGCCGGGATCATCGGCTTCTGCTCGGGCACCCACGACATGCTCGAACTCGTCGAGCTGTACGCGCGGCGCAAGCCCGGGAACGTCCTGGCCAAGTACCTGCCCGCGCTGCGCGAGGTCGACGGCAGCGACTCGCACGACGGCCTGGACCCGGGCTTCCCCGCCGACTGGCGCCGGGCCGCCCAGGACACCGCGTTCCAGCAGGCCCAGAACGACGAGCGGGACCGCGTCTACTTCGACCCCGCCGTCCGGCAGGGCAAGTCGGACGGGATCGGCGCCCTCGGCCAGTTCACGTACTACGACGCCATCGTGATGCACGGCGACGGCGGCGACAGCACCAGCTTCGGCAGCATACGGCGGCGCGCCCTGGCGAAGGCCAGGACGCCGGCCCAGGGCGGCGACGAGGTGACGTACCTGAACGCCTTCCTCGACGCCCGGGTGTGGGCCATGAAGCAGGAGGAGGCCCACTCCGACACCAGCCGGGTCGACACCGCGCAACGGGTCTTCGTACGCAGGCGGAACCTGAACCTCGACACACCGCTGGACTGGAAGGTCTACGGCGACAGTTACCACATCGGCTGAGCCGCGCGGAGGAGGAACCGCTGCGGGGCGCGCCCCGCAGGCGCCGGCCGTGGACCTCGCCCGGGTCCACGGCCGGCGGCCGAAAGCCGTTCTCCCCGGCCGGAGTCACTACGGTCGGTCGCCCTGGGCGATCCGCGCGAGGCGCCGTGCCTCGTCCCGGGTGGAACGGGCGACGGCGTCCTCGTCGACGTGCAGCAGACGGGAGTCCTCCACGACCGGACGGCCGTTCACGAGCGAGAGCGTGACCGGCGCGGCGGCGCCGAGGACGAGCGCCGCCACCGGGTCGGCGATCGAGGCGTGTGCCAGGGTGTCCAGCCTCCACAGCACGAGGTCGGCGAGCTTGCCGGGCTCCAGGGAGCCGATCTGGCCCGCCCGGCCGAGGACTTGAGCCCCTCCGTAGGTGCCGAGCCGCAGTGCCTGGCGGGCGTTCAGGGCCGCCTCGCGGTGGGCGCCCAGCCGGTTGACCAGCAGGGCGTTGCGCAGCTCGGTGTGGAGTTCGCCGGACTCGTTGGACGCGGTGCCGTCGACGCCGAGGCCGACCGGGACGCCGGCCGCGAGCATGTCGGGTACCCGGGCGATGCCCGCGGCCAGCCGGGCGTTGGAGGAGGGGCAGTGGGCCACGCCCGTCCCCGTACGGGCGAAGGCGGCGATGTCGGAGTCGTTCATGTGGACGCAGTGCGCCATCCACACGTCCTCGCCGAGCCAGCCGGTCGACTCGAAGTAGTCGGTGGGGCCCATGCCGAACAGTTCCTTGCAGAACTGCTCCTCCTCGACGGTCTCCGAACCGTGCGTGTGCAGCCGTACCCCCTTGCGCCGGGCCAACTCGGCTCCCTGTCGCATGAGTTCGGTGGAGACGGAGAAGGGCGAGCAGGGCGCGACGGCGATCTGGGTCATGCTGTCGAAGGAGGCGTCGTGGTACTCGTCGACGGTCGCCTCGGTGGCGGCCAGCGTCTCTTCGAGGGTCTCGACGGCGAAGTCCGGCGGCAGTCCGCCGTCCTTGCGGCTGCGGTCCATGGAGCCGCGGGCGAGGGTGAGGCGGACGCCGGTCTCGCGGGCGGCCCGGACGATCGCGCCGGACAGGTCTCCGGTGCCCTTCGGGAACACGTAGTGGTGGTCCATGGCGGTGGTGACGCCGCCGCGGGCCATCATCGCGAGGGAGCCCTGGGCGGCCGCGTGGACCATCGGCTCGTCGATGCGCGCCCAGGTGGGGTAGAGCGCGACGAGCCAGTCGAAGAGGTTGTGGTCCGTGGCGAGGCCGCGGGTGATCCACTGGTAGAAGTGGTGGTGGGTGTTGACCAGGCCGGGGGTGGCCAGGTGCCCGGTGCCGTCGACGCGGCGCACCACGTTCTCCAGGTCCCCGGGGGCCTTTCCGGCACCCACCGACTCGATCCTGTTGTCGGCGACGACGATGTGCCCCGAGGCGTGCTCGGTGTCGTCCGCGTCCACGGTCGCGATGGCGCAGTTCTCGATGACGATGCGCTGGACTGGCACTGCGGTTCCTCGTTCTTCCCGTCGGCGGACGGACCCGGGGCCTGGCGGGGTGGGGGCCGGGTCCGTGGTGGCGGTTCTACAGGTTGGTCAGGTCCACCGGGATGCGCGGCTCGCGGCCCTCGCGCAGGACGGTGGCCTCGATGAGCCCGTACGGACGGTCGGCCGCGAAGTAGACCTCGTTGTCGTTCTCGAGGCCGAACGGCGTGAGGTCGACCAGGAAGTGGTGCTGGTTCGGGAGGGAGAGGCGGACCTCGTCGATCTCGTCGCGGTGTTCGACGATCCGCGCGCCCATCTCGTACAGGGTCTGCTGGAGCGAGAGGGAGTAGGTGTCCGCGAAGGCCTGGAGCATGTGCTTCCTGGCCTCGTCGTAGGACGTGTCCCAGTCGGGCATCCGCTGTTCGTCGCCGGTCCAGCCGAAGCGCCAGCGACTGGAGACCCGGGTGGCCAGGATGCGGTCGTGGGCCTCCTGGAGCGTCGTGTACCTGTCCTTGACGTAGCCCCAGAACTCGGAGTCCGTCGAGTTCATCACGACGAGGTCCTTCAGGCCGGAGACGACCTCCCACGTCTCGCCGTCGTAGGTGATCTGGGTGACCCGCGTCTCCTGGCCCTTGCGGACGAAGGAATGCCTCGGCCGGTCCGCGCCGACGGCCCGGGAAGCGGCGTCCTGGACCTCGATGCGCTCCCAGGCGTACTCCTCGATCCGGATGCGCGCCCTGTGGATCGGCTCCTGGCCGGTCACGAAGTGCCGGGCCAGATGGATGCCGAACCGCTCGGCGGACTCGATGCCGTGCTCCTTGGCGAAGGCGTACACCGTGTTCTTGGTGGTGTCCGTCGGCAGGACGTTGGCGTTGGAGCCGGAGAGGTGGACCTCGTCCATGTCCCCGCTCAGCGCGACGGACACGTTCAGGTCCTTGATGTGGTGCGTGGCGCCGTCGCGGGTGATCCTGACGACGCGGGTCTCGGCCTTGCCGTACTGGTTCTGGCCCAGGAGCACCGGGCGGCCCTTGCGGGAAGGTTCGGTCATCTCTGCTAGCTCCCTCGGTAGACGGAGTAGCCGAACGGGCTGAGCAGCAGCGGTACGTGGTGGTGCTCGCCCGGCCTGACGGCGAAGGTGACCGTCACCTCGGGGAAGAACGTCCCGCCGCCCCGGTTCGCGGGGGCGTCCTGCCGCGCATCGGCTCGCTGTGCCGTCGTCGCCGGATCCTGCTCGAAGTACCGCTCGACCTCGAAGTCGAGCCGCACGTGGGTCGTGCCCTCCGGAAGCGCCGGAAGGTCCTTGCACCGGCCGTCCGCGTCGGTCGCGGAACCGCCGAGCGCCCGCCAGTCGTCCTCGCGTCCCGCGCGGGCGGCGATCCGGACCGCGACGCCCCGGGCGGGGCGGCCCGCGCTGGTGTCCAGGACGTGGGTGGACACGGAGGCCGTGGTGTCGGTGCTCATGCCTCTTCCTCCTGCCTCATGCCTCTTCCCCCTGCCTCTTCCTCCTGTACGGGGTCCCTCACGAGACGGCCGAGCCGGATGCGGTTGATCTTCCCCAGTTCGACGCGGACGATCTCGCGCTCCCGCTCGGCCGGGTTGCCGATCCGCTCCTCGGCCGCGTCACGCATCTGCTCGCCGGTCCGGCCGGTGGCGCAGATGAGGAAGACGTGGCCGAACTTCTCCTGGTAGGCCAGGTTCAGCCGGAGCATCTCCTCCTTGAGCTCCGCGGAGGCGCCGGCCATCCCGCGCTGCTCGCGCGAGGAGGCCGGGTCGCCGGGCCTGGGCCGTCCGATGGGCGGGTGGCCGGCCATCGCCTCCGCCAGGCCGGCGGTGGTGAGTGCGGCGGTGGCGGCGTCGCTCGCGGCGTACAGGTCGTCGGTGGTGGCGTAGGGACGGCCGGCGAGCAGCCGCTCGGCCCACGCCCGGGAGGCGCACACCTCGTGGAGGACGGCGAGGGCCGCGGGCTCCTCCAGGCCGTTGAAACGGGCGAGGCCGCCGGATGCCGTGCTCGACGTCATGGGAAGCCTCCGTGGCGTTGTGCTGGACGGGCTGCGGCCAGCTAACGCCCTCGGACGAAGCGACGTCAACACTTTGTTGAAAACTTCGGGTTACGGGAGGCGACGGCGGGTGACGGCGGAGCGCGGCGGGCGGGTCACGCGGGCGGCGACGGGGCCGCGTGAGCGAGCGGCGGACGGTGAAAGGGGCGCGAGAGTGAGCGGCGGACGGCGACGAGGGCGCATCGCGAGCGGCGGTCGGCGACGGGTGACAGGGGGCGTGCGTGGGCAGCGGCCGGCGGACTCCCCCGCCGCGAGGCGCGTCCGCGCCGGTCAGACGCCCTTTTCTCGATTCAGGTAGTTGTAGACGGTGAACCGGGAAACTCCGAGCGCGCTCGCCACGGTCTCCACGCCGTGCCGTACGGAGAAGGCCCCCCGGGCCTCGAGTATGCGCACGACCTCCTGCTTGGCCTTGCGGTCGAGCTCGGCGAGCGGCACGCCCCGCTTGCGCTCCAGGGCGGCAAGGATGTGGTCGAGCGATTCGGCGAGCTGGGGCAGACGCACGGCGACGACGTCCTCGCCCTCCCAGGACAGCACGACGTCGTCGGCACCGGCCAGGCCGGGCGGCAGCATCTCGCCGCCCATGGCGTCGACCAGCGGTCTGACCGCCGCGGCGAAGGGGTCGTCCGCGATTCCGGTCACCTGCCGCCCTCCCCCGCCGCCTCGACGACGTTGACTTGGAGCGAGACCCGGGTGGCGCCCGCTTCCAGGACCTGGCGCAGCAGGGTCTCGACGGCCGTGAGCACGGCGTCCGCGCCGCCTTCCGCGGTGTTGCCGAACGGGCCGACGTCCACGGCGTCCAGGTCGGCCGCCTCGATGACCTCCCGGGCGACCAGGGCGTGCCGCGGGGCCTCGTCGAGATCGAAGGGCTCGGTCGTGAACTCCACTCTCAATCGCACTGCGCCCCCAAGGCATCGCCGACCTGCATGTTTCCTCAACCCTCCGACTGAGAGGGAACATCGAGGGCACATTCTGCCGTCACCGCGCGGAGCGCCCGGTCCACCGCCGCCCTTGCCCATTCCTCCGACTCTGGGAAGAGGTGGCTGCAGACGTTCAAGGCCATCGCGCCGCCGGTGTGCCCCAGTCGCTCCGATACGACCTTAACGGACTCGCCCGCAGCGATCACCGGAGATGCGCAGGAGTGCCACAGAGCATGGGGTCCGGCGCCCTTGGGGAGCTTGGCCTTGCCAATGACTGGACGCCAGATCTGCTCATAGAAGCGGGACGAGTAAGACGTCGTTTCTTATGGCGTGATCGTTCGTTGAGCCGTGCATGACGGATTTGGTCGAGCGGCTGGTGCCGGACGAGTTGTGGATGCTGTTTCGGCGGGTGGTACCGCCGACGGAGGTCATACGCCCGCAGGGCGGCGGCCGGCGCCGGGCGGGTGACCGTGAAGCATTGGCCGCGATCATCTTCGTGGCCACCTCGGGCTGTACCTGGCGGCAGCTCCCGCCGGTGTTCGGTGCAAGCTGGCAGACGGTCTACCGACGCTTCGCCCAGTGGAGCCGGGCCCGGATCTGGGCTCGGCTCCACCGCGTCATCCTCGACGAACTCGGCGCCCGTGGGGAACTGGACTGGTCGCGCTGCGCGATCGACTCCGTCAGCATGCGGGCTGCAAAAGGGGGCCTCTGACGGGACCGAATCCGACCGACCGTGGCAAGCCCGGATCGAAAATCCACCTGATCACCGACCGGAACGGACTGCCGCTCTCACTGGGCATCTCGGGCGCGAACATGCACGACAGCCTCGGTCTCGAACCGCTCGTGCGGGGCATCCCGCCGATCCGGTCCCGACGCGGACCTCGTCGACGGCGCCCCCACAAGCTCCACGGAGACAAGGGCTATGACTACGACCACCTGCATCGATGGCTCCGCGGACGCGGCATCCGCCACCGCATCGCACGCAAGGGCATCGAGTCCTCACAACGTCTCGGCCGCCACCGGTGGGTGGTCGAACGGACCGTGTCCTGGCTCGCCGGTTGTCGTCGGCTCCACCGTCGATACGAGCGCAAGGCCGAGCACTTCCTCGCCTTCGTCGGCATAGCCGCAGCCCTCATCGGCTATCGCCGGTTGGCGACCCTGCTCAAGGCCTGAGCCGGTCCTGCTGCACGTCGAAACAGACCAGACCCATGGACTCTGCCACGGCTGCCGCGTAGGCCGATGCCTCCTCGGCCATCCTCCACCGCATCGGGAAGTAGATCAACGGACCACTGGCCTCGCCGATCAACGGGCCGGTCGACCAGGGCGAAGTGTCCTTCTCGTCCTCGGTGAGGTCGCACCACCGCTCAAGAAGCGCCGCGACGTATGCCGCTATGCGTTCGGACGGAGGCTCCTCGACCTCGCTGTCGATATAGCGGTCGTACAGGTCGCTGAAGACCCGGCCAGCGGACTTGTCATCCGCCGGCCTCTCGCCTTCCCACACAGCCAAGTCGTAGCTCATGCCCGGAGGCTCTCACAGAGCACTGACACACATCGTCGCTGGTCAACAGCACGGACTTCAGCCAAAGGAAACGACGTCTAAATCGGATCGCCCTTTTCATTCCGAAACAGAACACATTCCCTCAGAGCAGGTTTTGCGTTCCGCTGGCGTCCGTGGTTGTGCGTGGAAATCCGTGGTTGCTGCCGCCAGGGGCGCCGGTCACGCGGGCGCGCTGCCGCTGGCCTGGTGTCGGCACAGGGGGCGCTACTGCCATGCGCCGGGTTCGGCGCGGACGAGAGCGCGGGCGGTCTGCTCGTACAGCTCGTGGCCACTCTGGGCGCAGTGTCCGGCGATCCGGCGGGTCAGTTCGTCCGGGGTGTGCAGCGTGCCTGAAGTGGCACCGCAGTTGCGCTCTTCGCCGGTGACGCAGACCGCTTCGAACGCTGGCAGGGCCATGGGGTCGGGGACGGTGGTCACGTGGTACTCGCGGAAGCGGTAGCGCCCCCGAGAGGAGTTGCGTACTGGTGCGCTGGCATTCGGAGAGTCAGGCATCCTCGGTCGCCTCTGCCTGATCCCGGATGCGCTGCCCGCGCGAGTCCGCGACCCTGAGCGCGGCCGCTAGGGCTTCGGTCAACCGGCAGGCCAGCCAGCGGTATTCGGTCGCCGACAGAGCTTTCGCGCCAGGTGCCGTGGCGGTGCGGGCGTAGTCCAACAGCTCCTGGCCCATGCTGAGCTGTACCGTTTCGATGCTGTCGGCAAGGGTCGAGAGGTAGCCCCGGCCGTCGCTGCTCAGGTAGCAGGGCTTCCCTTCCGGGCTGCTCCACGGCAGCAAGCGGGGACCTCCTCGACCCGACGCGGCGTCGTACAGCTCTCTGCGACGCATGCGGTCGGCATCACTCCTGGGCTGGCTCACTGGGCACCCCCGGCCTGGGTCACTGACGGTGGACACACTGACCGTAGACACTGACTCACCGTCACCCCAGATGGCGGCCGTGGCAGTTCGCAACTCCTTGTTCACGAACTACCACGCTGCGCGGCAGCTACCCGACAACGTCCAGATAGTCGGCCATTTCGCGCATCTCCGTCGTGAGGGTCCGCTTGCGCTTGCGCAGGATCTCCTGCATGGTCTCGGCGGCCCCGTTCTGGTGCCGCAGCCACTGTGGAGCAGCTTCCCTGGCACGGGTCAACTCGTCCATGGCTGCGGACAGGTCGCCGGTCCGGGTGTAGGCGCGCGCCACGTCGAGGGTGAAGCGGTTCCCGTCGTTGGTACTGGGCCTACCCAAGCGCTTCCACGCCTTGGGCGACAACTCCTCCTGCTCGCCTGCCTTGCGCACCACCGCGCGGGCGTCGCCGATGACCATGGAGTCTTCGAGGGCCTTGACCGCGACGGTGACCGGCCCGAAGACGGACCAGTGCCGGGAGACGTTGCGATGCGCCGTCCCGACCGCGGTTGCCGCGACCCGGGCGGCTTGACGGTACTCCTTCGCCTCGTCGGGACGGTTGTTCCTCGCGGCTGCGGCAGCGGCCTCCATCGCCAGGCCGCCCCACACCGCGTAGTGGTCCGGCTCGGCCCCGGTGATCTTCGGCTCCACCGCGTCCATGCTCCGGGCGGCGACCTGTTCCGCCTCGTCCAACCGTCCCTGCCTCACCAACAGCCAGCACATGCAGCCGACACCGGAGCCCGCCGCAAGCATGTCTCCGGCCTGACGGGCGTCCATGATGGCCCCACGCACAGCGGCATACGCAATGTCATACTGCCGTACCTGGGTGAGGTAGGTGCCGGCCAGACGCAGCGCCTCGGCGCGGGCCAACAGGGCCTGCCGGTGCTCGTCCCCGCCGTCATAGTAGGCGGCGGCTTGTGCTACATCATGCAGCAGGCCCGGCAGTTGAGCCGCGACGCTCTTGTAGCTGTCGGAGAAGTACAGCACCCGTGCGTCTTGCAGCGTCCGCCGGAAGATGCGCAGGTTCGGTTCCTCGGCCACGGCTTTGGCGTCCTGGTCCACGAGCCCGACGGCCGGGGTGAGCGCGGCGCGGAGCTGGATCAGATTGACCCGGTTCGGCTCCTCGGCCCGCCCCACGGGCTCCGGCGCATCCGAGGCCATCAGCACGGCCGTGGTCACCCCCAGCGCGCGGGCAGCGTGTGCAAGGTCTCCATGCGGATGGTGCCGCCCTGCTCGGCCTTGCGCACTGTGCCCGGCGATACGCTTGCGGCATGGGCGAGTTCCTCCTGGCTCATCCCCGCGCGACGCCGGTACCTGCGGACGTTGTCAGCCAACTCCGTGGTCATCAACTCACCACCTCCCACTCCACGGTACGCCCGGCCGGCACATCAACTGGGGCGATCCGGCAGGCACCCGCCCACAAGGGGTGCCCCATCACTCGGCGGGCCGGGCTCCGGCAGGACCGGAGCCTGAGCGAGTGGGGTCCCTCGCCGGTCGGGCAGCTTCGCCGGACCAGGTCCACTGCGGTCCTGCCCGGGTCCTGTCCGGTGCCGCGTGGCCGAAGGCGGCACCGGACGTCGGTGAACGCGGCAGTCAAGCCGGTGGTATCGGCGAGATCAGTCAGCAGACGGGGCCTGCATGGTTGACCACCCCGTGGCCGTTGGTTGAGGCGACAAGCCTGGAGCGCGACCCCACGGCCTACATGCAGAAAGCGCCTTCCTGCTGAGACGACAGAGGCCTTCGACAGGCCCCATCGTCCCAGCTCAGAAGAAACTTTCGTGTTTCCGATCAAGATCTGGACATCATGGCAAGTGGAACGTGCCGGTTCAACAGGACCCGAGGTGGACCTGTCGTAGCGCTTCAGGGGTTGGGGGCCGGCCGACCCCTCGACTGCGGAAACCTACAGTGGACGAGCCGCTTTCAGCTTCATGTACTCGTCGACCCCTCGCACAAATCGGCACTCACCGGTCCGCTCGTTCACGACGATGGGCCAGTTCCCGCCCAGCCGCGCACCGCTCTCCGCGCTCGGCGGATAGGCAAATACGTAGTGGCCGGGCAGGTACAACCGGTCGGCAGGATGAATGCTACATCCCAATTCATCCCACTTGGAAATATTAGACCTGCCGAATTCCTCAGCCAGACGCGCCGCCTCTTGCTTCTGCACCCTACTTCCCTCCACCCGTATACATGAAGTCGTAGTACTCCCAATTCAGCACGGCATAACCGCCGGTCTGGCCGTCGAGGAACTTGACGTTTCCTCCGTCATTCACCGCGTTGAAGAAATGGCCGGGGTATGGGATGTTTCCGGCACCATCGGTGTCGAATCCGTACACAATACCGCGCGCGCCATCCCCCCTCTTCAACAGTTCACCAGCTATGCCGTCACGCCCGCTTGTCGCCTTGAAGGTCGATCCATAGTGCGCCTCGAGGGCACTGGCGTCAGTGTAGCCACCGTCCCCCGCCACCGAATTTTTCCCCTGAAGGCGGTCGTCGGTGGCCACGGCGCATTTCGCACAGTTGGTCTGTGAACCTGACGGGTTGACATCCTTGAGGCTGCCTCCCGGACGCGCTTTGGCCGCGCCCTTCAGGAGCGCCTTCCCGATTCCCTTGGCAAGGCCCACGATGCCGGTGAGGAACTCGGCCACCTGAGCAGCACCATCGCCAGCGTCGTAAGCCTTGTTGTCCTTCTCCAGGCCGTGTTCCTTGACGAGTTTGTCGTAATCGTCACGGTTCGGGTGGCAGCCGCGGTCGGTCCAGCTGCACCACGGAACGGCGGCCATGTACGCAAGGTCCGCGGTATCGGCGGTGACGCCGCCTGCGCCGACGAGAAGTCCTTGCCCGAAGTCTTTGAAGCTGCCCTGGGCACGCGGGTCCGCGGGTTCAACGTTGGTATTGCAGCCGGGCTTGTAGGCCGGGTAGGTCGCGCTGCAATCTGTTCCGCCGCCTCCACCTGATCCGTATCCGTAGTTAGCGCTTCCCTGTGAGGTCATGCCGCCGGAGCTGGAAGACCCGCCGCCGCTTTTCATGTAGTTGATCGTTACGGCAACGATGACGACGACGGCGATGATCAGCCCGAAGATCGGGTCGAAGAACTTTCCGTCAGGGTCTGCGAAGCTGACGGGGTTGTTGCTGCTGTACGCATAGCCGTTGATCTGTTGCGGGTCCTTGAAGTCCGCGACCGGGTCGACGCTGACGAATCTGCCGGTGGCCGGGTCGTAGTCGCGGGCTCCCAGGTGTGTGAGGCCGGTGGGGTCCTGGGTGCCTCCGACAAAGCCCCTGTCACCGACCCAGGCCGTTGTTGCACCGCTTCCCCGCTGCTCCCCGAACGGCATGCTCTGTCGCCTGGTGAGGGCCTGCGTGGCGGCATCTATCTGGACGTTGCCGGTGCCATTGTGGTCGCTGGTGATCCAGGTCAGGCCGGTCGGGGTCCGTACGGCGACCGTTTTGCCGTTGTGGCTGTAGTAGCGGGTTGCTACGACGGTGCCGCTGGCCTTGTCCAGCCGGAGTTCGGTTTCACCCAGGTAGAGGGTGGTGCCGGTGGAATCGCGGCGGATGAGCCGGTTGCCGTCCGCGTCGTCGAGGAACGACGTCGTGGTCTTGTCGGCTGCGGTGACCGATGCGAGGCCGCCTTCAAGTCCCCAGTCGAGTTTCTGCGTCTGGTTGTCGAGGGTGCGGGTCTGGGTGTTGCCCGCGCCGTCATAGGTGTAGCTGCTGGCGCCGGTCTTCGTACCGGCAGCGTTCTTCGTTTCGGTGGAGGAGAGTGCGTGAGGGCGCGGCTGGTCGGCTGTCTTGTAGTTGTAGGTGGTGGTGGCCGGTCCGCCGGTGGCGAGCTGGTCGGTGACGGTCTTGCGGTTACCGGCAGCGTCGTAGGTGAAGGACTGCCAGTACGGGGCCGCCCCGCCGACCTGGTCCTTGGTGGGAGGTGTGGTGGTGCAGTTCGCGGTGGAGGTCCAGGCGGTCTTCAGACGCCGGTATCCGTCGTAGATGAAGCATTGTTTGTCACCCGGTGAGGTGGCGCGTTCGTCGACCTCGATGGGGTTGCCGGCCAGGTCGTAGCGGTAGTAGACGTCCGAGTCCGTACCCGTGCGGGATTCAGACTTGACGGTCTGCCGGGCCAGGCGCTTGGTGCCAGCCTCGTACGAAGTATCGACGTCAGTCCACTTGGCGGTCGAGGAGACGCCGAGAGTGGTGCGGATCTGTTCGCCAGCAGGCAGGTAGTCGGTGTTCTGGACGATGCCCGTCAAGCCGCCGAGGGTGTCCGGGAGGCGCTGGTCGGTGTACCCGTAGTTCAGCTTTTCCTCTGCGAGTCCGCCCATGGCGGGGATGGTGCGCTTTTGCAGGGTGCCGTCGAGGTTGTAGGCGTTGCCGATGGTCCAGGTGCCAGTGCCAGCGAGGGCTCCTTCGGACTTGCTGACCGTGTACTGCTCCTTGAGGACCCGGTAGAGCGAGTCGTAGGCCGCAGCGGTGCTGGCATAGACCTGGCCGCTCTTTCCTCCGACGTAACGGATGGAGGAGGTCGGGTGACCGATGGCTACGGTGTCGTAGGTCCAGCGGGCCAGGTACTTGGTGTCGTCGATGACGGGCTTGCCGTCGACGAGGGGGATACGGCCGTCGAGTTCACCGGTGCGGCGGCCGATCAGGTCGTAGGTGTAGGCGAGGGTGTTGGCTTTGCGTCCGTCGGTGGTGGCGATGATCTGGTCGAGGTCGTTGTATTCGGTTGTACCGGCTCCTGAGTCCGGGTCACTGCTGCTGATCTTGCGGCCGAGGAAGTCGTATCCGTAGGTCCAGGTGTTGGCGTTGGTGTCGCTGTCCTTGACACTGGTCAGCCGGTCGGCGTGGTCGTAGCCGTAGGTCAGTTTGTTGAAGTCGGTGCTGGCCGTGTTGCCGTCGTATTGGAGTTTCTCCACGGTCCGACCGCGGGCGTCGGCCTTTTCCAGGATCGCCGAGGCTCCTGCGGGAGGCTCAACCAGGGTGGAGTCCCCGTTGTAGGTGGTCTTGGTCCGTGAGAATTCCTTGCCCTGGGCAAGGGTCTTCTCGATGGTGGGACGGCCCGCGCCGTCGAAGACCGTCTCCGTCCCCGCCGGCGCGGCGGTCTTCAGTGTTTCCAGTCCGCCTGAGGGCGCCGTGGTGTCGATGTAGTCCGTCGCGGTCGCGACTTCCAGGCCTCGCGTGTCGTACTTCTTCTCGGTGATGACGCGGCCGCCACCGACAGCGGCAGGACTCTGGGACTGGCGTGGCCGCAGGAGCGCGTCGTAGATCGCGTAGCTGGTCTGGTAGGTGGTGCCGTCGTTGTTGAGCGACTTGCTGGCAACCCACGAGGCGGCCGTGTTCTGGACCTTGTACTCGAACTTCTGGCTCGGTGTCTGCGTGGTGCGGTCGCGGTCGGCGAACCAGACGTCGGTCAGTCGGCCCAGTCCGTCGTAGGCCATTTCGGTTCGGTGGAGGTTGGGGTCGACGCTGGCGGCGTTCACGCCCCAGTCCGGGATGATCTCAGTGGTCACCGCGTGGTCGAGGGCGTTCCTCTCCACCTGCTTGGTGAGCGGCCCCCCGGCTGCCGGGGTGTATTCCGCATGCTTGGTACGGGTGTGGTTGGTGTCCCAGGAGTCCGTGGGGCGGCCGAGATCGTCGTAGGCGAACGTGGCCACGGTCTGCAGCTTGGGGGTGCTGTCAGTGTTGTACCCGGTCACGCGCTCGATGGTGCTGATTTCGCCCTGGGTCGGCGCCTTGCCCCAGCTCTGCCCGTCGTAGGAGGTCCGAATATCGGAGATGACATCGGTGGTCTTCGGGTCGTCGGTGCGCTTGGGGGTCTCGGTGCAGCCGACCGATACCTTTTCCACCTTCTTGGGCAGGGAGAGGATCCATGCGCTGGTGTTGGTGGCGTACTCGGTGAGGGTGCAATCCTTGGTGCCGGCCGCGTCTGTCTCGGCCGTCAGCGCCAGACCGCTGGTGGGGTCGTACGTCGTGGTGTTCTTCGACGTCAGATCCCCGCCGCCCGTGATGGCTGTGCGCGTGACGGTGTTGGCGGTGCGCACCATGTAGGCGTTGACCGTGCCGTAGGAGTGTGTGTCGGTGGCGGTGGTCTGTGACCAGGGGGTAGTGATGCTGCCGGATATTTCGGCGCCGTCGGTGCCGTTGTAGGTAATCTGCTCGCGCTGCTGGCCGGCGAACTGCTCGGAGTCGGTCTTGGCCGTGCCCTTCGAGTCGGTGACGGTCTCCTTGCGGGTGCTGCCGTCGGACTGCTTGTCGCCGTCCATGCCCCGGTAGTAGAGGACAGTGCTCTTGGACCGGACGCCGGCGGCTTCACCGGTGGTGGTGGTGACCTTCTGGTAGCCGCGCCAGATGCCCCAGGTGCGGTACTTTGCCGGGGTGATGGGCGATTCGTCGTCGTAGGCCCATGCGCCTCCGCCGCTGTAGGTGTAGTCCGTCTCCTTCAGCGGCGAGCCGCCGGTCGGGTCGGACTCGGTGACCTGGGTGACGACGTACTTGTTGAACCAGTCGGTGCGTGGCTGGGGGTCGGTGCCCGGAGTCGGATTGGACGGCGGGATCCATTTCACCGGGTAGCAACGCTTGGTGTTGTCGTCCGGCTTGGCGGGGATGTTGGTTCCGGCGATGCACTCCTCGCCGGAGTAGTTCACCGTCAGGACCGAGCCGGTCTCCGATGTCACCTTGCGCACACGCCACTTGATGTAGGGAGCGACATCGTCGCCGATCTTGTCGACGCGGTTGTTGAGCTGGATGCCGGTGAAGTTGACCGGCTTCATCTGGATGTCCGTGCCGACCAGGCCGGTGTGCTGGATGGACTTCAGCCACAGTCCCGCGTTCGAGCCATCCCCCGGGTCGGGGAACGACTGTTCCAGGTGCCAGTTGTTGACATCGCGGTAGTCGGTGTCCGCACCGGTACCGGTTCCCTTGTAGACCTGGGTGGTCACGTCGGTGAGACGCTTGCGGGAGAAGAAGGACGGGGCGGGCTGGTCGGTGCAAGGAGTGTCGGCCTTGCAGATCTGGTCGAAGGGCACGTCGGGCCAGGCGTTGCGGTTGCTGGACGTCAGAGAGCCGCAGGTCTCGCCTCCGGTGACGGGGATGCAGCGCCCGGCGGTGGTGAAGTTCACGCGCGCGGCGGGCGGGGTGGCGAAGACCGTGTCCTTGGCGGCGTCGTAGCGCTGGCCGTAGTCGATGCGCTTGAGATGGCCGCCAGCGGTGTACGCGGTGCCGTTGCCGGTGGTGCCGTTCTTGGCGTAGGAGTTGCTCTCCTTGTCGTACCAGTAGGTCATGACGTTGCCGTGCGGGTCAACGACGTAGTCGAGGTTCCACCGCCAGGCCTGGGTCTTGGCACGGTCGGCGAAGGCGCTACCGCTGGAGTAGCCGGGTTCACCGGAGTCGTCGCCGAAGACCGGCACGGTCCATACCGATTCGGTTTCGGCTTTGCCGGTCGTCCAGCCGGGCAGCCGGTTCTTCCCAAAGACGTACTGGGTGCCGTCGGTCGACGTCACCGTCCAGGTTTCGCCGTCATCGTCACCGTTGGTGGCGCCAGTGCTGTGCACGACGCGCTCGCCGTCGTCGCTCTTGGGCCGCCACTGCTTCTTGGTCTCGTTCCAGACCAGCGGAGTGGACTTGCCGTTGAGGACGAGCGAAGCGTTGTCCTCCTTCCAGCACTGGTCGTACTTCTTGTCCTGGCCGTCGTCCTCGCAGCTGCCGTAAGACCGTTCCACGTAGGAAACCGGCAGGTCGAAGCCGTCACCGATCCACGAGGGCTGGGCGCTGGTGGAGGAAGTGTGGCCGTCCACGCTCTGCGCGGAGTACCCGAAGGACAGGTTCGGGGACGGGCCCGCCGGAGTCGGCGGGACGTCAAGGGGATAGTTCCAGGTGAAATCGCCGTTGGAGCCGCCAGCACTCCAGGTGGAGGAGGCCTCCAGCGGGGTCGCCCCGAAGGTGCCCTGATCGGAAGACGTTCCGGCAGAGAGCGCGAGCACGGCGGGTGCTGCCTGCGCGCTCTTGGTCTGTGGAGTGGTGACCTGCGCGGTCACGGTGTTCTTCTCGGTGTTGTTGGAGGACGGCACCGGCGTGGTGGTGCGGCAGGCGGCCTTGTCCGGGGTGGTCAGCGCGCAGGCAGGCAGCTGCACCATCCGCAGCCGGGAAGACCAGTTGCCGCTGTAGGCGTTCACGAAGCCGCTGTAGTCGATGGTCGCGCCCACACCGGCGGGCGCGGCCTCGCCGTCGGCGCGGCTGATCGTGAGGACCAGACCGTCGATGCCCAGCTTGCTCGCTGCCGCCCGGTCCAGAACCTTCACCCGGGCCTGGTCCGGAGCTGGCTTCGCGTTCACGGCGCCACGTGAGGCCTTCGTTGCCGTGAAACGTTTCGGCTGAGCCAGAGTGATCGGCAGACCAGTGGCCTTGACGTGCTGTGTCGCAGAGTCGGGTACCTCGACGGTCACGGTGGCGGCATCGGGCCACTTCGGTGCGTGGGCCGCCTTGGCACGAGTCTGCTTGGCCGCGTCGACCGTGGGATCGCCGAGTTTCGGAATCTTGGCCTTGAAGGGTTCGGCCTTGCCGAACTTGGCTTTCTGTAATGCGGCATGCTCTCGCTCTTTCGCCTGTACAGGCGTGGCGCTGAGCAGGCCCGCGACGACAACTGCCGACAGCGGCAAGGTGATTGCCGCCAGTCGGCGGCGGCTCGCCCTGTGCCATGCCCATCTGGACAGCACTAATCTATGCCCGTTCACTGGGTTCTCCACATCAAGGATTTCGGGGTGTGCCGGACTGTCGCCCGGCACACCTCCGTGCGTTCGTTGCTGGTGAGTGGTGGGGTGCCGTTGCGGCGCGTGCTCAGCCGATGTCGATCGGAGGTTCGTCCACAGTGGCGAGCTGACTGATCTCGGCATCGGACAGGACACCTGCGTAGACCTGCAGGTCATCGACCTGGCCGAACAGGGAATTGCCCATCGTCCCGTTGTCGTGCCGCCGCGAGCGGCCGGTCATCATGGGCTGGTCGGACTGGAAGATGGTGTTCACCAGCACACCGTCCTCGGCGCCCTGACGCTCACCCGCAAGGTAGAGCTTGATCGACTGGTTGACCGAGTCGTATACGCCCGCCACATGGATCCAGTTGCCGGGCGGGTTGACCTCGTCCGAAGTGATGGTCGCGGCAGGTCCGTCGAGAACATCCGTCTCGTAAGCGCCGAAGTTCCAGTCGCCGACCTGCTCGTCGATCTCCTGCCGGTACCACAGGCGAAATGCGTTGCGCTGTGCTCCGGGGTGGGAGAAAACGGTGGGCGAGTAGGCCGACGCAGTGTTCTCCAGTTGTTCGCTGTCCAGGTTCACCCAGCCGGCCACCGTGAAGCTGCCGGATTCATCGAGTGCCACTGCGGACGTCGCGTAGCTGGTCGCCCCGGAACTCATGCTCAGGACGTTGCCGTGCGCCGGGTCCTCGGCGGCGGCAAAGGAGGCGCCGGGCTGAAGCTGCAGATCGTTGCCGCGGTTCGAGCTGTCCTTGGCGGTGCTGCCGGTGGACTCGTCCATGGCCCATTTCGCCAGCAGCGCCGCCTGTGGGTGACCGGTGTCCGGGTTCTCCATGTTCGTCTGCGCCCACAGTTCATCGGGGAAGACGACACGGTTCCATGCCTGCACCTGGTCGAGGTCGCCGAAGAAGTAGCTGGAGGGACCGCCCGTTCCTCGGAAACGGCCGACCTCGAACGCCCCGTTGGACGCCCAGGGAGTGGTGTAGGCGGTGGTCGCTTCCAGCCGTCCATTGACGTAGAGCTTCAGCTGCTGGGCGTCACGGTCGTACACCGCCAACAGGTGAGTCCATGCGCCGATCACTCCTGGGCGCGTGGACTGGGCTCGCACGATGACGGGAGTGTCGGTCGCGACGTCCGCCCCGTACCGGTTGAAGATCCACCGGTCTGCTGCTGAGGAGTAGTACAGCTGGAAGGCGCCGACTTTGGAACCGGCCTGAGTTGCGACCGTGGCTGTGGCATCCCGGCGATCCAGCTTGGCCCACGCGGAGACCGAGAAGCTGCCGGCGGTGTCCACGACTGGGCCCGATGTGGCTGCGGACGTGTTGCCATCGGTGTGCAGGCCCGAGCCAAGACGGGCTTGAGGGTTCCAGGACGCCTTGGTCAGCGTCATGCCGTTGCTGCTGCCCGCTGCGTTCGCCGCGGCGGTTCCGGTGTTCTCGTCGAACTTCCAGACACCGATCGGGTCCGCTGCCTTGGCCACGTTGAACAGGTAGTCATTGGACGCGCTGGGGTTGCCGGCCGCGTCGAAGGTCTGGACGCGCAGGGTGTTCGATCCCCGCTTGGTCGGCGCGACCTTCCGCTCGTAGGTGGGTGTGTTGACCGTGAACTTCTTGCTCTCCAACAGCACGCCGTTGAGCCAGAGGTCGTAGCGGCGCACATCCGTCGCACCAGAGTTGATCTTGAAGGTACCGGTCATACCGACGCTGCCCGTTTCGGGAGAAGCGCCGCATGTCGTGCCCGCGCACGCAGGGTACTCCACCGAGTTGACGGTCGGCTTGGGCGGAGCCGTCGCGTCGACCTTGAAGTAGCAGTAGCTCGACCACGGGCCGGTCAGGTAGTGCCAGCCATTGAAGTCATAGCGGTATTCCGTGCGCGCCCGGAAGTGATACGTGTGTGTGCTGGTCAGGGTGGGGGTCGGCGTGGTGCCTGCCGTACCGCTGCCCGTCCAGGCACTGGGCTGAGTCACGGTGAGCTTGGTGCTGCCGTCATACAGCTCGAAGTTCGGGCGCAGAATGCTGTTTCCGCCGTCTCCGCCGCTGGGGGTCGCACTCATGCGCGGCGTGGTGTCCCGGATCACCGCGGGACTGGTCGAGGCCGAGCATGACGTGACCGGGTCCGACAACTTCACTGAAGACGGAGCATTGGCCGGAGGGGTCACGTAGGTGATCGAAAGGCGGGGCTTACGTGACGTGGTGGCGGCATCGTCCGTGGGAGACATGAACTGCTTCCACGCGATCGGGTCGCTCTCGCTGGCCTGCAGGCCAAGCGTTGTCGTCGTCGCCTTCGCCTTGGCGGTGTAGGCAACGGCCGCGGTGGCATCGAATTCGACATCACCGTCGGGGCAACTGCTGGAGAAGCCCTTGGCTGCCGACACCGTGTCGACCGGCGAGCCCCAGGACACCTTCGAGTTCCACGTCGTACTCGAGGAGATCGTGCTCGTCCGGTAAAGGCTGATGTCCTTCTTCGTGCAGTTCGCCGACCAGATCTCGTAGCCGGTGAAGGATGCGCGGAGGATCTTCTTGCCGGCGACCCGGCGGGTGTCGAACTGGAAGAGCGACTTGGACTTCTTGTTGTCGACGTAGGCGTCATAACCGACGCCCAGTGCGTGCGAGGTCTTCCAGAACGACGTGTTGGACGAGTTGGACCACAGCGTCGTCCAGCCGGTCAGCGTCGCGCTGACCGACGGCGGGTCGACGACAACCGGGTAGGCGGTGTCGGCCGCGGTGAGGAACTTCTGGTCCGGAGTAACCGTCAGGGCACCCTCCATGACATCGATGTCTGCCACCGCTGTCCGGGAGGTCGGGTCCGGAGTCACAGGACTGTCCGCACCGCTTGAACCGACCGTCGCGGTACGGGCACTGGAAGTCTCAGCCGGGGCCTTGCCGGAGTCCCACATCAGGGCGGCACTGCTGGAGAACACCGCGTGCCCACCCCTGTCGACCAGGGAAATGCTGCCGGAATCCGATGTCTTGACAGACAGCCCGGTGGTCTTGACGGGGAAGCGGATCGACTTCAGCGCCGGATCCGCGGCCGCCGCGCGCGTGTGCAGCACCAGGTTCTGGGTGAATCCGTCCGGGCGTACCTGGACCACCAGGTCAACATCTGGACGCACAGATTCATAGGTGGCCATCGACCCGGAGAACTTCGGTGCGGGCAGCGCCCACGGCGACCCGAGTTCATAGGTCTTGCCGTCACGAGTGATCTTCACGAGCGGCGCCTGAGCACCCCCGCCCGACAGGGCGACATCCTGTGCCGCCTTCGGAACGAGCAGCCCGTCGTCGCGCTCGACCAAAGTCGTATCGATCGACTGCCAGCCATCACCTTTGCGGACCCGTTCAGGTACCGGCGAGGACTCCAGCATGAAGGTGCCGTCAGCGTTCGCGAAGACCTGATTCGACTCGTTCGTCAGGCTCTCCACCTCAACCCGACCACCCGATGACACGGCCTTCGCCGAAGCCACTTCCTCCGCCGACTTTTCAGGAAGAGCATCGTCCTCCCAGAAAGCCTTGCCACGCCCTGCCTCGTCCGCGGGCGTGCTGGATGCGACTTCGCGCGCCTCGGCCTCCTCTTCGGCTGCGGCCGCCGCCGCTCCGCCCGAGAGAACTTCCGCGGATAAACCGGCAAGCATCAACAGCGCTAAGCCCGTTGACGCCGTCCCTCGCGCCGCTCTCCAGCGACGCCTGCTTCTACTCACCACGCAACGCCCACAATCTGAAAATTCCATGAAGATCGTTTCGCGCGACTTTATATGCGCTTGACTTTAAAATCGATGCTCCCGATTCGACCCGAGAGCGGGCATACGGTAGCGAGTGAGGCATTCCGGAATGTGACACCCGACACACAACGCTGACGCGCCAGGATCTCCAGCCCTCGCCACCCCCGGTACGCCACAGTCGGCACCCCGATCCCGGGCGGCTGCTCGACGCGGGTGCGGACCTGTTCGCGCGAGCGGCCCCACCCCCACTTCCACTCGGGCGGCTCCCCGCCCAGGGTGCGGCGGTGGGGCACGAGGAGCCCGGTGCCCGGCTAGTACTCCAGCAGTACTTCGTGGCTTGACCTGGGGAAACGTCGAGCGGTGGGAGTGTAGCGGGCAGGATGCCGTCATGGACGGCTTCTGCCTGCCCGCCCCTCGAAGGAGTGCCCACGAC
>NZ_JBHYPZ010000048.1:0-76673 GCF_042746485.1 Streptomyces sp. NPDC058751 | reverse complement strand
CCCGCGGGCCGCCGGCCCGGGCCGGCCGCGGCGCGGGGGGGGGGGGAGCCGCCGTCGCGGCGGCCTGGGAACGGGAGGTTCGGCCCGTGGTCGACGTACAGCCCCGGCCGCCGCGCACCGCGCGCCTGCGTCCGGTCGGTGACGGAGAACTGCGCCTGCACCACCGCCTCGTGCACGGATACCGGCGGGCCTACCGGATGGCGGGACAGGGCCCGGCCCTCGTCCTGATCCACGGCATCGGCGACTCCTCGGCGACCTGGGCGGAGCTGATCCCCGACCTCGCCCGCACCCACACCGTGATCGCGCCCGACCTCCTCGGCCACGGCGCGTCCGACAAGCCGCGCGCCGACTACTCGGTGGCCGCCTACGCCAACGGCGTGCGCGATCTGCTGTCCACGTTGGACATCGAGTCCGCCACACTGGTCGGGCACTCGCTGGGCGGGGGAGTGGCGATGCAGTTCGCCTACCAGTTCCCCGAACGCACCGAACGGCTGATCCTCGTCAGCGCGGGCGGCGTCGGCGGGGAGGTCAACCCCGTCCTGCGCGCGGTGTCGCTGCCGGGCGCGCATCTGATGCTCTCCCTGCTGCGACTGCCCGGCATGCGGCTGAACGTGGGTTTCTTCCTGCGTCTGATGCGTCTGCTCGACGCCGATCTGGCCCAGGACGCACCGGAGTTGGTGAACCTCGTGGACGCGCTGCCCGACGCGACCTCCCGCAGCGCGTTCGTCCGGACCCTGCGGGCCGTGGTCGACTGGCGCGGCCAGGCGGTCACCATGCTCGACCGCTGCTACCTCACCGAGGGCATGCCCACCATGCTGCTCTGGGGAGACCGCGACAGCGTGGTGCCGGTGCGGCACGCCCACGGGGCGCACGCGGCCATGCCGGGCAGCCGGCTGGAGATCTTCGAGGGAGCCGGTCACTTCCCCTTCCACAGCGATCCGGCGCGCTTCCTCGCCCTGGTCGAGGAGTTCACGACCACCACCAGTCCGGCCGACTGGAGCCGCGAGCGCTGGCGGGAGCTGCTGCGTGCCGGGCGCCCGGGCACGGCGGCGGGGCAGCCGGACACCGTCCGCAACCGCGCCGTGGAGCGGGACCTGCGCGAGGCGAGCGAACGCAGCGCGACCTGAGCCCCTGACCGGGGTTCGCCGGTGGGATCAGCCCGTTCGCTCGCGGGCGCCGCGCTCGGGCCCGGTCGTCGCGGACGTCCGGCCCCGGGCGGCCGCGACGACCGGCGAGTGACGCAGCGCGTCGGACATGCGCACGAGGTCGCGCCGGCCGTCGGTGTGCGCGAACGCCGGCCCGGTCGCGGGCGGCGCGCCCGCCGTCTCCGCCGAACGGATGACACGGCCCTCCGGGTCGGCGGCCCTGGCCCGCACCGCGACCGTCACCATCACCGCGTCCGCCTCGGCGTCCGCCTGGGCGGCGGAGGAGCCCGCCGCGACCGCGGCACCGTACGCCCGCGAGCGGACCTCGGAGTCGAAGTAGGGGTAGAGGCTCAGCATCCCGTCATGGATGTCGGACTCCCGCTGGGTGACCTGGAGTTCGGCGGCCGACCACCAGGACATCCGCACCGCGCGGTCCTCCGGCACGGAGACCGGCTTCAGTTCCCGCCACAACGGCCCGAGCCGGCGGTAGGCCGACCAGGTGTTCCAGACGTCCTCGACGCGCCGCCAGGCGAGGGGGAGACAGAAGCCGACCGCGGTGATCTGGGCCCCCGCCGAGGCCAGCATGGGAGCCACGTTGGTGCTGAGGCCGTCCAGGTCCGTGCCGTTCCAGCGGGCGACGACCGCGGTGAACTTGGCCGCGGAGTAAGGGATGTTGCACAGCGAACCGAAAGCGATGATCACCAGCCCGGCGCGCAGCCGGCCGCGGACCTCGACCGCCCAGCGCCAGCACATGATGTTCATCGCGACACCGGCGACGGTGAGCGACGCGAGGTAGAGGACGATCATCTCGCGGATGAAGGGCGTGTTGGCGTAGTACGTGTCGAGGTCGCGCAGCCGCTCGACGGAGGCGTCCCCGAGGGCGAACAGGGCGATCAGCGCCGCACCGACCAGGGCGTACCCGAGGATCCAGCGGCGGGAGAGCCGCCGGGTCACCTCGGGCGGTCCGCCGCGCCAGTTGATGATGAGCACCAGACACGAGGCGCTGTAGGCGCTCAGCAGGCAGTAGACGAGGGGGGCCGAGACGTTGGCGATCCCGGTGACGTCGTTGACCGCGGCGATGGTCGGCGGGGCCGCGAAGAGGAACACCAGGCCCGCGAGGGCGAGGAGCACGCCCACGGAACGCAGCAGCGGATCGCGCCAGCCGCGCAGCAGCGCGGGCCCTTTGAACGCGATCGCCGCACCCATGGCGACGGCCGGGATGTAGTAGCTGGATCCGTCCATGGCCCCGGGATCCTCAGCCCCGTGGGCCGCGGCAGCCCAGGGACGCCTCGATGCGGCCGGCCAGACCGTGCCGCTGCACCGGGCCGCGCAGCGAGGAACCGGCCAGCCAGGTGCGGCACTTGCTGGCGAGCAGGAGGCCGAAGCTCTCGGCCTCCTGCTCGTCGGCGTGGTCGAAGCGGGTGCGCGCCGCCACTTTCAGGACGGTCGCCTGGAGGTCGGCGCCGTCGCTGAGTAAGCGTGCCGCGACGGTCGCGCCGTCGATGTGATGACCGCAGTGCCCGGCCTTCATGTGCCACAACTCGTGGCCGAGGATGACCAACTGGTGGTCGGGCGCGGTGCGTTCCTCGATGACGACCAGGTCCTGTTCGGCCATGTCGAGCCACAGTCCGCTGGCGGTGCCGGGCGGGAAGGCGGCCGTACGGAACTGGACGGGACGGCCGCGGCGTCGGCTCATCGCGCCGCACAGCGCGGTGTAGAGGTCGGTGGGTTCCGCCGGTGCCGGCAGCGAGAGCTCCGAGACCAGCTCGCCGCACAGGCGGCGCATTTCCCTTCCGATGCCCACTGCTCTCCCCCGGCTCACGACTCTGGCCGTTTGACGCTCTCCAGGAGCATGTCCAGCCATTCCGCGACCTTGTCCCGGTGCTGGTCGGTGGGCAACTGCGCGGCCCGCCAGGCGATTCCGCGGACGCCGTGGTCGAGGAGCAGCCGTTCGAGCGGATCGTGGGCGGTGGAGGCCGCCGCGCGTTCGCGGTCGGCGAGGCGCTGCAGGAGTTCCTGCTCCGACCGCTGGAGGGCGCCCACGAGGGCTTCGGAGTCCTCGGCCGTGAGGAATCCGGCGTGCACCCGGAAGAAGCGCTGGATGGCGTCGCAGTGCTCCATGGTGGGGCGCCGGTCGCCGTTGATGAGGGCGCCCGCCTGCTGGCGGGACATGCCCGCGCCGTCCGCTATCTCCTGCTGCGTGTAGCGGCGGCCGTTGGGCTTGAGCCGGGTGCGCCGCAGCAGGTCGAGGCGTTGCAGGAAGCGTGCCTGCAGGTCGGGTTCGCCGGCGGGGCGGCCGCTCAGCAGGGCCTTCGCCACGGGTTCGGGGACACCGGACTCGGCCGACAGCCGCCGGACGTCGAAGACCTCCGCGTGCGGCACGCCGAGCCGGTCGGCGAGTGCGGTGACCCTGGCCACGACGGCCTGCAGCAGAACCGTCGCCGTGGCGCACGGAACCTCGAAGCCATCCGTCACCGACAGATCTCCTACGTCTCTCTCAGGTGGCTCTCACGAAGTTCGGGAACCATGTGGACACGAGGGTCAGGAAGCGTCCCGACGGCGGGAACCGGGGACCAACCGGAGCCTAGCCGGTCGCTCGAACTCACATCCAGGTCTCGCCACAACTGTGGCGAGATTCAGCCGTCAACAGGCGCCAAATGCCACGATAGTTGACACGCCCGCGCCCCGAGTACCAGGATCGGGGCGCCGCGTGAAGGCCGCAGAGGCAAGAGGGGTGACCTCCCGATGGCGTACCAGGCAGGAAGGCAGCGGTCCCAGCCGCGACCTGTCCCCGAGAGTCTCGAAGCGCAGGCGTACCTCCAGGACTACGCCACGCTGATCGAGGCCGTGCCCTTCCCCTCCTTCGTCTTCGACCGCCGCTGGGACGTCGTGCTGTCCAACGACGCGTTCGAGACACTTTTCGACGGCGTCGGCGCGCATCCGTCCGCCATGCCGGGCGACAACTTCCTGCGCTTCGTCCTGTTCCACCCGGACGCGGGATCGGTCCTCGGCGAGCACGAGTCGCGTTGGTGCCTGCCGATGCTCGCGCACTTCGCCGCGGCGGTGGAGCGCAACGGCCAGGACCGCGGACTCCAGGCGATCCGCCGGGACATCGCCCAGGACCCGATCATGGACGCCGCCTACCGGCACGGCCTGCCGCACTGGATCGCGGCGGTCGGACCGCGCGGGGTCGAGCACGACGGCGCCGTGCGCCCGCTGGTCCACCCCGATCCCCGCTGGGGCAGCACGGACTGCCGGATCGTCGACGAGACCCCCAAGGCCCTTCACGACATGGGCTATTCACGGATGACCCTGGTGCTGCGCGAGACGGCCCGGCCGGTCGCGGGCGGACCGCGCAGGGCACGCAGGACCCGCAACGGCGCGGCGGAGCTTCGTGCGGTGTGACGCGCGTTGACCCGTCGGCGCGACCCGTTCAGCCGGCCGGCGTCACGAGGACGAGGGGCACTCCGTCACAGGGGACGAGCCGCACGTCCTCGTGGCGTGTGCTCCTGGCCGCCGCCAGCACGGCCGCGAAGTCGGGCCCCCTGGTGAGCGATCCGGCCAGGTGCGCGGGGTCTGCCGACGCGGCCACCCGGCCCCGCGCGTTCACCAGGTGGGAGGCTCCCGGGAGCCGTTGGAGGAGCGGGACGACCGCTCCCTCGAAGTGCCGCAGGTACACGTCGGCCGCCGCGACCCCCACGAACCGGCCTTCCACGTGCACCGGTGCCGACAGCGTCAGGCTGTACTCGTCGGAGCAGAGGTAGTCGACGTAGGGCCCGGCGACCGCGCGCCGCCGTGTGTCGCGGGGGAGCGCGAACCAGTCCCAGTGCGTGTAGTCCGCGTACGCGGTGTGCGCCGGGTCGAGGTCGAGCAGCAGCGGTCGTACGCCCCCGTCGGCGTCCTGCTGCCACCATTCCAGCCACGCCGGTACGTCGCCGAGCAGGCCCGGGGCCGCCGCGAATCCGGCGCCCGAGACCAACTCCTGCCGGGTCAGCCGCAGATGCAGCCCCGGGCGCAGTGCCGCCAGGTCCACCGTCGCGGGGCGGCGGCCCTCGGCGGCGACGCGGGTGAGCAGCGCGGTCGCGTCGGCCCGGATCTCGGCGACCGCGTCGAACACGGCCTCCAGCGTGCGGCGGACCTGCGCGGCGACGGCCGCCTCGGCGGAGACGTCAAGCGTCGTCCCCGCGCCGGCCGGTCCGGGGCTCCTGCGCACGGTTGCCCTCCAGTGGACGCGGGCCTGACGCGGCACGCGGCATCGAGAGGCGCAGGGTGATGAGCCGCGCCGTCGATTCCACCACGCACCGCTCGGCCAGCGCTCTGGCCGAATCGTGGGCCCCATCTTGCACGGCCGAGATTACGGAGCGGTGACGGTCGGCGACTTCTTCGCGATATTCGTCGTCCCCGAGGACGAGGCACATCAGCGCGCCCACCTCCGTCTGGAGCACGACCTGTTCACGGGTCAGCCGGGCGGACTGCGCCGCCGCGGCGAGTTCGACGTGGAAGCGGCCGTAGACGCGGCTGCGGGCGGCGGCGTCCTCGGCGGACGACAGGTCGTCCAGGGTGCGCCGCAGTGCCTTGAGGTCCTCCGGTTCGGTCCGCTGCGCCGCCAGCCGGGCCGCCGCTCCGGACAGGGCGGCCCAGTGGTCGCCCAGGTCGCGCAGTTCCTCGGTGCTCCACCCGGCCAGCCGTGCCAACAGGCGTTCCTCTCCCGGTACTTCGGGAAGCGACACGAAGCTGCCGCCGCCGCGTCCGCGCCGTGTGGTGACCAGTCCCTGCTGCCGCAGGGCCATGAGGGCCTCGCGCAGGGTGACCGTGGACACGCCGAGCTGACCGGCCAGCTCCATCTCGCCCGGCAGCTGCTCGCCGTCGGCGAGCAGCCCCAGCTCGATGGCGTCACCGATCCGGTGCACGACCGTCTCGACGCGCGCGCGGTTGTCCACGGGAGTGAAGAGGGCTCTGCGGACTCCGTCGCCCCTGTGCTGCTTCACCGTCACCACCTTGTGCGTTGACTCAACCTTTACTCTAAGGGGGTATTGAGATTTGAACTATGGCTTCATATCTTTCCGGTCAGTGTTGCAACGCACCACCGCACCAGAAAGGTTCCCCGCCCATGGAGGCAAAGGCGATCCGGCTCCAGGGCCTGCGAAAGGCGTTCGGTGAGACGACCGCCGGGGCCGGAGTCGACCTGGAGATAGCCGACGGAGAGTTCTTCTCGATGCTCGGCCCGTCGGGCTCGGGCGAGACGACCGTCCTGCGGATGATCGCCGGATTCGAGAGCCCGACGGAGGGCCGGATGGCCTTGGGCGACGCGGCCCGGTCAACACCGCCCTCGTACCGAACTGCAGAAACGTCTTCAGCGGCCTGAAGAAGGGTGCTTGGAACTCCGTCGGCGGCTAGATGCACGGCATCCCGCACGCCCGGGGCGCCAACCTCGCGGCCGGCGAGGGCGCCGAAGTGAAGGCCTTCGTGCCTGAGGAGGGCTCCACCGGCTGGTTCGACACCTGGATGGTCTCCGCCAGGGCCGAGCACCCCAACCGCGTCTGCGAATGGATGGACTGAATCATCTCGCCGGAGGCGAATGCCCAGGTGGCCGAGTACTTCGGTGAGGCGTCGGCCGACTCCCAGGCGTGCGAGCAGACCAGTGACAAGAACTTCTGAGACACCTACCATGCCGCCGACGAGAGCTACCGGGTTCATTCGCAGTGCCCCCGGCCTTCGGGCCGGGGGTGAAGCGAATCCTGTGGCGGCGACGCGGAGCGTCGCGGTGACGTTCTGGGCGGAGCCGGACCGGACCGTGCCGATGCCGGTGACGGATCGCTTGTATGTTCCCGGCGACGTCACCGGGTTCCTCCGAGGATGCCCCGGCCTTCAGGCCGGGGTGGGGGTACCTCCCGCTTGCGGGGGAGAATCGGACTCCTGCGGAGCAGGGCAGGGAAAGCCGAATCGCCGTCAGGGCGATTCGGCGTCAGCGCCGGCAGCGTCGCGCTCGACTTCCAGCCGGTAGACGATCTCGGAGTTGAGAGAGCGGCGGGACGACTTGGCTTGCGCGACCAGCCATGCATGGAGGTCGGCGGGGAGGCGCAGCGTGATGCGTGATTCGTCATTCATGCCTCACATCGTAGTGCTAGCGTGACACCATGACGACACCGAATGCGGGAGAGGAATCCGGGCACGCCCGGTACACCTACCGCCTGCGCGTGTCGTCCACCGCGCGCGTCGGCCTCGATGCCGAATGGGCGCGCTGCCGGTGGCTGTGGAACGAGTGTGTGGCCATGTCCCGCAAGGTCCACGCCGCGAACCGGGATGCCGCCGAGAAGACGACGTGCGGCCCGGCGCAGCTCGACAAACTGCTGACCGAAGCCCGGAACGCGATGGCCTGGCTCCGCGAAGGCTCGTCGGTTCCGCAGCAGCAGACCATCCGGGACTTCGCCAAGTCCCGTGCGAAGGCGCTCAAGGACATCAAGGCCGGGCTGCCGATGCGGCAGCGCGCCGGGATGCCCCGCATCAAGCGCAAGCGGGAGGCCGCGCCGTCGCTGAACTACACCCGGCGCGGCTTCCGCCTCAAGGACGGCCGCCTCCACCTCGCGGGCGGGATCGCTCTGACGGTGGTCTGGTCCCGCGACCTGCCCGCCGACCCGACGTCGGTCCGCGTCTACCGCGACAGCCTGGGCCATTGGTACGCCTCGTTCGTCGTCGCCACCGCGGTCGAGCCGCTGCCCGCCACAGGCCGGGCCATCGGTATCGACTGGGGGGTCCGCGAGACCGCCACCACCACGTCCGACGCCCACGACCTCCCCCACCCGCAGCACGGCAAGACCGCCGCGCAGAAGCTGGCCCGCTACCAGCGGATGACGACCCGCCGACGCACCCCGAAGAACCGGCCCGACACCGCCGGCTACCGCAAAGCCCGCACGGCCGCCGCGAAGGTCTCCAAGAAGATCGCCCGGCAGCGCCAGGACACCGCCCGCAAGTGGGCCAAGGCGGTCGTCCGCGACCACGACGCGATCGCCGTCGAGGACTTCCGGCCGAAGTTCCTCGCCAAGTCCACCATGGCCCGCAAGGCAGCCGACGCGGCCATCGGCGCCACCAAGACGGCCCTGATCGAGATGGGCCGCAAGCACGGACGCGCCGTGCACCTGGTCAACCCCGCGCACACCACCATGGACTGCGCGTCGTGCGGAGCGAGAACCAAGCACGCACTTCCCCTTTCGGAACGTACCTATGCCTGCACCGCATGCGGAGCCGTGTCCCCCCGGGACAAGAACTCCGCCCGCGTGATGCTGGTCCGGGCTGGTCTCAACCCGGCTGGTGCTGATCGTGTAAGCGCTGGCGGACCGCTGGTCCCCAGCCAACGTGAGCCAGGAATCCCCGCCCTTTAGGGCGGGGAGGACGTCAACACCCCCGTCTACCGCCAGGTGGTCCTGCGCAGCGTCGGCGTCGCCCTCGCGGTCACCGCCCTGTGCGCGGTGATCGCCTTCCCGGTCGCCTTCTACACGGCCAGGATCGCCCGGCCCGAACGGCGGCCGCTGCTGGTCGTCGCCATCCTCACGCCGCTGTGGGCGAGTTACCTCGTCAAGGTGTACGCCTGGCGCCTGATCCTCTCTCAGGACGGCCTGGCCGACTGGGCGTTGAAGCCCCTCGGGCTGAGCGGACCCGGGTACGGACTCACGGCCGCGGTCATCGCGCTGACCTACCTCTGGCTGCCGTACATGATCCTGCCGATCCACACCGCGCTGGAGCAGCTGCCCGCCAACCTGCTGGACGCGTCGGCGGACCTGGGGGCCCGCGCGGGCCGCACTTTCCGGTCGGTGGTGCTGCCCATGGTCCTGCCGTCCGTGGCGGCCGGCTCGGTCTTCACCTTCTCGCTCAGTCTCGGCGACTACATCACCGTGCAGATCGTCGGCGGCAAGACCCAGCTCATCGGCAACGTCGTCTACTCCAACATCGAACTGAACCTGCCCATGGCCGCCGCGCTCGGCACGGTCCCCGTCGTGGTCATCGTGGTGTACCTCCTCGCGATGCGCCGCACGGGCGCCCTGAGCAGTCTCTGAGGAGTCCGCTGTGCAACTCTCCCGTCCCGCGCGCATCGCGCTGCGCGCCGCCGCCGGGCTCGGCTTCGCGTTCGTCTACGTGCCGCTCGCCCTCGTCCTGGTCAACTCCTTCGACGGGACCGCAGCGCGAGCTGGCCGCCGTCCGGGCTCACCCTCCACTGGTGGTCGGTCGCCTGGGAGAACGAGGGGGCCCGCGCCGCCCTGTGGGTCTCGGTCAAGGCCGGACTCGGCGCCACGGCGATCGCGCTGGTGCTGGGCACGCTGATCGCCTTCGCGGTCGCCCGCCACCGGTTCTTCGGCCGGGGCACCGTCTCCTTCGTGGTCGTCCTGCCGATAGCGCTGCCCGGCATCGTCACGGGCATCGCGCTCAACTCGGCGTTCAGCACGGTGCTCGAACCGCTCGGCGTCGGACTCGGCATGTTCACCGTGATCGTCGGCCACGCGACCTTCTGCGTCGTCGTCGTCTTCAACAACGTGGTCGCGCGACTGCGCCGCACGTCCGGAACGTACGAGGAAGCCGCCATGGACCTGGGCGCGGACACCTTCCGGGCCTTCGTCGACGTCACGTTCCCGCTGGTGCGCCCGTCGCTGCTGGCCGGCGCGCTGCTCGCCTTCGCGCTGTCCTTCGACGAGATCGTCGTGACGACGTTCACGGCCGGACCGGGCATCCAGACCCTGCCGGTCTGGATCTTCGACAACATGACCCGGCCCCGGCAGGCACCGGTCGTGAACGTCGTGGCCGCCGTGCTCGTCCTGCTCTCGGTGATCCCGATCTACGCGGCGCAGCGGCTGTCCGCGGACACGGCCGCCGAGAGCAGGATCTGAGTCAGCGCTTGGTGGCGTTGTTGAACAGCGAGCGCGACCAGACGTAGCCGACCAGGCTGATGCCGGCGCACCAGGCGAGCGAGATCCAGCCGTTGTCGCCGATCTCCGAGCCGCAGAGCAGACCGCGCAGCGTCTCGGTCATCGGGGTGAACGGCTGGTTCTGCGCGAACCAGCGGAGGCCCGGGGACATCGAGTCGGCCGGCACGAACGCGGAGCCGAGGAACGGCAGGAACTGGACCAGCAGCGGCTTGTTGCTCGCGGACTCGACGGTCTTGGAGATCAGGCCGAGCGCGGCCGAGAGCCAGGTCACCGCGAACGCGACGGCCGTGAGGAGACCTGCGGCGGCGAGCCATTCGAGCGGGCTCGCGTCCGACCGGAAGCCGATGGCGAGCGCGAACCCGACGACCAGGACCATGCTCACCATCGTCTGGATGACACTGCCGACGACATGGCCCGTCATGAACGACGAGCGGACGATGTTCATCGTGCGGAAGCGGTTGATGATGCCTTCCGTCATGTCCGAGCAGACCGCGATCGAGGTCGACATCGCCCCGGCGGCCACACCCATGACGATGATGCCGGGTGTCAGGTAGTCCAGGTAGGCGTCCCGGCCGCCGCCCATTCCGGCGCCGATCGAGTCCCCGAAGGCGTACACGAACAGCAGCAGCATCAGGATCGGCATCATGGCGGCGCCGAGCGACACGCTCGGATAGCGGATCGCGTGCTTGAGGTTGCGGCGCAGCATCGTCGTCGAGTCGTGCACGGCGTGGGCGAGGGTGCTCATCGAAGGGTCTCCTTGGCGGGAAGCGGGGCGTCGGTGCCGTTCTCGGTGGTGCCGTCGCCGGTCAGGGCGAGGAACACGTCGTCGAGGTCGGGGGTGTGCACGGACAGGTCGGCGGCCTTGATGCCGGCGGCGTCGAGCCGGTCGATCAGGGCGCGCAGCGCGACGAGGCCGCCGTCGCCCGCCACGCGCAGCGCGAGGTCCTCGTCGTCGCGGACCGCGCCGGGGAAGACACCGGCCGCCCGCTCGTACTCGGTGGGCTCGGTGAACCGCAGGCGTACGTGACTGCCGGGGATCTGCGCCTTGAGGCTCTCCGCCGTGCCCTCGGCGACGATCCGGCCGCCGTCGAGCACGGCGATCCGGTCGGCCAGCTGGTCGGCCTCTTCGAGGTACTGGGTGGTGAGGAAGACGGTGGTGCCGCCCGCGACCAGCGAGCGCACGGTGTCCCACATCGTGCGGCGGCTGCGGGGGTCGAGGCCGGTCGTCGGCTCGTCGAGGAAGATCACCTGTGGGTCGCCGACCAGCGTCATGGCGAGGTCGAGCCGGCGCCGCATGCCGCCGGAGAAGGTCGCGGCCCGCTTGTCCGCGACGTCCGCGATGTCGAACCGCCGGAGCAGCCGCTCGGCACGGGAACGTCCTTCGCGCTTGCCGAGACGCAGCAGGTCGGCCATGAGGAGCAGGTTCTCCTCGGCGGTGAGCAGATCGTCGAGCGCGGAGAACTGCCCGGTGACCCCGATCGCGGCGCGTACGCCGGCGGGTGACGTGGCGATGTCGTGGCCGGCGACCTGGGCCTGCCCGCCGTCGGCGGCGATGAGCGTGGACAGGATCTGCACGGTGGTGGTCTTTCCGGCGCCGTTCGGCCCGAGCAGCGCGAAGACGGAACCGGCGGGGATGCGCAGGTCGATGCCGTCGAGCACCGTTTTGTCGCCGTACGACTTGCGCAGGCCGACGGCGGAGACGGCGGCGGGCGGGTGCGGGGCACCGCCTTGCCGGGGAGAGGGCGGGGATGTGGGCATGACAGGGGAAGGCATGGGGCTCTCCGTTCGGAGGCTGGGCGGATGAGGCGTCGAGAGGGGTGCGGGACTCGGTGAAGCTTGTGGCCGCATAGTGGCATCACTGTGGCGCCATATGCAAACCTTGATGGCGTCGCACGTGATGTCGCATGTGGTGTCGCATGCAGCGTCGCGTGTGATGCCGCCCTGGCGGTTCGGCTTTTGGCCTGTGGGTATGTGGGCGGGGCTGCCTGGCTGGTGGCGGTCTCGCGGACTTCTGTGTGCGGCCCGGGGTCGGGTGGAGGCGTCACGTGGCGTGGTGTGGCGAGGGGTGGCATCGGGTGGGCGTCACGTGGTGTCGGGTGGCGCCAAGTGGTGTCGGGCGGCGCCAAGTGGCGCCAGGTGGCGCTGGGTGAGGTCGATTGCCTCGGGTCCATGGCGGCGATGGGCGCCCGCCTCCGAGGTGGCGACGGGTTCCCGTCTCCGTGGCGGCGGCCGTGGGTGCCCGTTTCCGTGACGGCTGTGGGCGTCCGTCCCGTGGTCGGGAACGCGCCGGGCTTTTACGCAAGCAGCTTGCATTTCTTGCGCTATTCTTGCGCTCATGACGCGACGACTTGCTCAGGTGGCGAAGAAGGTCGGGGTCAGCGAGGCCACGGTCAGCCGGGTGCTCAACGGCAAGCCGGGTGTCTCCGACTCCACCAGACAGGCGGTCCTGTCCGCCCTGGACGTCCTCGGCTACGAACGGCCGACCCAGCTCCGGGGCGAACGCGCGCGGCTCGTCGGGCTCGTGCTGCCCGAGCTGCAGAACCCGATCTTCCCGGCCTTCGCCGAGGTGATCGGCGGGGCGCTCGCCCAGCTCGGCCTCACCCCGGTGCTGTGCACCCAGACCAAGGGTGGCGTCTCCGAGGCCGACTACGTGGAGCTCCTGCTCCAGCAGCAGGTCTCCGGGGTGGTGTTCGCCGGCGGTCTGTACGCGCAGGCCGACGCGCCGCACGACCACTACCGCGAGCTCGCGGACCGCAATATTCCGGTGGTGCTCGTCAACGCGGCCATCGAGCACCTGGGCTTCCCGTGCGTCTCCTGCGACGACGCCGTCGCCGTGGAGCAGGCGTGGCGCCACCTCGACTCGCTGGGCCACGAGCGGATCGGGCTCGTCCTCGGCCCCGGCGACCACATGCCCTCGGGCCGCAAGCTCGCGGCGGCGCGCGCCCTCGCGCCGGAGCTGCCCGACGCGTACGTGGCGCGGGCGATGTTCTCGCTGGAGGGCGGCCAGGCCGCGGCCACCAGACTGCTCGACCAGGGGGTCACCGGCATCATCTGCGCCAGCGACCCGCTCGCGCTCGGTGCCGTGCGCGCGGCCCGCCGCAAGGGGCTCAGTGTCCCCGGCGAGGTCTCCGTCGTCGGGTACGACGACTCGGCGTTCATGAACTGCACCGAGCCCCCGCTGACGACGGTCCGCCAGCCCATCGAGGCCATGGGGCGCGCCGCGGTGGAACTGCTGAACGCGCAGATCGGCGGCAGCAGCGTGACCCCCGAGGAGCTGCTGTTCGAGCCGGAACTGGTGGTGCGCGGGTCCACCGCGCAGGCGCCCCGCGGCTGAGTCCCGCGGCTGAGCCGCGCGCCGGGGCCGCCCGGCCGGGCCGGCGACCCGCTGGCCCGGCGGCCGTACCGGGGTCGGTGACTCCGGTACGCAACCGGCTGCCATGAGAACCCCTGATCGCTGTCAAATAATTACAGATTCTGCGCGACATCTTGCGGACGGATGTCGTCGGTGCTTGAGTGTGCGGCGCCAGAACACGGCGGCACGCCCGCCGTGGGCCTTCCTCGCTCCAGCCCGAAGGGGTCCACTGATGAGAAGTACCGGGTTCCGCCGTACCTTCGTCATGCTCATGGCGTCCTCTGTCGCGCTCACCGCCACCGCGTGCGGTTCCGGCGACAACGACGACGCGGCGGACGGAAAGACCCGCATCACCGTCAACTGCGAGCCGCCCAAGAGCGCCAAGGTCGACCGCTCGTTCTTCGACGCCGACACCGCCGCCTTCGAGAAGGCCAACCCGGACACCGACGTCGTCACCCACGACGCCTTCCCGTGCCAGGACCCCAAGACCTTCGACGCCAAGCTGGCCGGCGGCCAGATGGAGGACGTGTTCTACACGTACTTCACCGACGCCAAGCACGTCGTCGACGTCAACCAGGCCGCGGACATCACGAGTTACGTCAAGGAACTCAAGAGCTACGACACCATCCAGCAGCAGCTGCGCGACATCTACACCGTGGACGGCAAGATCTACGGCATCCCCCGCACCGGCTACTCGATGGGCCTCATCTACAACAAGGCGCTCTTCGAGAAGGCCGGACTCGACCCCGACAAGCCCCCGGCCACCTGGGAGGAACTGCGCGCGGACGCCAAGAAGATCGCCGCGCTCGGCAAGGGCACGGTCGGGTACGCCGACTACAGCGCCCAGAACCAGGGCGGCTGGCACTTCACCGCCGAGCTCTACTCGCAGGGCGGGAACGTCGTCTCCGAGGACGGCAAGAAGGCGACCGTCGACACCCCCGAGGGCAAGGCGGTCCTGCAGAACCTGAAGGACATGCGCTGGAGCGACGGCTCCATGGGCAGCAAGCAGCTCCTGGTCATCAACGACGTCCAGCAGATGATGGGCTCCGGCAAGCTCGGCATGTACCTCTCCGCGCCCGACAACATCCCGATCCTCGTCAAGGAGAAGGGCGGGAACTACAACGACCTCGCCCTGGCCCCGATGCCTGGCGGCAAGGGCACGCTCATCGGCGGTGACGGCTACATGTTCAACAAGAAGGCCACCCCGGCCCAGATCAGGGCCGGCCTCAAGTGGCTCGACCACATGTTCCTGACCCCCGGCAAGGGCTTCCTCGGCGACTACGCCCGCGCCAAGAAGAACGACGCGCCCGTCGGCCTGCCCGAGCCGCGCCTGTTCACCGGTGCCGCCGACGAGAAGGACCAGCAGGTCAAGAAGGCCAACGCCAACGTGCCCGTGGAGAACTACCAGGCCTTCCTCGACGGCAACCAGAGCCTGGAGATGAAGATCGAGCCCCCGCAGGCCCAGCAGATCTACTCCGTCCTCGACGCCGCCGTGTCCGCGGTCCTCACCAAGAAGGACGCCGACATCGACCAGCTCCTGAAGGACGCCTCCGGCAAGATCGACTCCATCCTGGCCCGGGGCTGACACCCTTCATGAAGACCGCATCGAAGCCCCCCGCCGTGCTCCCTCCGGCCGCCTCCGGCGCGCCGGAGGCGCCGCGGCAGGCCGGGCGCCGGACCGGGGAACCGTGGCGCGGGCGCCTGGCCGACCAGTTCCGCGCCTACGCCTTCCTGGCCGGCGGCCTGCTCTGCTTCGCCCTGTTCTCCTGGTACCCGGCGATCCGCGCCGTCGTGATCGCCTTCCAGAAGTACACGCCGGGCAGCGGCGGCGAGTGGGTCGGCACCGCCAACTTCACCCGGGTCTTCCACGACCCGGAGTTCACCGCCGCCTGGCGCAACACCCTCACCTTTACCCTCCTCGCCCTGCTCATCGGCTTCGCCGTCCCCTTCGTCATGGCGCTCGTCCTCAACGAACTGCGCCACGCGAAGGCGTTCTTCAGGGTCGTGGTCTACCTCCCGGTGATGATCCCGCCGGTGGTCAGCGCCCTGCTGTGGAAGTGGTTCTACGATCCCGGAGCCGGCCTCGCCAACGAGACGCTGCGCGCGCTGCACCTGCCGACCTCGAACTGGTCCAACGGCGCCGACACCGCCCTCGTCTCCCTGGTGATCGTCGCCACCTGGGCCAACCTCGGCGGCACCGTCCTCATCTACCTCGCCGCGCTCCAGAGCATCCCCGGCGAGCTGTACGAGGCGGCCGAACTGGACGGCGCGAACCTGCTCCAGCGCATCCGCCACGTGACGATCCCCCAGACGCGCTTCATCATCCTCATGCTGATGCTGCTTCAGATCATCGCCACCATGCAGGTGTTCACCGAACCGTTCGTGATCACCGGCGGCGGGCCCGAGGACAGGACCGTCACGGTGCTCTACCTGATCTACAAGTACGCCTTCCTCTACAACGACTTCGGCGGAGCCTGCGCGCTGAGCGTCATGCTGCTCGTCCTGCTCGGCGCCTTCTCCGCCCTCTACCTGCGGCTGACCCGCTCCGAAGGGGAGGACGCGTGAGCACCCGCACCCTGGTCTCTCCGCTCACCCTGGCCCGCCCGCGCGGCAGGGCCCTCTACTGGGCCGTCTTCGGCGGCGTCGTCCTGCTCTTCGCGCTGGCCTTCCTCTTCCCTGTCTACTGGATGGTGACCGGCGCCATGAAGTCGCCGGACGAGGTCACGCGCACCCCGCCCACCCTGGTCCCGGAACGCTGGCACACCGGCGGCTACACCGACGCGTGGAACCTGATGGACCTGCCCACCCACCTGTGGAACACCGTCGTCCAGGCGACGGGCGCCTGGCTGCTCCAGCTCGTGTTCTGCACGGCCGCCGCCTACGCCCTGTCCAAACTGAGGCCGGCCTTCGGCAAGGTGATCCTCGGCGGCATCCTCGCCACCCTGATGGTCCCGGCGCAGGCACTGGTCGTCCCCAAGTACCTGACCGTCGCCGACCTGCCCGTCCTGCACACCAGCCTGCTCAACTCCCCGCTCGGCATCTGGCTGCCCGCCGTCGCCAACGCCTTCAACCTCTACCTCCTCAAGCGCTTCTTCGACCAGATCCCGCGCGACGTCCTGGAGGCCGCCGAGATCGACGGCGCCGGGAAACTGCGCACCCTGTGGTCGATCGTGCTGCCGATGTCCCGACCCGTCCTCGGAGTCGTGTCGATCTTCGCCCTGGTCGCCGTCTGGCAGGACTTCCTCTGGCCGCTGATGGTCTTCTCCGACACCGACAAGCAGCCCATTAGCGTGGCGCTCGTCCAGCTGTCGCAGAACATCCAGCTCACCGTGCTCATCGCCGCGATGGTGATCGCCAGCATCCCCATGGTCGTGATGTTCCTCGTGTTCCAGCGGCACATCATCGCCGGCATCAGCGCGGGCAGCACCAAGGGCTGACGCCCGTACCCGACCTCCTCGAACGAAAGGCAACGCACCGTGGGACAGCCCCGCCCTGCCCGAAATCAGTCCGCGTGGTGGCGTTCCGCCGTCATCTACCAGGTGTACGTCCGCAGCTTCGCGGACGGCGACGGCGACGGCACCGGCGACCTCGCGGGCGTCCGCGCCAGACTCCCGTACCTCGCCGAACTCGGCGTGGACGCCCTGTGGTTCAACCCCTGGTACCTCTCGCCCCTGGCCGACGGCGGCTACGACGTCGCCGACTACCGCACCATCGACCCCGCCTTCGGGACGCTCGCCGAGGCCGAGAAACTCATCGCCGAGGCCCGCGAGCTGGGCATCCGCACCCTGGTCGACATCGTCCCGAACCACGTCTCCGACCAGCACCCCTGGTTCCGGGCGGCGCTGGCCGGCGGCCCGGAACGCGAACTCTTCCACTTCCGCCCAGGACGCGGCGAACACGGCGAACTCCCGCCCAACGACTGGCCCTCCCAGTTCGCCGGCTCCACCGAACCGGTGTGGACCCGGCTGCCCGACGGCGACTGGTACCTCCACCTCTTCACCCCCCAGCAGCCCGACCTCAACTGGGCGCACCCCACCGTCCGCCGGGAACACGAGGAGATCCTGCGCTTCTGGTTCGAGCGGGGAGTCGCGGGCGTCCGCATCGATTCGGCCGCACTGCTGGCCAAGGACCCGGACCTGCCCGACTTCGTCGAGGGCCGCGACCCGAACCCGTACGTCGACCGCGACGAACTCCATGACATCTACCGCTCGTGGCGGACGGTCGCCGACGCCTACGACGGCGTCTTCGTCGGCGAGGTCTGGCTCCCCGACTCCGAGCGCTTCGCCCGCTACCTGCGCCCCGACGAACTGCACACCGCCTTCAACTTCTCCTTCCTGTCCTGCCCCTGGGACGCGGACCGGCTGCGGACCTCCATCGACGAGACCCTCGCCGAACACGCCCCCGTCGGAGCGCCCGCCACCTGGGTGCTGTGCAACCACGACGTGACCCGCACCGTCACCCGCTACGGCCGCGCCGAGACCGGCTTCGACTTCGCCGCCAAGGCCTTCGGCACCCCCACCGACCCGGCCCTCGGCACCCGCCGGGCCCGCGCCGCGGCGCTGCTCTCGCTGGCCCTGCCCGGATCCGTGTACCTCTACCAGGGAGAAGAACTCGGCCTGCCCGAGGTGGAGTTGCCGCTCGACAGCATCCAGGACCCGATGCACTCGCGCTCCGGCGGCACGGATCCGGGACGCGACGGCTGCCGGGTCCCGCTGCCCTGGGCGGCGGACGAACCGCACGCCGGCTTCGGCGGCGAGCCCTGGCTCCCGCAGCCCGACGGCTGGTCCGCGTACGCCGCCGACCGCCAGACCGGCGACCCCGGCTCCATGCTGAGCCTCTACCGTGCCGCACTCCGCGTCCGCCGCACCGAACCGGGCTTCGGGGACGGCGCGTTCGGCTGGCTGCCCGCACCGGAGGGCGTCCTCGCCTTCACCCGCACCGACGGACTGCTCTGCGTCGTCAACCTGACCGACGCCCCGGTCGCCCTCCCCGAGCACTCCCGGGTCCTCCTCCACAGCGGCCCGTTGACCGACGACGGGCTCCTGCCGCCGGACACGGCGGCCTGGCTGCGCGCCTGAGCGGGCCCGCGCCGCACGGCACCGTTCTCACCGGTCGCGCCGGTCGGACGGAGGCGCGTCCTCGACGGCCGGCTCCCCGCGTTTCGCCGCCTGGATCTGCTCGTACACATGGGTCCGCAACTCGGTGAAGCGCGGGGCGGCCCGGGTGCGCAACTGGTCGCGCTCCTCGGGGAGATCGACCTTCAGCTGCTCCCGTACGACGGTGGGGGAGGCCGAGAGGACCAGAACCCGCTCACCCAGGTAGACCGCCTCGTCGATGTCATGGGTCACGAACAGGACGGTGATCCCGCGCTGCCGCCACAATCGGCGCACCAGATCCTCCAGGTCGGCACGGGTCTGCGCGTCGACCGCCGCGAACGGCTCGTCCATGAGCAGCACTTCCGGCTCGTACGCCAGCGCCCGCGCGATGGCGACCCGTTGCTGCATGCCGCCCGAGAGCTGCCACGGATAGGCCCTCGCGGCGTCGGCCAGACCCACGGACTCCAGCGCGTCGTCGACCAGCTCCCGGCGCCGCCCCTTGCTCAGACCCTTCTGTTTCAGGGGGAGTTCGACGTTCTCGCCGACCCTCATCCAGGGAAACAGGCTGCGCCCGTACTCCTGGAACACGAACGCCATGCCCGGCGGCGGACCGGTCACCCGCCGGCCGCCGAGCAGCACCTCGCCCGAGGTCGGCGCGAGCAGACCGCCCACGCACTTCAGCAGGGTGGTCTTGCCGCAGCCCGACGGGCCGACCAGACAGACGAGTTCACCCGCGTCCACGGTGAAGGTGAGATCGCGGACCGCCTCCACCCGGCGTCCCGACCCCTCGTAGACCTTCCGCAGGCCGGACACGACCAAAGACGCGTGCATGGACCGCCCTTTCGCGAGCGACGTCACGGGGACCGCCTGGAGGAGTCGCGCAGACCGTGGTACCAGCCGAGGACCTGGCGCTCGACCAGGTGGAAGAGCACCGAGAGGAGGAAACCGAGCAGACCGAGGACGAGGATCCCGGTCCACATGTCGGGGATCGCGAAGCCGCGCTGGAACTGCACGATGGTGAAGCCGAGTCCGTTGCTGGGCGCGAACATCTCGCTGATGACCATCAGGATGATGCCGATGGACAGTGCCTGGCGCAGGCCCGCGAAGATCTGCGGGCTCGCCGACGGCAGGACGAGGGCCCGTATCCGGGCCTGACCCGTGATGCCGTACGAGCGGGCCGTCTCGGACATCACGGAGTCCACGGCGCGCACGCCCTCGATCGTGTTGAGCAGGATCGGCCACACGCAGCCGCTCGCGATCACGACGATCTTCATTGTGTCCCCGATGCCCGCGAACAGCATGATGACCGGCACGAGGACGGGCGGAGGCACCGCGCGCAGGAACTCCAGGACCGGTTCGCACACCGCCCGCACCCGCCGGTACGAGCCGATGAGCGCCCCGAGGGCGATCCCCACGGTCGCGGCCGACGTGTAGCCGGCGAGCAGCCGCAGCAGGCTGGGCACCAGATCGGCGCGGAGCCGCGCACGGGTCCAGACGTCGGGGAACGTGCTGAGGATCGTCCGCAGCGGGGGCCAGTAGACGTCGGTGCTCCTGTCGGAGGCGAGCCACCAGACGACGACCAGCAGCGCCGGGAGCGCGACGGTGAACAGCGCCCGCAGCAGGAGGCCGCCCCACGGGTTCGGCCTTCCGGGCCCGGCCGGCAGGTCCTTCACACCGACACCTCCCCGCGCACCGACTGGTGCCAGGCCAGCGCGTAGCGCTCGATCGACCGCGCGCCCACGTTGATCAGCAGCCCGAGCAGACCCGTGACCACGATCAGCGCGTACATCTCGGGCACCGCCTGCGAGGTCTGGGCGACCGCGATGCGCGCGCCCAACCCCGGTGCCCCGATGACGAGTTCGGCGGTCACCGTGAGGATGAGCGCGACGGCCGCGGCGAGCCGGACGCCCGTCATGACGTACGGCAGCGCGGTCGGCCACAGCACATGACGGACCCGGGCCCAGGCGTCGAGCCCGTACGAGCGCGCCGTCTCCTCCGCCACCGGGTCCACGTCCCGCACGCCGTACATGACCTGCACGAGTACCTGCCAGAAGGACGCGTACACGACCAGCAGGAGGACCGACCTCAGTCCGGTGCCGTAGAGGAGGACGGCGAGCGGGATCAGGGCCACCGAGGGGATGGGGCGCAGGAACTCGATCGTCGAGGCGGTCGCCTCGCGCAGGTACGGCACGACCGAGACGAGCACCCCCGCCACGACGCCCGCGCCGACGGCGATCGCGAGGCCCAGGGCCCAGCCCGTGAGGGTGTCGCCGAGATCCGTCCAGAAGGCACGGTCGGTGATCTCGTCGCCGAGGGCCCGCGCGATCCGGCTTGTCGGCGGGAAGAACTGCTCCTTGACGATGCCGAGCCGCGGCACCGCCTCGCCGAGGGCGAGGAAGGCCGCGAGCCCGGCGGCGCCCAGTGCGGCGTTCACGGCCCGGTCGGTGGAGCCGCCGCGCGCTCGCGTCCGTGTCACGGCAGCAGCTCGTCCAGGTCGGGCGCCGTCTTGAAGAGGCCGTCCTGCTCGCCCAGCTTCTCCAGCGCCTCGATCGAGGCCCGGTTCTCCTCGGCCGGCCACTTGGGCAGGGTCACCTCGGCCAGCACGTCCGCCGAGATCTTCGTGTACGTGGTGACGATCTGCCGGACCTCGTCCGGGTGCGCGTCGGCGTAGGCCAGGGACTCCGCCGTGGCCTCCTGGAACTTCTCGACCACGTCGGGGTGTTGCTGCGCGTACTGGTTCGAGGTGAAGTACATGGCGACGGTGAGGTTCTTCGCCACGTCGACCAGGGAGGAGGCGATCTCGGTCGCTCCCTGGCTCTTGACGGTGGCGAGCGCCGGCTCGACCACCATCGCGGCGTCGATCTGACCGCTGTCGAGGGCCGCGGGCATCTGGTCGAAGGCGAGCTCGACGAACTTCACCTCGGAGGGATCGCCGCCCGCCTTGCGCACCGACTCGCGCACGGCCGTCTCGTTGATGTTCTTCAGCGTGTTGACGGCGACCTTCTTGCCCTCCAGGTCCTTCGCCGACGTGATCGCGCTGCCCTTCTTCACCGTGATGGCGCCGAAGTCCGCGCCCGTCACGCCCGTCGAGGCGACGCCGTTCGCGATGGCCTTCACGGGAACGCCGTTGGACTGGGCGATCATCAGCGAGGTCACGTTGGAGAACCCGAACTGGAACTGGCCCGAGACGACACCCGGGACGATCGCCGCGCCGCCCTGCGCGGCCGTCATCGACAGGGTCAGCCCGTGCTTCTTGTAGAAGCCCTTCTTCTGGCCCAGATAGACGGGGGCGACGTCGACGATGGGGATGACGCCCAGCTTCACGGTGGTGGTACCGCCGGACGAGGAGTTCTTGTCCGAGGCGCCACCGCCGTCGGACGAACCGCAGGCCGACGCGGCGACCAGCAAGGCTCCGACCGCGATACCGGCGAGCAGACGACGCATGGCTCCTCCTGTGCAGACGAGAGTGTTCCGACAGGGCGTGCGCACACCGCACAATGGTGCTCAGCGCGAAGGTAGAACCCCGTCCGTGCCGGGTCAATGGCTATGGCTGACAATATTGTTGACAGTTATCGGAATGCTCCCGTTCCGTGCGAGGGCGTTCCGTGCGTCCCCCTGGAGGCGACGATGCCTGCAGCAGACCGAGCCCCCCACTTCGTCCGCTCCTTCGAGCGAGGACTCGCCGTCATCCGCGTGTTCGGCGCCGAGCGGCCGGAACTGACGCTCAGTGAGGTCGCGCGCGGCTGCGGCCTGACCCGCGCGGCGGCGCGCCGCTTCCTGCTGACCCTGGTCGACCTCGGATACGTCCGCACGGACGGCCGCGTCTTCCGGCTCACCCCGCGCGTGCTGGAACTCGGCTACGCCTATCTCTCGGGCTTCACGCTCCCCGAGCTCGCGGAGCCCCATCTGAAGCAACTCGCCGAACGGGTAGGGGAGTCGAGCTCGCTCTGCGTCCTCGACGGCGACGACATCGTGTACGTGGCGCGGGTCCCGGCAAGGCGCATCATGACGGTGGCGATCACCGTCGGCACCCGCTTCCCCGCCCACGCCACCTCCGTGGGCCGGGTGATCCTCGCGCACCTCACCGACGACGAGATCGACACCCGGCTGGAGCGGGCGGACCTGCGCCCCCTGACCGCGCGCACGATCGTCTCACCGGACCTGCTGAGAGCGGAACTGGCCCGGGTGCGGCGCCAGGGGTACGCCGTCGTCGACCAGGAGCTGGAGGAGGGACTCCGCTCTGTCGCCGCCCCCGTGCGCGGCCGGGACGGCACCGTGGTGGCGGCCGCGAACATCCCCGTGCACGCCAGCCGCAACACCCTGGAATCCGTCCGCCGCGACCTGCTGCCGCACCTGCTGGAGACGGTCGCGCGGATCGAGCGGGACCTCGCGGTCACAGGTCCAGGACGAGCCGCTGCCCGCGACAGCGGGACACGCAGATGAGCATGGTTCCGCCCGCCTCCCGCTCCTCGTCGGTGAGCACCGAGTCCCGGTGGTCCGGGGTCCCTTCGAGCACGTCCGTCTCGCAGGTCCCGCACGTTCCCTCGGCGCAGGAGTAGAGGACGTCGACACCGGCGGCGCGCACGGCGTCGAGGACGGAGACCCCCGGGACGACGACGACCGTCCGCCCCGAACGCTCCAGGGCGACCTCGAACTCCGTCTCCCCGTCGAACTCCGTCTTCCCGTCGCCTTCCCGGTCCTTCGGCCGGAACCGCTCGACGTGCAGCAGGGCGGCCGGACAGCGCTCCTCGACCGCGTCGAGCAGCGGTCCGGGACCGCAGCAGTAGACGAGGGTGTCCCCGAGGACCCCGCCGAGCGCGCAGGAGAGGCCGAGGGGTCCGGTCTCGTCCCGGGGAGCGAGGGTGACCCGGTCCCCGTACCGCCCCAGTTCCTCGGTGAACGCCATGGAGCCGCGGGTCCGGCCGCCGTACAGCAGGGTCCAATCGGCGCCCGCCGTCTCGGCCGCGGCGAGCATCGGCAGGATCGGGGTGATGCCGATCCCGCCCGCGACGAAGAGGTAGCGCGGGGCGGGCACGAGCGCGAAGCGGTTGCGCGGGCCCCGGACCCGGACCTTGTCGCCCTCGCGCAACCGGTCGTGCACGTACGCCGATCCGCCGCGCCCGTCCGGTTCGCGCAGCACCGCGATCCGCCACGTCCCGCGGTCGGCCGGATCGCCGCACAGGGAGTACTGCCGTTCGAGCCCGGGCCCGAGCAGCAGGTCGACATGGGCGCCCGGCTCCCAGGGCGGGAGTCCGCCGCCGAGCGGATGCCGCAGGATCAGCGCGAGCACGTCCGCGGCGACGGACTCCCGCCGCTCGACGACGAGTTCCCGCTCGTGCGCGCTCTCGCGGGCCGGACCGGTCACCGCACCCTCTCCGCCGGCTTGTCGCCCTCCTCGACCAGGCGGGCCAGGACGCGCCGGGCGGCGAGACCGCCGGCGTCGATGGCGATGCTCAGCTCCTGGTGGCCGACGCGTTCGGAGGCGAGGGTCCGCTGGAGGAGGTTGAGCGCGTCGACGTCCTGCATCACGACCCTGTGGTTCAACTCCCGCATGAAGGAGCTGACTTCGTCGTCCGAACGGGCGAAGTCGCGCGAGACCGCCCAGAAGTCGTACACCTTTCCCTCGCGCGACGGCGTGATGGCGTAGGTGATCTCGGTGTGGAAGGCGTTCGGATCACCGCCGTCCGTCTCCGGCGGCACGCCGGCCGGAGCGATCCTGCTGTGCAGCAGGTACAGGCACGGCGCGTGGTACTCGATGTCCTGCCAGCGCGTGACGCGGCCCTCGATGCCGGTCGACCGCGCGTAGAAGGGCGGGCACTCGGCGTCGCCCATGCGCCGGGAGACGCGCACGATCCCCGCCTCCTCGTCCACCTCGGTGGTGATCGGCGTCTCGGCGACCTCGGGCGTGCCGATGTAGCCGCCGTGCAGGTACGTCTCGTGCGAGAGGTCGAGGAGGTTGTCGACGAGGAGTCCGTAGTCCGCGTCGACGGGTTCCATGCCGCTGACCGTCGTCCAGCCGGGCGAGTCCATGTGCGGCGCGCGCGGGACGGACGCGGGGTCGGCGAGCGCGGGGTCGCCGATCCAGACCCAGACGAACAGGTCCTGCTCGACGACCGGGTAGGAGGCGATACGGGCGGTGCGCGGTATCCGCTTCTGCCCCGGCACGTACACGCACGCGCCGGTCGGGTCGTAGGTGAACCCGTGGTAACCGCACACGATCCGGTCACCGTCGAGACGGCTCTCCGAGAGCGGGAAACGCCGGTGCACACACCGGTCCGACAGCACGACGGCCGCCCCGTCCTCCTCGGTCCGGTAGAGCACGAGCGGCTCCCCGAGGACGGTCCGTCCGACGAGTTCGCGCCCGATCTCGTAGGTGAAGGCGACGACGTACCACTGGTTCCTGGCGAAGGCGGTCATGTGCGGCATGGCTGCGGCTCCCGTCGTTGGGCGGCGGCGACCTCGTCCGGAAGGGCGTCACGGGGACGCGACACGGCTTCCGCCCTGCCACGGTAGCCAGGGCCGCACGTCGTGCACAGATTCCGGGTGTGCCGATTCGGCGGCCCCGCGCCGCCGTTCCCCGGACCGTGGTCCTCGATCGCCTTCGGCGCCGGAGCCGCTGAGGGGCACCGCCGGCCGGTGCGGGAGGGTGTCGCTCCCGCACCGGCATGACGGATCGTCAGGAGGCTTTGTCCATGGGGCAGTCGAAGCGGCCTCCGGGGCCCCAGTGGGTGACGCTCTTCGCGCCCTGGGAGAGCACTCCGCAGGTCAGTTCCGTGTGCTTCTTCCCGTCGGGAGTGATCTCGCGGACATGGATCTCCTTGTCCGGGGGGTAGTGGTGGTCGCGGTCCAGGGTGATGATCCCGGACTCTCCGGCGTAGTCGTGGACACCGGGATCCTGCAGCCGGGTGACCAGTGCCTTCGACGAGAAGTCGTCGTCCGTCGCGAAGACGGCGTTCATGGTCGAGGAGAGGATGCCGACGGCGTCGTAGCCGAGCGCGGCGTCGTTCTCGGCGGACAGGTGGAATGCCTTGCTGAACTTCTCGCCGAACGGTCCGTCAGGCGGGGGCAGGCTGAACTGGTTGTAGAAGAGCCTCAGCGCGTAGTAGTTCACCGTCATCCGGCTCGGATGCAGAACGACTTCCGGAGCCGGGCTCTCCGCCAGCACCGGCACCGGTGTCCAGGGGCCCCGGCAGTCCCGGTTGCGTTGCATCGCGTCGAACAGGTCCTCCATGACGCTGGCGCGGCCCGCGTACAGGACGAAGCCCTTGGTCCGCTGGACGAGACCGCAGACCTTGGCCGCGGTGTCCTGCGTCAGGCGCCCGTCCGCCGCTTCGGGGTAGTCCACGAGGTGCACCGGCCCGGTCGAGCGGTAGGCGTCGCCGAAGCGCTGGGCGAGGTCGGCGCTGAAGTACTCGTCCTTGGGGTCGTGGACGACGACGGCGGCAGGGCCGGAGCTGCCGGGAGCCGGTTTCGTCAGAGCGCGCAGTCCGGGGGAGTTGCGGGCGAAGGTGGCCATGACCTCGGCGATGCGCGCGTCGGGCGGTGAGAGCTGGAAGTACGACACGGGCGAGCCGCCGTCGACCATGCGCTGGCCCGAGACGCCGGTCCCGAGGACGGTGATGCCGTGTTCTCCCAGTTCGATCGCGGCCTGCTGGGACTCCGGGCGGCTCTGGGCGAGGCCCATGACCGCCGCGATGTGGTCCCGTTCCGCGCGGTCGACGATCATCTGCGCGACGTCCACACCGCTGTCGTTGCTCGTGTTGAGGCCGCCGCGCGAGCCGTAGCGGAAGTATTCGCCCGCGTTGGCGACGAGCAGTCGTACGGGCACCTGGACCTTGAGACGCCGGTCGTTCACGTCCTTCTGGGCGAGCAGCGCGCCGCGCAGTGTCTGGAAGCCGATGGGCGCGGTGCGCTTGGACTCCGAGCCGACGCTCAGCGGCGCGAAGAAGACGATCGTGCGGTACGGCTTGTCCGTGTTCACCTGCGCGTTCTGCCGGCCGAGGATCTTCTCCAGCTTCCGCAGGTCCGCCGCGTACTCGCCGTGGGCCAGGTCGCAGCCGTCGTTGCCGTCGGTCAGACCGACGACCTCTCCTTTCTCCACGTGGCGGCAGGAGTCCGCGAGACTCCCGTCGGGGAGGAACCCCATCAGCTCCCGGGCCAGTACCAGACCGCCCGTGCACAGCATCGCCGCGGCGGTGGCGGCGGCCACCGGGCGCCACCAGTCGAGGACACGGGGACGACGGAAGTCCATCGCGGGAGGCGGGGGAACCTCCGCCGCCGGAGTGCCGTTGTCCGGTGCGCCCCCGTCGGGGGTGCCGTTGCCCGGGGTGCCGCCGTCGGACGTGCCCTCGTCCGGGGTGCGCGGCAGGGGCAGCACGTGCACCGCCTCGGTGGCGGTGCCCGCCGTCGCCGCCGAGAACAGCGCCGTCACCGCCTGGCCCAAGGGGTGCGCGTCGGATGTGCCTCTCTGCGCGGGCAGGGCCTGCGGCGGCGGACTCGCGGCGTACGGGGGGAGCGCGCCGGTGGCGGCGTCCAGCACCAGGAGCGGACTGCTCTCGATGCCGCCCGAGACGGCGGCGTAGGTGTCCAGGAACTCGCGGCAGGCGGATCCCGCGCCGCCCACCGTCGGCAGGAACACCACGAAGGCCCAGGTGCGCCGGGGGCGGAGGTGACTCCACGCGCGGGGCCGGGCCGCCCTGGCGAGGTCGCGGATCAGCGCGGTGAGGAGGATCTCTCGGACCAGCTCCGCCTCGCGCGACCCCGCGGGCCGCACCGCCTCCCGGGCCAGGGCGATCCGGTGCGTCACCCGCAACTGCACCGCCGCTCTGAGGAAGCTCCGGCCGGGCAGGTCCAGCATGCGGCTCACCCACAGGTGGCGCTTGTCGACGCGCATGCCGTACCACTGGCGCCACAGCCAGGCGGTCACGGCGCCGAGCAGGCGGAAGGGGGCGCCCCACAGTCCGTCCAGGGCGTTGCCGAGCTGGGTGACGGGGACGGACTCCTGGAACCTCTGGGAGTACGTGTCGCACAGCAGCTTCCGCAGGGCGCGCCGCTGCCCCGCCGCGTCGTTCTCCCGGACGGAAGCGCGCAGCACGGACAGACAGGCGTCGAACGCGGGCAGCCGCAGCGTCCCGGCACCTTCCGGCATGGACTTCCTGAGCTGCTCCGCGACATCCTCCAGTGGCAGCGGGCGCGGGTGCGGTCCGTCCGCCTGCACGTCGGGTCCGTCCGCCTGAGTGCCGGGCTCGTCCGTCCTCGCGTCGGGCTCGTCCGGCAGTGCGCCGGGTCCGTCCGGCAGCGCGTCGTCGACGACCGCGTGCGGGACGAAGTAGGTGCTCCTCGCCTCGGTCCTGGAGGACTTGAGGCGTTTCACGAACTCCAGCAGGAGCGCGGTGAGTTCCGGATCCGGACCGGCGGCGTCCGTGGCCGCGCCGCCGTCCGGGCCGTCCGGCCGGGTCAGCAGGAGGGCCGGGAGCCGGTGTTCGCGGGGCCCGTTCCGGCGGGGCGAGCCGGCCCGGCGGTCGGTGACGTACGGGTCGAGCACCCGGACGATCGAGTGGAAGTCGGTGGACACGACACGGGGCCGCTCGTCGTCGAGGGGCGGATGCGGCAAGGACAAGGGGAACCTCCAACTGGCATATGTCAGGAGGGTGTTGTGCGAGTCTATGGACGGAATGCGCGGTACTGCGGATTTGTCGCTAGTCGACCGCTAATGAAAAGGCGCGCACGCGGTGCGCTCGTATCGCGATCGCCCGCACGCCGCCTCCCTCGTCCTGGCCGGGCGCACGGATCTCTCCGTGGCCGGGATCACCCGCTCTCCGATGTCGCTCTGATCATGTCCACCTCAGGCGTTCGGGTAACCGCCCGAGGTCAGGCGATTCCGGTGGAACGCGTGTGGTCCGGCACCCGTCTTGGCGTGCGAGGGGCCGTCGGCCCGACGCTCCGTCAGCACCAAACGCACCGCAAGGAATTCGCCATGCTCTTCGTCGCCGTCGTTGTCGTCGTCATCCTGTCCGCGATCGTGGTCGCCCCGGTCGTGGCGGGTGTGGCGGCGGTCAGGAAGGTGCGTCGGCGGACACGGGCGCAGCGGCACGGTCTGCGTACCGAGGGCAGATGCATACGGGTCGAGACGGTGCGGCGCTACGGCGGGGGCCGCGCCCCCTCGACGCGGCGCCACTACCTCTTCGAATACGTCACCCACGACGGCCGGCAGGTCCGGTTCGAGGACGCCGCCCCGCACACCACCGTGCCGGGCGACCTGCTCACCGTCTCCTACCTGCCGCAGGATCCGGAAGGGGCCACGGTCGCCCTGCCCGGCGACCGGACGGCCCAGCGGGAACTCGGCTGTCTTCTGGCCTTTCTCGGCGTCGCGTTGGTGGTCTCGCTGGTCATCGCCGGGGCCGGGATCGGCGTGGTCTCCCTGTTCGCGTCCGGAGGCTAGTGCGGGACGGGGGTCCGCCCCGGCCGCTCCGCCGACCGGAGCGGCCCGTCGGCCGGAACGGTTCGCCCGGCGTACCGCCGACCTTCACGCACGGGACAGTGGGCCCTTTCCTGACGTTCGGTGCGCTTGGAAAACTCCCTTCGCGCACGGTCCATCACCCTCCGGCCAAAGGGCCCGTCAGGACAAGAGGTCACCCACCCATGCCCCAAGTGAATCGGCGCCGTTTCTTCCAGATCGCCGGCGGTACGGCGGCGTTGACCGCGCTGGCCGGCAGCGTCCAGCGGGCGGCGGCCCTGCCGGCGCACCGTCGTTCGGGCACGATCGAGGACGTCGAGCACATCGTCGTCCTGATGCAGGAGAACCGTTCGTTCGACCACTACTTCGGCTCGATGAGAGGTGTCCGCGGCTTCGGCGACCCGCGCCCGGCGTCCCCGGCAGGCCCCAAGCCGGTCTGGTACCAGTCGGACGGCACCAAGGACGTGCTCCCCTTCCGCCCGGAGCTGGACGACCTCGGTCTCGCGTTCATCAAGGACCTGCCGCACGGCTGGAGCGACGGGCAGGCCGCGTTCAACAGGGGCAGGTACGACAAGTGGATACCCGCCAAGTCGGCCACGACGATGGCGTATCTGACGCGCGAGGACATCCCGTTCCACTACGCGCTGGCCGACGCGTTCACCGTCTGCGACGCGTACCACTGCTCGTTCATCGGCTCGACGGACCCCAACCGCTACTACATGTGGACGGGGTACACGGGCAACGACGGCAAGGGCGGCGGCCCGGTCCTGGGCAACGACGAGACCGGGTACGGCTGGACGACGTACCCGGAGCGGCTGGAGGAGGCCGGGATCTCCTGGAAGGTGTACCAGGACGTCGGCGACGGACTGGACGCGAACGGCTCCTGGGGCTGGATCCCCGACGCCTACCGGGGCAACTATGGCGACAACTCGCTGCTGTACTTCGACCGTTACCGCAACGCCCGGCCGGGCGACCCGCTGTACGACAAGGCCCGCACCGGCACCGACGCCCGCAGGGGCGAGGGGTTCTTCGACCGGCTCAGGGCCGACGTGCGGGGCGGCACACTGCCGCAGGTCTCCTGGATCGCCGCTCCCGAGGCGTTCAGCGAGCACCCCAACTGGCCCGCCAACTACGGAGCCTGGTACATCTCGCAGGTGCTGGACGCGCTCACCTCCGACCCCGGGGTGTGGAGCAGGACGGCCCTGTTCGTCACGTACGACGAGAACGACGGCTTCTTCGACCACCTGGTGCCGCCCTTCCCGCCGCAGTCACCGGCACAGGGCAGGTCCACGGTCGACGTCGGCCCGGATCTGTACGCGGGCGACGCGACCCACGCGGCCGGACCGTACGGACTGGGCCAGCGGGTGCCGATGCTCGTCGTCTCGCCCTGGAGCAAGGGCGGTTACGTCTGCTCCGAGACGCTCGACCACACCTCGGTCATCCGGTTCATGGAAGCCCGGTTCGGGGTGTGCGAGCCCAACATCTCGCCCTGGCGGCGCGCCGTCTGCGGCGATCTCACGGCCGCCTTCGACTTCTCCCGCGAGGACACCGCTCCGGTCACCCTGCCCTGCACCGACGGCTACCGGCCGCCGGACGGCGACCGCCACCCCGACTACGTGCCGACCCCGCCCGCGAACCCCGCCCTGCCCCGGCAGGAGCGCGGCTCGCGTCCGACCCGTCCGCTCAAGTACGCGCCGTTCGTGGACGGTTCGGCGGACACCGCGGCCGGCACGTTCACGCTGGCCTTCGGCTCCGGCGCCGGGGCGGGCGCGGCCTTCCTCGTCACCTCCGGCAACCGCGCCGACGGCCCCTGGACGTACACCACCGCGGCGGGCGGCACGGTCTCGGACACCTGGAACCAGGCCCGCTCGGGCGGCTCGTACGACCTCACGGTGCACGGTCCGAACGGCTTCCTGCGCGCCTTCAAGGGTGCGGGCAAGGCGGCGGAACCGGAGATCACCGCCCGCCACACCGGCGGTGACGTGGAGCTCACCTTCGTCAACAAGGGTGCCGCCACGGCGACGCTCAGGCTCACGAACGGCTACGGGGGACCGTCCAGGGTCTTTCGGGTCCGGGCGGGCGCGACCGTGAAGCACATGGTGGACCTGCGGGCGAGCCGGCGCTGGTACGACCTCGGCGTGGCCGTCGACGGCCGGGCGGGCTTCCTGCGGCGGTTCGCCGGACACGTCGAGAACGGCCGTCCCGGCGTGAGCGACCCGGCCCTCGTCACCGTCTGACGGGACACGGACGCGACCGAAGGGCGGCCGCGGAGAGCTCCGCGGCCGCCCTTCCGGCGGGTCCCGTCCGCCACCCGTGCCCGGTCTCCCGGGGCGACGTCCTGGCGTACGGCCTCCTACCGGGGCGTCAGACGGCCCGAGCCGTTCTGCCGGGGCAGCAGCGGGGGCTCGTACGCGGCCCCGTGCGCTCCCAGGGCCAGGACGGCGGCGACCGGGTGGTCGTCGTCCGCCGGGCTCTTCGGACCGGTACCCGTCGGCGCCGCGGCGGGCTCGGGCGTCGAACGGGACAGCGTCACCACGCCCCACGCGGCGATCGACGCTCCGCCGAACGCGAGCAGCAGGCCCGCCGCGCCGCCCTGGAGGCGCTCGCCGAGCAGGGACAGCCCGATCGCCGCCGCGGCCAGCGGGTTGGCGAGCGTCACGACGGCCAGCGGGGCGCCGAGCCCGCCCTGGTAGGCGGTCTGCGACAGCAGCAGCCCACCCGCCGCGAAGGCCGCCACGAGCAATGCCACCACGACGACCTGCGCGCTGAGCGGTGAGTCCGAACGGTCGGTCGCGGCGACCGTCACGGTCTGGGTGAGGGCCGAGGCCACGCCCGAGGCGAACCCCGAGCCCGTCGCGTGCCGCAGGCCCGGCCGGGCACCGCGCGTCAGCGCGCCGATCACCGCGGCGGTCGTTCCCGCGACCGCGAGCGCCTGCGGCAGGCTCAGCGTCTTCTCCGGCGCGGACCCCGACGCCGCGACGAGCAGTGCGGCGAGGCCGGTCAGCGTGAGCGCCGTGCCGCGCCACTCGACCGCGCTGACCCGCCGCCCGGCGGCCCGCGCGCCCAGCGGCACGGCGGCCACCAGGGTGAGCGCCCCGAGCGGCTGGACCAGCGTGAGGGTTCCGTACCTGAGGGCCGCCACGTGCAGCAGCGCGGCCGAGGCGTTCAGGGCCACCGACCACCACCAGGCGCCCCGGGCCAGCAGGCGCAGCGTGCCCGAGCCCGCCGACCGGGCGGCGAGCCGCTCCTGCGCGACGGCCGCGGAGGCGTAGGCGACGGAGGAGAACAGGGAGAGGACGACGGCGACGAGCGTCGGGTTCATCGCCCGGCTCCCGCGGGTCCGGACGGATCGCGTACGGGGTCCCCGACGGGCCCGCGGCCCGGGCGCGGACGCGTGGGGGCGGCCGCGCCGTGCGGCGCGGCCGCGGGTGTCGCCGCGTCGGGCGGCTCCGCTCGTGACGCGGACCCGGATGCCGGGTCCGCGGGCTCGGTTCGGGAATCCATCCCAGGTCCCCTTGCTGACGGTCTGGTCTCGTGAGGTGCGCGGTGAGCCCAGGACGGGAGCCGGTCGGGCTTCCCGGCGCGGGACGACCGGCTCCCGTCCGAGGCTCATCGATACGGTAGTGTACCGATACGGCAGTGTACCGATACGGAGGTGTACCGATACGCTTGTGTATCGATACGGACTCGTACCGGTACCTTCCCGTGTCGATTACACTGAGCGCAAGACCGCACCGGCATCGGCCGGTTGGAGCTAGGAGAAGCGCCATGACGTCGCAGGCCGCGGACGGACCGGAGACGGTCGTCGCCTCGCGCCGCTCCAAGATCACGCCCGAGCGTGAGCAGGAGTTCTACGACGCCGTGCTCGAACAGATCCGGGAATGCGGCTACGAGGCGCTCACGATGGAGGGCGTCGCCGCCAGCACCCGGTGCAGCAAGTCCACGCTCTACCGGCAGTGGAAGACGAAGCCGCAGTTCGTGGCCGCGGCGCTGCGCAACAACCGCTGTCCGCGGTTCACGGGGATCGACACCGGCTCGCTCGCCGGCGACCTCCGCGCGGCGGCCGCGGCGGCGGGCGAGTGGTCGGCCCGGGACGGCACGCAGCTCCTGCAGGGCCTAGGCAACGCCGTGATGCAGGACGCGGAGCTCCAGCGGGCGCTGCGCGACGCGCTCGTCGAACCCGAGGTCGCCGAGCTGCGGGAGATGATCGGCCGCGGTGTCGAGCGCGGTGAGGTCGACGCGGGTCACCCGGCGCTGGAGTTCATCCCGGCCCAGATGCTCGGTGTCCTGAGGGTGCGCCCCCTGCTGGAGGGGCGGTACGCGGACGCGGCGTACCTCACGCGGTTCGTGGAGGCCGTCGTGCTGCCGACGCTCGGCCTCGACTGAGTCTCAGGCCGTCGTCCGTGGGATGACCGGACGTCGGCCTGTTCGCGCCGCACCGTGGGGACGGGGGCGGCGCACACCCCCCGGCCGGGTGGGGTTCCCCTTGAGCGGAGGGGCGCTCCACCCGGCCGATCCACGTCCGCGGTGTCCCGGCGGCGGGACGGGGCGTCAGGCGTCCGATGTCGGCGTTCTCAGACGTTCTGCCCGTTTCCGCCCGCTCCGGCCGCCACCTTGATGCCCTTGGTGATCTTGTCGATGACCGACTGCTCGGGGGCCTTGGAGCTGATGTCGAGGCCGAAACGGACGACGACGAGCGAGCCGGGGACGGCGGGGGACGGGAACACGAGCGACTGGACGTACCCGTCGTCGCCCTTGCTCGTCACGACCTTCCAGCGCACCAGGTAGCCCTTCTCGCCGGCCACCGTGACGGCCTTCGAGGCGAGCTCCGTGTGCGAGGTGATCGAGCCGTAGCCCTTGCCGTACGACTCGGTGGCGTTCTTGGAGATGTCCTCCTTGGCCGCCGCCTCCGCCGTCGTGGACTTCAGCTTCTGCGCCGACGCCGGGGCCGAGTAGGCGCCGCCGCGCTGGCAGTTCTGCGAGGTGTCGCCGGGGCATTTGTAGGTGTCCTCGGTGGAGACCGCCGCCGTGCCCGCACCGCTCTGGCCGGTCCATCCGTCCGGCACCGGGATGCTGATGCCGTTGTAGACGTCCGTGGCGTAGCCGGGGTCGGTCTGCGGCCGTCCCGGCTCGCCGGGCGCCGGGCTCTGCCCGTCGGAACCGCCCGAGCCCCCCGAGTCGCCGCGGCCGTCCGAGCCGCCGGGCCCTCCGTCCGGGCCGCTCTCCTGGCCGCCGGGGCCGCCCCGCGGTCCGCCGCGGCCGTCCGGCCCGGTGGAGCCGGAGGACGCCGTGCCGCCGGGCCCGTCGTCGCCGGCCAGCGCGTACACGCCGCCGCCGATCCCCGCGAGGACGGCGACCGCCGCCGCGACCGCTATGCCCGTACGGAGCCCGCGCCGCGGACCGCTCGGGGCGTACGCCGGGTAGGGGGCGGTGCCCGCCGGGTACGCCGAGTACGCCGAGTACGCCGGGTGCGCCGGGTATGCCGGGGGACCCCATGCGGCCGCCGGCCCGACGGGACGGACCTGGTCCGTCCATGCCTTACCGTCCCACCAGCGCTCGGTGGCGGGAGCGTCATCTGTCTGCCCGGGGTCGGGATACCAGCCGGGGGGAGTCGCCTGCGTCATGGGCCCACCGTATGAGGCCAGGGTGAAAGGCGGATGAGAGGGTTCCCCGAAGCCCGCTCCGGGACTGCTCCGGGACTGCTCCGGGACTGTCCCCGGGGTCGCTCCAGGGCGGCTCCGGGCTCGCTCCCGAGCCGCTTCATGGCCTGACGCGGCCATGCCGATGAGGGCCGGCGGGTACGGAGATCCACCGGACGGATGAAGAACGCCAGTGCCAACACCGCACGTCCCTCGTCCCTCGTCCCGGCCGGCTGCCGTCCTCCGGGGACGAGGTGCCGGAGACGGGGGCGCCGGACCCGGAGGGTGGCGGACGGACGTCCGCGGCACCCGGGGGCGGGGTCGCCGGGAGCACCGGAGGAGAGGGCGCGCAGGTCACGGCCGCGCGCGGGGGCGCTCGTGCCGGTTCTCCCCGGAGGCGCGGCGCCCGCCGGCAGCCGCGCGGGGCGAGCGGACGAAGGAGGAAAATTACCTTCATTTTTCCAGTGTTTGACCAACCGTCAGTTCCCTTGCCGGTCACGGGCCGTCCGGTCCCGTCGCGGTCGCGAGTCCGCCGTCACCCCTCCCGGCAACTGCTGCCGGGTCCCGCCTCCGCCACGGCTTCCAGGAGGCTAGGCTCGTTGCAGTTAAGTCGTTTGGGCGACCTGGGGAGGTAGCGGGATGACGGAGGTACGGCCCGGAGCGGTCGCCTCGGCTTCCCTGTGGGAGCGCGAGGGCGAGGTCGCCGTTCTCGAAGAGGCGATCACCGCGCTGCGAGCGGACTCCGCGACCTCGGGCACCCTGCTGGTGCTCAGCGGAGAGGCGGGTCTCGGCAAGACCGCCCTCCTCGCCGAGGCCCGCAGGATCGCGGAGGGCAACGGCTGTTCCGTGTGGTCGGCGCGCGGCGGGGAGACCGTCACGTCCGTCCCCTTCAACGTCGTACGGCAGTTGCTCCAGCCGGCCCTCGTCTCGCTGCTCCCGGAGGAGGCGCGCGAGTACCTGGGAGACTGGTACGACATCGCGGGACCCGCCCTCGGCATAGTCGAACCGGGTGACCGGCAGCCCGACCCGCAGGGCGTCTGCGACGGCCTGGTCGCCGCGGTGCGGCGCCTCGCGAAGCGGGACTGGCCGCTCGTACTGCTCATCGACGACGCTCACTGGGCCGACCAGGAGACCCTGCGCTGGCTGGCCGCGTTCGCCGAGCGCCTGGACGACCTGGCCGTCCTCGTCGTGGTGGCCCGCAGGGTGGGCGGGGTCAGCGGCGAGAGCGCCCGGCTGCTCGACGCGGTGGCCGCGGCGGGCCGTCCGGTCTCCGCCCTGACCGCGCTGACCCCGGCCGCCACCGAGGGACTGACCCGCGCCACGCTCGGCGAGCACGCCGACGCGCCCTTCTGCCGCGAGGTGTGGGCGGTCACCGGCGGCAACCCGTACGAGACCGTCGAACTGCTCGCCAAGGTCCAGGACAGCGACCTGGAGCCGGTCGAGGGCTCGGCCGCCGAACTGCGCGACCTGAACCGCTCCGCCCGCGGCCGCGGACTCGTCGCCCGCCTCGAAGGACTCGGCGTCGACGCCACCCGGTTCGCCTGGGCGGCCGCCATCCTCGGCACCGGGATCTCCCTCGACCTCGCCGCCCAACTCGCCGGAATGCCCGACGAGGACGCCTCCCGCTGCGCCGAACTGCTCGGCGCCGCCCGCATCCTGACCTCGGCCGGATCCACGGGCGGCCACCGGCCGGACGGCGAGCTGGAGTTCGTGCACCCGCTGATCGAGACGGCGGTCTACCGCTCGATCCCCGACGCCCTGCGCACGGCGATGCACGGCCAGGCGGCCTGGGCGGTCACCGAGTCCGGACGCGGTGCGGCCGCGGCCTCCCGCCATCTCCTCGAAGTGCATCCGGACGACGACCCCGAACTCGTCGAGCAGATGCGCGAAGCCGCCCGCGAGCACCTCGCCGTCGGCGCCCCGGACGCGGCCCGGCGCTGCCTGGAGCGGGCGCTGGAGGAGCCGCCGCTGCCCGAGGTGCACGCACGGGTGCTCTACGAACTGGGCTGCGCCACGCTCCTGACCGCCCCGTCCACGACCATCGGCCATCTGCGGGCCGCGCTCGAACGGCCCGGACTCGAAGCCGCCGAGCGGGTCGACGCCGTGTTCCGGCTCTCCCAGGCACTGGTCCACAACAACCAGCTGGACGAAGCCGTCCGCACGGTCGACGCCGAGGTCGAGCAACTGGAGCCGGGGCCCGCCCGGATGCGGCTCCAGGCCGTGCACTACATGTGGGAGGGCATCCAGGCGGGCGAGGAGCGCGCCGGACACTCCAGCGGTCTCGCCGAACTGGTCACGACCTGCACGGGCCGTGACAACTCCGAGCGCGCGCTGCTCATACTGCGCGGCTTCGACGCGATGACCCGCGGCGAGAACGCCGAGGAGGTCGTGGAACTCTGCGACCGGGCCCTCGTCAACGGCCGCCTCGCGCCCGGACTCGCCTGGACCGACACCGAGTGGGGCGTCGAACTCCTGCTGATGCTGGGCAGCGCGTACGCCTACACGGACCGGCTGGACCGGGCCGAGAGCCTGTTCAGCGAGGCCCTGCACGCCTATGTGAAGGCGGGCTGGAGCGGCGGTCACCTCTCCCTGGCCAACGCCTACCTCGGACTCGCCCACCGCAGGCGCGGCCGCCTCGCCGACGCCGAGCACTACCAGCGCGAATCGCTGCGCCTCGCGGAGCGCGTCGGACGCGGACTGCCCCTGTACTGGTCGGCGACCTGCGGTCTCATCGACACCCTGCTGGCCCGCGGGCACGTCCAGCAGGCCGCGGAGATCGCCGAACGCCACGGCTTCGCGCCTCCCTACCCCTCCACGATCGTCCTTCCCGACACCCGCTCGGTGCGCGGCCGGCTGCTGCTCGCCGTCGGCCGCACCAAGGAGGGCATCAACGAACTGGAGGCCGCGGAGAAGGCCGCGGCCGCCCGAGGCCACCACAACACGGTGCTCGCGCCCTGGGCCGTCGACCTCGCGAGGGCACTCGCCAACGAGGACCCCTCGCGCGCCGCCTCGCTGGCCGGCGACGCCCGCCGCCAGGCCGAGCGCTTCGGCACCGACACGGCGATCGGCGAGGCCCTGCGCTGCGCCGCCGCCCTGGAGACCGGTCAGCGCGCGGTCCGGCTGGCGGCCCAGGCGGTCACCTACCTCGAATCCTCCCCCTGCCGGTACGAACACGCGGCGGCCCGCGTCGAGTACGGCATCGCGTCCCGCTCGGTGATGGAACTGAACAAGGGCCTGACCCTGGCGCGTGCCTGCGGGGCGGACGGCCTGGTGACGAAGGCGGAGGCCGCACTGAGGGGCCTGTAACGAGCCCCGGCCGGGAGCGCGGCCCGCGCACCCCGGCCGGGGCGGTTCGCGGATGCCTTGCCGACCGGGGCGGCGGCCCGTGTGCGGCCTGGCCGGGGCGGCAGCCCGCAGGTGTCTCTTCCGGCCGGGGCGACGGCCCGCGCGTGCGCCTGCCGGGGCGCCGCCCCGCGGGGGCCCCTGGCCGGGGCTCGGCCTGCGGGTGCCCTGACCGGGTTCCGGCCCCGGTGTCGGCGCCGGGACGGGGTCAGCCCGCGGAACCCGTCGGGGAGGCGCCGCCCTCCGCGTGGTCCTCCCCGTCCTCCTCCGCGCAGGGCTCCGCCAGAACCCGCTGCGCCACCGCGAACGCCGAATTGGCGGCCGGGACACCGCAGTAGACCGCCGTCTGGAGCAGCACCGCGCCGATCTCCTCGGGCGTGAGCCCGTTCCGCCGGGCGGCACGGACGTGCATCGCCAGCTCGTCGTGGTGGCCGCGTGCCACCAGCGCGGTCAGCGTGATCATGCTGCGCTCACGGCGGGTCAGTGTCGTGTCGGTCCAGATCTCACCCCAGGCGTAGCGCGAGACGAAGTCCTGGAACCGGGCCGTGAACGGGCTCTGCCGCGCCTGCGCACGGTCCACGTGCTCGTCGCCGAGGACCTGGCGCCGTACCGCCATGCCACGCCGCGCGACCCCCGCCGAGAAGTGCGCCCGCAGCGCCGTCAGCACGGCCTCCGGGCACTGCGCGGGCGCCAGGTGCGAGGCGCCCGGGATCTCCACGAGCGTGGCACCCGGCACCGCGTCCGCGATCTCGCGCAGATGCGCGGGCGGGGTCGCGGGGTCCTCGCGCCCGGCGATCAGCAGCGTCGGTACGGTGATCGACCCCAGCCGGTCCCGGATGTCGAACGAGGCCAGGGCGTCACAACAGGCGGCGTACGCCTCCGGGTCGGCGTCACGGAGGTCCCGTACCAGCTCGGGCACGGTGAAACCGGCGGTGAACCACCGGGTGCCGGCGGTCGCCGCGAGGGGTCCGAGACCTTCGCGGCGCACCAGTTCGGCCCGCTCCTCCCACGGCTTCGATCCGTCGAAATGGGCCGAGGAGCAGACGACGGCGAGGGACGAGAGCCGCTCGGGGTGATGGACCGCCAGGTGCAGGCCCACCGCGCCGCCCAGCGACACACCGGCGTACGCGAAACGCCCGATGCCCAGCGAGTCGGCCAGTTCCAGCACGAGCGCGGCAAGGTCGGCGACCGTCGCTCCCGGTCCGATCCGGTCGGCGGGCGAGCCGCCGTGCCCGGGCAGGTTCCAGCGCACCACCCGGTGGGCGGCGGACAGTTCGGGCGCGATCTCGTCCCACAGGGCGTACGACGTCCCGAGCGAGGGCCCGAGCAGCAGCGGGGGAGCGGTGGGGGACCCCTCCGCGCGGTGGGTGAGCGGGTTCGCGGTCAACGTCGCTCCAGAGCACGGTCGGTGAGGACTCCGGCGGAGCCCGTGTAGCGGGCCGGGTCGGTCAGCCCGGTGATGCCGGCACCCGGGAGGTCCCGGAGAGCGGGTTCCTCAGCGAGCACGTCCGCGAGGGGCCGCCGTTCACCGGCGGCCCGCTCGGCGGCCCGCGTCAGCAGCTCCTTGGCGCGCACCCGGCCGAGAACCGGGGCGAGTTCGGCGGCCAGCCGCTCGGAGACGATCAACCCATGGGTCAGGCCCAGGTGTTCGCGCATCGCATCGGCGTCGACCCTCAGGTTCCCGGTCAGTTCGGCCGTGTCGCGGGCCGCCCCGCCGGTCAGCCGGAGCAGGTCGCGCAGGGGTTCCCACTCGGCGTGCCAGGCCCCGGCCGGCCGCTCGTCCTCGGCCGCCAGCGATCCGTACAGGCCGGCCGCGAGCAGGGGAGCGCGCCGGGCGGCGGAGGCCACGAGGGTGGCCCGCACCGGATTCGCCTTGTGCGGCATCGCGGACGAGGCGCCCCCGGACCCCTCGGCCAGTTCGGCGATCTCGGTGCGCGAGAGGGTGAGCACGTCGACGGCCGTCTTGCCTAGGGCACCCGTCGTGAACGCCAGGGCTCCGGCCAGGTCCGCGATCGGCGTGCGCAGGGTGTGCCAGGGCAACACCGGCTCGGTCAGGCCCAGTTCGCGGGCGTACGCGGCGGTCAGGGCCCGGGTGTCGTCCGCGCCGAAGGCGGTGAAGGCGGCCAGGGTGCCGGCCGCGCCGCCCAGTTGGGCGGGCAGGGAGGCCCGTACGGCACGCAGCCGGTCCCTGGCGTCGAGCACCAGGGACCGCCATCCCGCCGCCTTCAGCCCGAAGGTCGTCGGCACGGCGTGCTGGGTGAGCGTGCGGCCGGGCAGGACGGTGTCCCGGTGCCGCTCCGCGAGCCGGGCGAGGTGGTGCCCGGTCCGCTCCAGGTCGTCCAGGACCAGGTCCAGGGTGCGGGCCGCGACGAGCATGGTGGCGGAGTCCAGGATGTCCTGGCTCGTCGCGCCCCGGTGGACGTACGGGCCGAACGCGGCGGGGACGGCGGCCGTCAGGTCCGCGACCAGGGGGATCACCGGGTTGCCGCCGTCGCGGGCGCGCAGCGCGATCGAGGCGACGTCGAAGTCCGCGCCACGGGCGGCTAGGGTCACCGCCGTCGCGGCATCGGCCGGGGCCAGCCCCAGGGACGCCTGGGCCCGGGTCAGCGCGGCCTCCGCGTCGAGCAGGGCCCGCAGATAGGCGGTGTCGCTCGTCGCCTCCGACGCCGGGGAGCCCGCCCGGCCGGGAGCGAGCAGACCGGCGTCGGGCCCGGCGGGGCCGGCGGCGGTCAACGGAACTCCAGGAAGACCGTTTCGCCCTCGCCCTGGAGGCGGATGTCGAAACGGTACGTCCGCGGCGGGCCCGCGGTCGCGATCAGCGTGGCGCGCCGCTCGTCCGGCAGCGCGTCCAGCAGCGGATCCGTGCCGTCGGCCAGATAGGCGCGGGTGAACAGGTGGTGGGTCAGACCGCGCGCGAACACGCACACGGCGACGTACGGCAGTCCGGTGTTCCCCGGCGGCAGGGTGCGCAGGACGTAGCGGCCGTCGGCGTCGGTGGCGACCCTGCCGAAGCCGGTGAAGTCGACGCCGTCGCGGCCGAGGAAGCCGCCCGTGGACGGGTCGCGGCGCAGGGAGCCGGGGGCGCCCGTGAGCGAACCGTCGGGCGCGGCCTGCCAGAAGTCGAGCAGGGCGTCGGGGACCGGCGCGCCCGCCCCGTCGAGCACGTGGCCGTGCAGGGTGATCGTGTCGGGCCGGCCCGGGGGCGCGATGTCGCCGCCGCCCGGGAACGGGAGCGCGTGGCCGTAGAAGGGGCCGATGGTGTGGGCGGGGGTGGGGAGCGGCGGCTCGGTCATGCTCACCGGCCTTCCTCGGTCCAGGTGGCGGAGGGGCCGTCGAGGACGATGTCCCACGCGTAGCCCAGGGAGAACCCGGGCCGCGACAGGTCATGCTCGTACGAGGCGACCAGCCGGTCGCGGGCCGCCTCGTCCGTCACGGACCGCAGGATCGGGTCGTACGGGAACAGCGGGTCGCCCGGGAAGTACATCTGCGTCACCAGCCGTTGGGTGAAAGCGGTGCCGAAGACCGAGAAGTGGATGTGCGCGGGCCGCCAGGCGTTGGTGTGGTTACCCCAGGGGTACGGCCCCGGTCTGACCGTGGTGAACGCGTACCGTCCCTGATCGTCCGTCAGGGTCCGTCCCACACCGGTGAAGTTGGGGTCGAGCGGCGCCGGGTGCTGCTCGCGCAGATGGGCGTACCGTCCCGCCGCGTTGGCCTGCCAGATCTCGATGAGCTGGCCGCGCACCGGACGGCCCGCGCGGTCGAGCAGCCGGCCCGAGACGGTGATCCGCTCACCGATCGGCTCGCCCCGGTGCTGCAGGGTGAGGTCGTTGTCGGTCCCGGTGATGTCGGTGACGCCGAAGACCGGGCCCGACAGCTCGACGGTCTCCGGGTCGCCGCCGCTCACGGCGACCAGCGGCTGCTTCGGGTGGCGCAGCCGTGAGCTGCGGTACGGGGGGTAGTCGCGCACGGCGTGGTGCCGTACGGGCGCGCCGCCCGCCACCGCCTCGTCGTACGCGCCCTGGAGGTCCCGCATCTCGGCGTCGACGTCCGACTGGGCGGGAGCCACGGCCGGGTTCCCGGTGTCCGGGGACGAGGGCTTCACGGGCGGACCCCCTCCGCGAGACGGACCTCGGCGGCGGTCCTCGCCACGACCTCCGCGGCCGTGACCCCCGGCGCGGTCTCCACCAGGAGCAGGCCCTCGTCGGTGACGTCGAGGACGCCGAGGTCGGTGATGATCCGGTTCACACAGGCCTTGCCGGTGAGCGGCAGATCGCACTCCCGCAGGATCTTGGGCGAGCCGTCCTTGGCGGTGTGGGTCATCACGACGATGACCGTACGGGCCCCGTGGACGAGGTCCATCGCCCCGCCGATGCCGGTGACCATCTTGCCGGGGACGGCCCAGTTGGCGAGGTCGCCGCCGGCCGACACCTGCATCGCGCCCAGCACCGCGACGTCGATGTGCCCGCCGCGGATCATCCCGAAGGACAGCGCGGAGTCGAAGTACGAGGCACCCGGCAGGACCGTCACGGTCTCCTTGCCGGCGTTGATCAGGTCGGGGTCGACCTGGTCCTCGGCCGGGTAGGGGCCCGTGCCCAGGATGCCGTTCTCCGACTCCAGGACCACCTCGACGCCCGGGGGGAGGTGATTGGGGATCAGGGTCGGCAGACCGATGCCGAGGTTCACGTACTGGCCGTCCCTCAGCTCACGTGCGGCCCGTGCCGCCATCTCCTGCCTGCTCCAGGCCGTCACTCGCTCACCGTTCCGTGTGGCGCGGACACCGAGACCGTCCGCTTCTCGATCGTCTTGGCGCTCGCCTGCTCGCGGGTCAGGGCCACGACGCGCTGCACGAAGATGCCGGGCAGGTGCACGGCGTCCGGATCGATGGCGCCCGGCTCCACGAGCTCCTCGACCTCGGCGACCGTCACCCGGCCGGCCGTCGCGGCGAGCGGGTTGAAGTTCCGGGAGGACTTGTTGAAGACGAGGTTGCCGTGCCGGTCGCCCTTCGCGGCCCGTACGAGCGCGAAGTCGGTGCGGATGCCGTGCTCCAGTACGTACGCGGTGCCGTCGAACTCGCGCACCTCCTTCGGCGGGGAGGCCAGCGCGACACCGCCCCTGCCGTCGTACCGCCACGGCAGCCCGCCCTCGGCGACCTGTGTGCCGACCCCGGCGGGCGTGTAGAAGGCGGGGATCCCGGCGCCGCCCGCGCGCAGCCGCTCGGCCAGCGTGCCCTGCGGGATCATCTCGACCTCCAGCTCGCCGGCCAGGTACTGCCGGGCGAACTCCTTGTTCGCGCCGATGTACGAGCCGGTGACACGGGCGATGCGCCCGGCGGCGAGCAGGGTCGCGAGCCCGGATTCCATGGCCCCGCAGTTGTTGGAGACGACCCCGAGTCCCCGGACGCCACGTTCGAGGAGAGCCGCGATCAGCACGTCCGGTACACCGCAGAGGCCGAATCCGCCGACCGCGAGGGTCGCGCCGTCCGGTACGTCGGCCACCGCCTCCAGCGCCGTGGCGATCACCTTGTCCATCCGCGCGGCCTCATCTCTCCCGGGTGTCCGGCGCTCCGCGCCGACCGGTCGGTTTAATCAGGGCACTGACTGTTCGTTCGAGGTGACCGACACGCTGCCACCCGGGCTCCGGCCCGTCAATACTCCAGAAAGGCGGCGTGATCCGGGGTGGAGGCGAGGCCGACGGAGGTGGAACGGCCGTCCGGGGGGCGGGTATCGTTCAGTGCACCAACGAATTCTGCATCAACGGATTCCGCACAGACAGATTCGGCAGCGACGGATTCGGCAGCGACGAGGGCGGGAGCGCACATGGCCGCGGTGGACCTCTCCACCCACCCCGGGCACCTGGCCCGGCGACTGCAGCAGGCGCACCACCTGCTGTGGAACACGATGGTCTCCGAGGAGATCACCTCGCCCCAGTTCGCGGTCCTGAACGCGCTCGTCGCCGAGCCCGGCCTCGACCAGCGCACGGTGGGGGAGCGGGTGGGGCTCGACCGCTCCACGATCGCCGAGGTCATCGGCCGGCTCGGGCGCCGCGCGCTCCTCGACAAGGTGCGCGACCCGCAGGACGGGCGGCGCTTCCTGCTCCGCCTCACCGATGACGGGCTGCGCGTCCACCGCAGGCTGACCGTGCGCACCGCGCGCATGAACCAGGTCTTCCTGGCCCCCCTCTCCGCCGAGGAGCAGGGGCTCTTCCTCGACCTCGTCCAACGCGTCTCGGACGCGGCCGAGGGGCTCCGCAATCCCGCGGAACCCCTGCGCGCCAGGTCCTAGGGCCCGTGCCCGGGGGGCTCACGCCTCGGCGAGGACCACCCACACCTGGCCCCGGGCGAAGTTCATCGGCGTGCCGTCCGGGGTGGTGAACCGCGTGCCGTCGGCCGCCTCGGGGCGCGTCCAGTCGGCCTCGAAGGCGCGGCCGTCGCGCAGCACCCGGGCGGTGCCCGAGCCCACCGACTCGGTGAACGGCGAGTTGTTGCCGAGGAAGTCGTGGTATTGCGAGGGCCGCACCTTCACGTACTGGATGACCACCGTCGCCGGAGCCACCGGGGTGCCGTCGGTCGTCACCGTCGGCGTGCCGTCCATGGCCACCAGCCAGCGTTCGCGGTCGGGCGACCAGGTGAAGGTGAAGCGGGCCGACGGGAAGCGGACCGTGCGGGAGGTCTCGGGGGTGCCGCCCGTGGGCGCGGGGCCGAAGCGGAAGCCCGTGGTCAGCGCGGCGTCGCCGGGCGCGGAGTCCATCAGCCGCCGCGGACGCAGGTACAGGTTGTGCGGCGCAGCCTTGCCCGTGCCCCGGTACCAGGCGTCGGGCACCTTCCCCGCCGGCTCGGGATCGAGCGGGGCGTCGTCTATCAGCGGCAGCAGCTTGTGCTGGGCTCCGGAGAACGCGAGCTTCGGGTCGTGGAACTGTCCCAGCAGTTCGAGATCCGACTCGCGGGCACTGCGCACGGGGCCGATGCTGTCGGGCAGGGTGCTCGCGAAGACCGCCATCAGCCGGCTCAGACCGCCCTCGACCTGCTCCGCGTAGACCACGTCCGCCGCGTCGAGCCCCGTCTGGGGGCGGGCGTCGGGCGCGTTGTCGATCTTCACGGCGAGCACCGGGCCGACGTCCGGCCTGGGGGTCACGCCGTCGCTCGGTTCCAGGGACTGGTTCGGGCTCGGGGTCCGGCTCGGGGTCCGGCTGTCGTCGGCCGCTCCGCCGCCCGAGGTGCAGCCCGTCATCAGGGAGCCCGTCACGGTGACGGCCAGCAGCGCCGCCGTCCATGCGCCCCGCCGTATTCGCCCCGTCTCTCGCATGCCCACCGTGCCACCCGTCCCGTGCCATCGATTGTGCGTTCAATAGTTCATCGATGGCCATACCCGATCGTTCCTGGTTGCATATAAGGGAGAGTTGACCGGTTGGGCGGGACGGTCCGTGCGGGATCGAACGGGGGCGCGGAGAAAGCGGTTCCGTGCCCGGTGCGTCAGCTCCGCGGCCCCAGGATCTCCGCCAGGTCGTAGCCGACCGGCTCCTCCAGCTGTCCGTACACGCAGCTCTCGGCGGTGCGGTCGGGGCGCCATCGGCGGAAACGGGCCGTGTGGCGGAACCGTACGCCGTTCTCCATGTGGTCGTAGGCCACCTCGGCCACCCGCTCGGGCCGGACCGGTACCCAGGACGGGTCCTTCCTCGCCGACCACCTGCTGGGCGCGCCCGGCAGCCGGGCGCCCTCGTGCGCCGCCTCCTGCTCCCAGGCCGCCCACGGATGCCCGGCCGCGTCCTCCAGCCGCAGGGGCTCCAGCTCCTCGACCAGCTCCGCCCGCCGCTTCATCGTGAACGAGGCGCTCACGCCCACGTGCTGGAGGGTGCCCCCGGTGTCGTACAGGCCGAGCAGCAGCGACCCGACGACCGGCCCGCTCCTGTGGAAGCGGTAACCCGCGACCACGACGTCCGCCGTCCGCTCGTGCTTGATCTTGTACATGGCCCGTTCGTCCCGCAGGTACGGCAGCGTGAGCGGCTTCGCGACGACCCCGTCGAGCCCCGCTCCCTCGTACTGCTCGAACCAGTGCCGCGCCACCTCGCGGTCCGTGGTCGCGGGCGCCAGGTGCACCGGTGCCGTCACCCCGGACAACGCCTCCACCAGCAGCGCCCGCCGGCCCTCCAGCGGCACGTCGAGCAGGGAGGCGTCGGCCAGGGCCAGCAGGTCGAAGGCCACGAGGAAGGTGGGAGTGCTCCCGGCCAGCATCCGCACCCGTGAGTCCGCGGGGTGGATCCGCTCCGTGAGCGCGTCGAAGTCGAGCCGCCCGTCCCTGGCGATCATGATTTCCCCGTCCAGCACGCAGCGCTCCGGCAACCGCTCCCGCAACGCCTCGACGAGCTCCGGGAAATACCTGGTCAGCGGCTTGCCGGTGCGACTGCCGAGCTCCACCTCGGCACCGTCGCGGAACACGACGGCCCGGAACCCGTCCCACTTCGCCTCGTAGTGCATGCCCGGCGGGATCTTCGCCACGGACTTGGCGAGCATCGGCTTCACGGGCGGCATCACCGGCAGATCCATACCTCGATTCTGCGCGGCGGCACGGGCATCCGCCCGGTGTGCGGGGGCCGTGGGCCGGGCCTACCGTGGCTCGCATGGGTGATGCGGTGGAGCTCGAAGCGGCCGGCAGGAGCGTTCGTCTGTCCAGCCCGGACAAGGTCTTCTTCCCGGAGCGCGGGTTCACCAAGCTGGACCTCGCCCAGTACTACCTGGCCGTCGGCGACGGCATCCTGCGCGCCCTGCGCGACCGTCCCACCACGCTGGAGCGCTACCCGGACGGGGTGACCGGCGAGTCCTTCTTCCAGAAGCGGGCGCCCGGGAACATGCCCGACTGGATCCCGACCGCCGGCATCACCTTCCCCAGCGGCCGCGGCGCCGACGAGATGTGTCCCACCGAGCCCGCCGCCGTGCTGTGGGCCGCGCAGTTCGGCACGCTCACCTTCCATCCGTGGCCGGTCCGCCGCGACGACGTCGACAGCCCCGACGAACTGCGCATCGACCTCGACCCGCAGCCGGGCACGGACTACACCGACGCGGTGCGCGCCGCCCACGAACTGCGCGAGGTCCTGCACGAGTACGGCGGTCTGCGGGGCTGGCCCAAGACCTCCGGGGGCCGCGGGCTGCACGTCTTCGTGCCGATCCGGCCGCGCTGGACCTTCACCCAGGTGCGCCGGGCCGCCATCGCCGTCGGGCGCGAGCTCGAACGCCGTGCGCCCGAGCTGGTCACCGTCGCGTGGTGGAAGGAGGAAAGGGGGGAAAAGGTCTTCGTGGACTACAACCAGAACGCCCGGGACCGCACCATGGCCTCGGCCTATTCCGTACGGCCCCGCCCACACGCCCCGGTCTCCGCACCCCTGCGCTGGGACGAGGTGGAGGACGCCAGGCCCCGCGACTTCGACCTGGCGACCATGCCGGGGCGCTTCGCCGAACTCGGCGACGTGCACGCCGACATGGACGACCACTCCTTCTCCCTGGAAGCCCTGCTGGAACTCGCCGACCGCGACGAGCACGACCACGGCCTCGGCGACCTCCCGTACCCGCCCGAGTACCCGAAGATGCCGGGCGAGCCCAAGCGGGTGCAGCCGAGCCGCGCCAGGCACGAGGACGGCGAGGACGACGAGCCCTCGGGCGCGTGACCCCCTTCGGCCCGGCCGGACTGACGTCCGAGGAGGTCAGGAAGGCACCCCTGCTGCCAAGTCGCCCTTCGGAGAGATCAGTTCGAGCCGTTCTCGATGATCGGGGAGCACTCCCGCGGAGCGGGCGGTCGCACGGCTATCCTGATCAGCATCCGCCGAGGAGGTGCCCTGAGGTGACCGAGACAGCGCCGCGCCCCACCCTGGAGGCCGTGGCCGCCCGGGCCGGGGTCTCCAGGGCCACCGTGTCACGGGTCGTGAACGGCGGGGACGGGGTCCGTGAGCCGCTCGTCGAGCGGGTGCGCCGGGCCGTCGAAGAGCTCGGGTACGTTCCCAACCAGGCCGCCCGCAGCCTCGTCACCCGGCGCCACGACGCGGTCGCCGTCGTGATCGCCGAGCCGGAGACCCGGGTCTTCGCCGACCCGTTCTTCGCACTCCAGCTCCGGGGGATCAGCAAGGAACTGACGGCCCACGACTCCCAGTTGGTCCTGCTGCTCACGGAGGGCCGCGACGACCACGCCCGTGTCGCCCGCTACCTCGCCGGCGGCCATGTCGACGGCGCGCTCGTCTTCTCCCTGCACCTCGACGACCCGCTGCCGGGCCTGATCCACGGCGCGGGTGTCCCGACCGTGTTCGGCGGACGGCCCGGCTGGGGCGACGGCGTCCGCGAGGCGGTCTACGTCGACTGCGACAACCGCGGCGGAGCCCGCCAGGCCGTCCGTCACCTCCTCGGTCTCGGGCGGACCCGCGTCGCCCACATCACCGGTGCCCTCGACCAGACGTCCGCGGTCGACCGGCTCGACGGCTACCGGGACGTCATGGGCGACGCCGGTCCCGAACTCGTCGCGCGGGGCGACTTCACCCCGGCAGGCGGCGAACGCGCGATGCGGGAGCTGCTGGAGCGCCGCCCCGACGTGGACGCGGTGTTCGTGGCGAACGACCTGTCGGCCCTCGGCGCGCTGCGCGTACTGCGTGAGCACGGACGGCGGGTGCCCGAGGACGTGGCCGTGATCGGCTTCGACGACATGCTGCCGATCGCCGAACAGGCGGAGCCGCCGCTGACGACGGTGCGTCAGGAGATAGAGGAGATGGGCCGGTTGATGGCCCGGCTGCTGATCCGCGGACTGGGGGGCGGGGCCGGTGCGGAGGTCCCGGTGTCCGGGTCCCCCGGAGTGGTCCTGCCTACGACGGTCGTACGGCGGGCTTCGGCGTAGGCCCGACGGCGGGCCTCGGCGCCGGACGCGTGACGCTCGGCGCGGGCCGGCGTTTTCTGCCCCGCGTCCGCCCCGGTGACCGGGGACGTCAGTTCCGCCGCGGTGCGCTCCTGATCACCGCGAAGCGCGCCCCGTACGGATCGGCGAGCCTGGCCGTGCGGCCGATGCCCTCCAGGTCCGTGGCGGGCATGCGGACCGTGCCTCCGAGTTCCCGGGCCCCGGCCACCACGGCGTCCGTGTCGGGGACCTCGATGTACGGCAGCCAGTACGCGCCGGACCTCGCCTCGACCGGGTCGTCGGCGAGCGGCGTCAGGCCGCCGAACGTGTCCTCCTCCTCGGTTTCCGCCGGGTTGACGCAGGTGTGGATCCCGCTCGGGAACGAGAACGCCGAGGTGTTCCAGCCGAAGACCGCGTTGTAGAACGCGGCGGCCGCCGCGACGTCCGGGGTGACGAGCTCGACCCAGCACAGGGAGCCCGGGTCGCCGGCCATCTCCAGGCCCTCGGTCCGGCCGGGCTGCCGGACGCCGAAGGTCACGCCCGCCCGGTCGGCGAACACGGCCGTGCGCCCCTCGCCCAGCACGTCCACGGGCGGTACGAGCACCTTCCCCTTGGCGTGCTCGACCGCCTCGGAGGCGGCCTCGGCGTCCACGGTCCGGAAGTAGACGTTCCAGGACGGCGGGCCCTGCTCGGCGGTGATCCGCACGACCCCGGCCACGGTCCTGCCGTCCACCTGGAAGAAGCCGTACCCCCCGGCGTCCGGCCCCGCCGACCGGAACCGCCAGCCGAAGAGGCCCCCGTAGAAGGCGACGGCGCCCTCGACGTCGGCCGTGCCGACGTCCAGCCAGTTCGGGGAGCCATCGACGAAGCGGGTGGTGAGCATGATCGCCCTCCTTCGAGGGATTTCGTCGCCTTTGGTGGCCACTCTTCCACCGCCCGCCGGCAATCGTCGCGGGGGCGCGCGAACCGCCCGGAGGCGGCACCCGTCACTCCGGGTGTCCGGCACGATTCTCTTCGTCGCCGCTTTCTCCCGCGCGCCGCCGTGCCCGGGACCCTCCCGCGAGGCCATCATCGAGGCCGCCGGAAGCCTCGGAACGCGACGTTGATCCCGCGTTGATCGAACGTTTTTCGCCGTGGGACACGCTCTTGGGCATGTACTCGGAAACCATCACTCCGTCCGACCTCGCCTGGCAGGAACAGGCGCTGTGCGCGCAGACGGGGGCGGACTTCTTCTTTCCCGAGCCGGGCAGCTCGGTGCGCGACGCGAAGCGCATCTGCGGGATGTGCGCGATGCGGCCCGCGTGCCTCGACTACGCGCTGAGCAACGACGAACGCTTCGGCGTGTGGGGCGGACTCTCCGAGAAGGAGCGTCTCGGCCTGCGGCGCGCCCTGGAGTGACGCCGGCCCCGGCCCGGGCGTACCCGGACACGCGTGGGCCCCGGATCGCGCCGCCTCGGGTGAGACGGCACGGGCCGGGGCGAAGGGCGCACCGCGGGATCACGCGGTTCGCCCGTGTGGACGAGCGGGGCGTCGTCGCTGCCCGCGGGCGGGGCTACGCGCCGGCGCGGGCCGCCATGCGCGCCTTGCGGGCGGCGAGCTTCTCGTCGAACTTCGTGGCCTCGGAGTCGAGTCCGCCCATGAAGTAGCCCAGCTCCTCCTGGGCCTTGAGACCGTCGGGGCCGAGGCCGCCGATCTCCAGGACCTTGAGGTGGCGCAGCACCGGCTGGAGCACGTCGTCGTGGTGGATGCGCAGGTTGTAGACCTCGCCGATGGCCATCTGCGCGGCCATGCGCTCGAAGCCGGGCATGCCGTGACCGGGCATCCGGAAGTTGACGACGACGTCGCGGCACGCCTGCATGGTCAGGTCGGGGGCGAGCTCGAACGCGGCCTTCAGGAGGTTGCGGTAGAAGACCATGTGCAGGTTCTCGTCGGTCGCGATGCGCGCCAGCATGCGGTCGCAGACCGGGTCGCCCGACTGGTGCCCGGTGTTGCGGTGCGAGATGCGGGTCGCCAGCTCCTGGAAGGCGACGTACGCCACCGAGTGCAGCATCGAGTGGCGGTTGTCCGACTCGAAGCCCTCGCTCATGTGCTGCATGCGGAAGGCTTCGAGCTTGTCCGGGTCCACCGCGCGCGAGGCGAGCAGGTAGTCGCGCATCACGATGCCGTGCCGGCCCTCCTCCGCCGTCCAGCGGTGCACCCAGGTGCCCCAGGCGCCGTCACGGCCGAAGAGGGACGCGATCTCGTGGTGGTAGCTCGGGAGGTTGTCCTCGGTGAGCAGGTTCACGACGAGCGCGATCCGGCCGATCTCGGTGACCTTGGACTGCTCCTTGTCCCAGGCCTCGCCGTCCTCGAACTGCCCCGGGAAGTTGCGGGCGTCGCTGAAGGGCACGTACTCGTGCGGCATCCAGTCCTTGGCCACCTTCAGGTGGCGGTTGAGCTCGGTCTCGACGACTTCCTCCAGCGCGTACAGCAGGCGAGCGTCGGTCCAGGCGGCCGCCGGGCTGCCGAGGTCGGGGGAAGTGATCGTCACTGGTGCTCCAGGGAGGGACGGGACAACGAGCGAAAAGCCAACCTACGGCATCGTAGGCTACGTCTCCGTAGGTTACGACTCCGTAGGTTAAGGAGCCCGTAAAGGTCGCTGATCAGCGGCGTTGTGGACGAGAGCGCTCCGCCTCCCGGCAGTGCCGGAGGGGCCCGGGGCGTCGAGGGTCCCGGGCCGCGCGGAAGGCTCGCTCACCCGTTCAGCCGTACAGCTCCCGAAGCCGTACCGAGAGACATGTCACACAGCCTTCGAGCTTCTCGAACTCGCCGATGTCCACCACGACCGGTTCGTGGCCGAGGCCGGCGAGCAGTTCCGCGGTCCTCGGGGCGGACGCCGCCATCAGCAGCCTGTTGCCGCCCAGGAGCACCACGTGCGCCCCGGACTCCTCCGGCACCGCCAGGAAGCGAGGGAACAGCGAGGGGGTGTCCACCAGCGGCTCGTGCCCGATCACCGTTCCGTCGGGCAGCGCGGTGACCGCCGACTTCAGGTGCAGCACCTTGCCGACGGGAACGGCGACGACCCGCGCCCCGAGCGGTTCGAAGACCGCGCGCAGCTGCTGGACCCCGGCCGCGTTCGTCCGGCCGCCGCGGCCCACGTAGACCGTGTCGCCCACCTTCAGGACGTCGCCCCCGTCGAGGGTGCCCGGATGGCGGATCCGGTTCACCGAGCAGCCGAGGCGGGCCACGGCCTCCTCCACCGCCGGGGTCTCGGCGCGGCGGGACTCGGCGCCCGGGCGGGTGACGAGGGCGACGTTGCGGAAGACGACGACGGCGTCCTCGACGAACACCGAGTCCGGACAGTCCTCGGCCGGGTCCACCTCCACGGTCTCCCAGCCGTGCGCGCGCAGCGCCCCGGTGTACGCCTCCCACTGCCCGACCGCGCGACCGACGTCCACGGCCGTGCGTTCCACGTGCGTCACCAGCCCCTCGGCGAGGCGGGGGCCGGGCCGACGGACGAGCGCTTTTCGACTGGGCACGGGCGGGTCTCCGAATCGGACGGGGGTGGCGCGCCATCACGGAACGCACTTCACGGAGCGCACTTCACGCACGCGAAACGGCCCCCGGTTTGGCACCGGGCACCGCCCACCCCGACGCTAGGCCGCCCCCGCTCCCCGCACTATGAGGAATACCCGACAGTTTCCGGAGCGATTTCTTTCAGTTCTCCTCCTTCCAGCAGCAGCCACCGCGTGATGCCGATCGACTCCAGGAACGGCATGTCGTGACTGGCGACGACCAGCGTCCCCTCGTACGACTCCAGGGCCGTGGTGAGCTGGCGGACGCTCGCCATGTCGAGGTTGTTCGTCGGCTCGTCGAGCATCAGCAGCTGCGGGGCGGGCTCGGCCAGCATCAGGGCCGCGAGCGCCGCGCGGAAGCGCTCGCCGCCGGAGAGCGTCGCCGCCGGCTGGTCGGCCTTCGCGCCCTTGAACAGGAAGCGGGCGAGACGGGCCCGGATCCGGTTGTCGGTGGCGGCCGGCGCGTACCGGGCCACGTTCGCGGCGACGCTCAGGGAGTCGTCCAGGACGTCGAGCCGCTGCGGCAGGAAACGCAGGGGAACGTGGGCCCGCGCCTCGCCGGACACGGCGTCCAGCTCCCCGGCGACCGTGCGCAGGAGCGTCGTCTTGCCCGCTCCGTTGCGCCCGACGAGCGCCACGCGTTCGGGTCCGCGAAGCTCGAACACGCCGTTCACCCGCGAGCCGTACCGCAGCTCCAGCCGGTCGAGGGTGAGGACGGTGCGCCCCGGCGGCACGGCCGTGTACGGCAGGTCGATCCGGATCAGATCGTCGTCGCGTACGGCCTCCACCGCCTCGTCGAGACGCTCCTTCGCCTCGCTGAGCCGGCCCTCGTGCATGATGCGGTGCTTGCCCGCGGACTCCTGCGCCGCCCGCTTGCGCGCCCCCATGACGATCTTCGGTTCGCGCTTCTGCTCGTACATCTTCTGCCCGTACCGCTTGCGCCGAGCCAACTTGACCTGGGCGTCGACCAGTTCGCGTTTCTGCTTCTTCAGATCGGACTCGGCGACGCGCACCATGCGCTCCGCCGCCTCCTGTTCGGCGGCGAGCGCCTCCTCGTACGCGGAGAAGTTCCCGCCGTACCAGGTGACCTCGCCGGAGCGCAGATCGGCGATCTGGTCGGCCAGGTCGAGGAGTTCACGGTCGTGGCTGACCACGACCATGACCCCGGACCAGGCCTGCACGGCCGCGTACAGCCGCCGCCGCGCGTACAGGTCGAGGTTGTTGGTGGGTTCGTCGAGCAGCAGCACGTCGGGCCGGCGCAGCAGGAGCGCGGCCAGCCGCAGCAGCACCGACTCGCCACCGGACACCTCGCCGATCGTGCGGTCCAGGTCGATGTGGCCGAGACCGAGCTCGCCGAGGGTCGCGCGGGCCCGCTCCTCGACGTCCCAGTCGTCGCCGACGACGTCGAAGTGCTCCTCGGCCACGTCACCCGACTCGATCGCGTGCAGGGCGGCGCGGACCGCGCGGATGCCGAGCGCCTCGTCGACCCGCAACGTGGTGTCGAGCGTGACGTTCTGCGGCAGGTGACCGACCTCGCCCGCGACCCGGACGGTGCCGTCGGCCGGGGTGAGCTCTCCGGCGATCAGCTTCAGCAGGGTCGATTTGCCCGATCCGTTGACGCCGACGAGTCCGGTGATGCCGGGTCCGAAGGCGACCTGGAGACCGTCGAGGACGTCGGTGCCGTCCGGCCAGGCGAAGGACAGGGACGTACAGGTGATGGAAGTGGGGGACGTTGACATACGGGCCTCGCGGTTGCTGGATGCGGTCGGGGGTACGCGTACGGGACACCGCGAGGCGACGACGATCCAGTTCGGAGGAGAGCGACAGGAAAAGGCTCCGCACCCTGGGACGGCTCGAACGCCGAGGTCGCACGCTGCGCACACGCGGGTCCGACAGGACCGGCTGTGCGACGCGGTGTCTCAGACCTCAGACGAGCAACGTCCTTCTCCGTTCGACGGCAACAGAACCGCTCCACACCGTAGGGGCGGTCCTGAGGGCTGTCAAAGGATTAACGCGCCCCCGACGAACCGAGGAGATCCCGTGCCGAACGGCCCGCTCTCGTTGCCCGCCCGGCTCCACCTCTTGGCGTGGGACACCACGAAACGGAGGATCACAGGCTCCACCCACCTCCACCACCTGGTGCGCGCCGGCGCCCTCACCGAGCTCGCCCAGCGCGGGCTGCTCGTCGACGACGACGGCATCGTCACCCCCGTCGACCCCGACTCCCGTACCGGGGACGTCGTTCTCGACGGGCTCCTGGAACTCGTGTCGGAGTCCAGGCCCCGCAGGTGGAAGCCGTGGGTCACCTCGCGGGCCCGGGTCACCCTGGACGCCGTCCAGGCCCAGCTCGCCGCCGAGGGCTACCTGCGGGCGCGGCGCAAGCGGGTCCTCGGGATCTTCCCGTCCGTCGAGTACGAGCTGGACCGGGTGCCCGTGGTGGAGGCCCTGCGCGAGGAGGCGCGGGGAGTGCTGGAGGGCCCGGTGCCCGTCGCCGACGTCGGTGACCGTGACGCGGCCCTGGTCGCCCTGGCCACCGCCGCCGGGCTCCGCACCTTCGCGTCGCCCGAGGAGCGGGGGCTGCACCGGGCCCGTATCGACGAGCTCACCGAACGCGCGGGAGCCGCGGCCCCCGCCCTCAGGAAGGTCGTCCAGGACGTCCGTACGGCGGTGGTCGTGGCGGCCGCGGCGGCCTCCTCCACGGCCCCGGCCACGACGGCGTCGAACTGAACCCCACGGCCGAACCGAACCCCACGTACGTGTCGGATTCCCGCCAGCTCCCCGCGCGCCGCCCGTGCTTGGCTTGTCCCCATGACCGACATCGAGCGACTCCGCGACTCCGCCCTGGCCTTCCGCGCCCTGCACGTACCCGGCCGGCCCCTCGTCCTGGCGAACGCCTGGGACGCGGTGACCGCGAGGATCGTCGAGGACGCGGGTGCCGCGGCGGTCGCGACGACCAGCGCGGGCCTCGCCTGGGCGCTGGGCGTGCCGGACGGGGACCGGCTGGACCGGCGGGACGCGCTCGCGGCCGTCGCGCGGATCACCGCCGTGGTCCGGGTGCCGGTCAGCGCGGACATCGAGAGCGGCTACGCCTCCGGCACCGAGGGGCTCGGGGACACCGTCCGCGCGGTGCTCGCGGCGGGCGCGGTGGGCGTGAACATCGAGGACGCCCTGTACGGGGAGGGGGCCGGGCCGCTGCGTCCGCAGGCGGAGCAGGCGGAGCGCGTCGCGGCGGTCCGCGCGGCCGCCGACGCGGCGGGGGTTCCGCTCTTCGTCAACGCCCGCATCGACACGTACCTGCGCGGCGCGGGCGGGGTGGAGGAGACCCTGGAGCGGGCCGCGGCCTTCCTGGCCGCGGGAGCCGACGGCGTCTTCGTCCCCGGAACCGTCGACGGGACGACCGTGAAGGCGCTCGTCGAGGGCATCGACGGCCCCCTGAACATCCTGGTGGGTCCCGGGTCGCCGTCCGTGGGCGAACTGGCCGCGCTCGGCGTGGCCCGGATCAGCGCGGGGTCGAGCGTCGCCGCGGCCGCGCACGCCCTGGTCCGCCGTGCCGCGCGGGAGCTGCTGGACACGGGGACCTGCGAGAGCCTGACCGGCGGGTTCGACTACGCCGGCCTCAACTCCCTGATGGGACGCGCCGGCTGACCGCACCCGCGGCGCCTCAGCAGGTGCCCCGCATGAGCTCCTCCAGGTCGCGGTCCAGGTCCACCTGGAGGTGTTCGAGGCCGACCGGCACCAACTCGGTGCTCTGCCGGAGGAAGTTGCGCACCTCGCCCGAGCGCACGTGGATCACGGCGGTGCCCTCGGGGGCGTGGAACTCCATTACGGTGCGGTCGAATCCGTACGGCCGCACCCGTACGTCGCCGTGCCCCACCGCGTCCTCCAGACCCGACACGAGCAGCTCCCGGGCGAAGGTCCAGCAGACCTCGACGCCTTCGAGCGTGGCGGGCGCCGGGAAGGTCATGCGGACGGCGAACGGGTCGGTCCGGTCGTAGTGCAGCGTGGCCGGAATGCTCGGCATCCGCGGCGCGGCGGCGACGAGGCGGGCCTCAACGGGCTGCTCGATGACGGTGGACAACGCCTTGCTCCCTTGTGACGGCTGGACGAACTCCGGGCGGATGAAGCCGGTCAATTGAAGAGACGGAAGAATGACCCGGCGCGTGCACCTCTGACCCGAGTGACATCTGTCACCGAGGTCTGCACCGAAAGATCCACTTCTCCGACCGTGGTGATTCCTTTCCGCGACCGTGGTGATCCCTTTCCGTTCCGCGCTCACCCGACACCGAAGAGGACACCCCGACGGCCCCCGAGGTTCCCGCCGACCGCCATGTGGACACCATTGGGGGACGGAGGCCGTCTGGACGCGGCCGGGTGAGTGGACTAGCTTCGCCCGCCATGAGGGGCTTGGGGAAGACGAGACGCACGGGCCGGACGGTCGGCGTGGGTTCGGCAACGGCCTTGCTCGCCGCGGCACTCGTGGCCGCGGTGCCCGCGGCGGCCGCGCCCGCACCGGCGCACGACGCGGCGCGGACACCGCACTGGGCGCTCAAGGACAGTGGTACGGAAGCCCGTTTCCGCGGACTGTCGGCCGTCAGCAGGGACACCGCGTGGGTGGCGGGCTCGAAGGGCACCGTGCTGCGCACCACCGACGGCGGCGCGCTCTGGCGGAACGTGTCGCCGCCCGGCGCCGCGGACCTGGAGTTCCGCGACGTCGAGGCGTTCGACGCGCGGCGTGCCGTGGTCCTGGCCATCGGCGAGGGCGAGGCGTCCCGCGTCTACCGGACCGAGGACGGTGGCGCCACGTGGACCGAGTCCTTCCGCAACACCGACGCCAGGGCCTTCTACGACTGCCTCACCTTCCTCGACCGGCGGCACGGCCTGGCGATGAGCGACCCGGTGGACGGCAGGTTCCGCATCCTGTCGACCAGCGACGGCGGCCGCTCCTGGAAGGTGCTGCCCGGCGAGGGGATGCCCGCCGCCGAGGACGGAGAGGCGGGCTTCGCCGCGAGCGGCCAGTGCCTGGTCGGCTCGGGGCCCCGCGACGTGTGGCTGGCCACGGGAGGGGGCGCACGCGCGCGCGTCCTGCACTCCGCGGACCGCGGACTGACCTGGACCGCCACCGGCACCCCGGTCCCCGCGGGCGACCCGGCGCGCGGCGTCTTCGCCCTCGCCTTCCGCGACCGCGTCCACGGACTCGCGGTGGGCGGCGACTACCGAGCCGGCCAGGCGTCGCCGCGGGCCGCGGCGGTCACCCCCGACGGCGGCCGCACCTGGACCACCGCGGACCGGCCCCCGCCCGCCTACCGCTCCGGCGTCACCTGGCTCCCGCGCAGCCGCACCGCCGCCCTCGCGGTCGGTCCCACCGGCACCGACCTCACCACCGACGGCGGCCGCACCTGGCGCACCCTCGACACCGGCTCGTACGACACCGTGGACTGCACCCCGGACCTAGTGCCGCGGCAGGCAACGTTCGCCCCGTCGCGACGCCCGGCACGCTCCCCCAAGCTCTTCGAGCAGGGGGCACCCCCACTCGCCGCACCGGCCGAAAGCCCAAGTGCGTCCAGTACGAGGACTTCCGGCCGGCACACCGAGAGCACGCTCCCCCAAGCTCTCGGCTTCGCTCGAGCAGGGGGGACCCCCATGACGCCGCTCCTTGACGGGCGAACGTTGCCTGCCGCGGCACTAGGCTGCTGGGCCTCCGGGGAGAAGGGCCGGATCGCCCGGCTGGAGCGCTGAGGGGCGGGGAGGGGCGTCAGCCGGGGGTCTCGCGGTAGTGATCGAGGGCCGTTCCCGCAACTTCCCCGGCCCGGAGTCAGGTTGAGGCCGGCCCGGCACGGACCCCGGGGACCGGGACCCGCCCACGGGCCGGTACGCGACCGGCCGGGCCGGCCACGGGCGCAGCGCCCCGCGCGGTCCCGGGCGGGGCGCTGCCCGTAGGCTCGTCCGCATCATGACGATCGTGAGGATTCCCGCGGACTGGCCCGTCACCGAGGAACAAGCCCGCGCCGTGCAGGACGAGTTGCGCGAACGGGTGGTGCTCGGCGAGCCGGGCCCGCCGCCCGGCACCGGCCGGGTGACGGGCGTCGACGTCGCCTACGACGACGAGCGGGACGTCGTCGTCGCGGCCGCCGTCGTCCTCGACGCGGCGACCCGCGAGGTCGTGGCGGAGGCCACCGCCGTCGGCAGGGTCTCCTTCCCGTACGTCCCCGGACTGCTCGCCTTCCGCGAGGTCCCGACCGTTATCGCCGCGCTGGACGCCCTGCCCTGCCCGCCCGGCCTGGTCGTCTGCGACGGGTACGGACTCGCCCACCCGCGCCGTTTCGGCCTCGCCAGTCACCTCGGCGTCCTCACCGGACTCCCCACGATCGGGGTCGCCAAGAACCCGTTCACCTTCTCCTACGAGGAACCGGGCGTCCGGCGCGGCAGCGCCTCACCGCTGCTCGCGGACACCGAGGAGGTGGGCCGCGCGCTGCGCACCCGGGACGGGGTCAAACCGGTGTTCGTGTCCGTCGGCCACCGCGTGGACCTCGACAACGCCTGCGCCCACACCCTCGCGCTCACCCCGGAGTACCGCCTGCCGGAGTCCACCCGCCGGGCGGACTCCCTGTGCCGCAGGGCCCTGCGGGAGGCGACTTCCTGACTCCACGCGCCCGTCGGCCCGGGGGCACCCGTCCCGGCGGACGAGGGTTCTTCCCGGCGACCGCCGCGACGCTAACGGCGGCCCAGGAACTCGGCGATGCGCGTGAACCCGTCGGCGCCGTGGCCCAGGCCGATGGCCCGCCGGGTCACGGCCTCGGCGGCGCGCATCACGCCCGCGTCGATGCCGTGCGCCTCGGAGGTGTGGACGATGTGCGCCATGGAGGACACGGCCGAGGTGATCGGGTTGGCCTCGCCGGAGTAGTCGCCGCTGTCGGCCTCCCGCGCGGTCGATTCGAAGAGCGGCGGGAGGATGTCGCCGATGCCCTTGGCGAACGGGGCCAGCTCCCGCGCGGTGATGCCTTCGGCCCGCGCCACCGCCAGGGCGTGCGCGTAGCCCGCCATCGCGGTCCAGAAGATGTCGAGCAGCGCGATGTCGTACGCAGCCGCCCTGCCGATCTCCTCGCCGAGGTGGGTGTGGGTGCCGCCCAGCGTCTCGAGGACGGGCAGGTGCTCCTGGTAGAGCTCCTCCGGGCCGCTGTGGATGAACACCGCCGAGGGCGTTCCGACGGTCGTGGTCGGCGTCATGATCGCGCCGTCCAGGTAGCGGACACCGTGTTCGGCCGCCCACGCCGCGGTTTCCCGGGCCCGGACCGGGGTGTCGGCGGTCAGGTTGACCACCGTGCGCCCCTTGAGCGCGCCCGTGACCGCCTCGCGCCGCAGGACGGCGTCCACCGCGTCGTAGTTCACCACGCAGACCACGGTCACCCCGGAGGCGGCGACCGCCTCCTCGGCGGACCGGGGGCTGTCGGCACCCCGGGCGACCAGCTCCCGGTCCCGGCCCGGGGTCCGGTTCCACACCGTGGTCCGCAGACCGGCGTCGAGGAAAGCGCCCGCCAGGGACCGGCCCATCGGACCCAGGCCGAGGACGGTGACGGCAGACTGTTCAGTGCGTAAGGACATGGCTCGACTCCCGTGAAATATCGGCATTCTGTGATGAAAAGGACGACGATGACGCGCAGCCGTGCCCAGGATCCGAACGTCTGTGGGGTGACTGCCGCGATCTCCGTGATCGACGGAAAGTGGAAGACGGTTCTGCTCTGGCTGCTGGAAGCCGCTCCCCACCGTCCGGGCGAGCTGTTGCGACGGCTGCCGGACCTCAGCGAGAAGGTGCTGACCCAGGCGCTCCGGGAGATGGAGGCCGACGGACTGGTGCACCGGGAGGTGCACGACGTACGCCCGTTGAAGACCGTGTACTCCTTGACGGAGTTCGGCCGGGAACTGTCCGAGGCGTTGGCCCCCCTCTCGGACTGGGGTCACCGCCGCCTGGAGAAGCTCACCGGCACTCGGCCGGCCTCATGACCCATCACCTCGCCACCCGCGTCTCGCCGCGATTCCGCGGCCCCGGGCCGCCCCCATCAGGATCACCCGGCCGCCGGTCATCGCCAAGTACCCACAAAAAGGTGGCTACCGAGGGGGCGGATCTCCGGTGTGCGCGGCGAGCGGTGGCGGCACGCTCCGGGACGGGGCGCGACCTGAAGGGCCCCGCCCGGGGCGGCGACAGGACGGCGCGGGACGGGAGGGGCGCTCCTGCGGGCGCTTTCCCGGCCCCACGCCCCCGTCGGCCCGCCCGCGCGCCTGAGTACGGTCCCTGAGTACGGCCCCTGAGTACTCGTACGGATGTACGGCCGTGCCGCGACCGGCAGGCTGGTCCGCATGACGACGCACCGAGCCCTCGACCCTTCCGCCGGACCCGCGCGGCCCGCCGGGCGTGCGGTGACCACCGCGCTGGTCCTCGCCGTTCCGGCCGGCCTCGCCTGGATCGGCGGGATGGTCTACACGGTGATCGCCTGGGCGTCGTGAGGACCACCAGGCCCCCACGACCACGCCCGGCCCCCACGACCACGCCCGGCCCGTACGACCACGCCCGGCCCGTACGACCACGCCCGGCCCGTACGGACGGCAGTCCTAGTGCCGCGGCACTAGCGAACCGCCGCCACCCGGAAGACGATCCCCGCCGCGCGCAGCCGTTCCAGCAGCGCGTCGCCCATCGCCACCACCGGTGTGACCTGGCCGGACGTCTTCGGCAGCTCGTCCAGGGCCAGGGACAGGGCCGACTCCGCGAGCATCTTCGCGGTCTCGCCGTAGCCGGGGTCGCCGCCCGAGACCTCGGTGTACACGCGCCGGCCGCCGCCCTCGCCGACGAAACGCACCGAGAACCAGCTCTTCGCGCGGAGCTCGGCGTCGGGGCCCTCGCCCGGCCTGATCCGGCCGGACAGCCAGCGGCGCGCGGGCGGGAGCTGCGCGGCGGCGAAGAGCGCGCTCACCCCGGCGACCCCGCCGAGGGCGACGGGCAGCCGCTCGACGGCCGCGTAGTGGCGGTAGCGGAAGTCCGGCCCGTACCGCGCCAGGGCCCGCGCCGAGCGCTGCACCACCTGGGCGTCGATCGTGGGCAGCGGCAGGGCCCACGCCCCGACCTCCTTGGCGAACCGCGGCGCGCCCAGGGGGGCTTCCACCCGCCGCCCCATCAGGCGCGGTTCGTGGTACCTGCGCTCCCGCGCAGCGGCGAGCATGTGCCGGCCGCGCGCGAACTGGTTGAGGGCGGAGGCGAAGGTGCCGCCCGAGAACATCGCCCGGGAGCGCACGAATCCCTCCACCCGCAGCGGCACGTCCTCCGGGAGCTGCTTGACGGTGAAGTAGGCGCCCAGGTCGTGCGGGACGGAGTCGAAGCCGCAGGCGTGGACGAGCCGCGCGCCCGTCTCCCGCGCGCGTGCGTCGTGCCGGACGTACATCAGGTCCACGAACTCGGGCTCGCCGGTCAGGTCCAGATAGTCGGTCCCGGCGTCCGCGCAGGCGGCCACCAGGTCCTCCCCGTAGGTGATGTACGGCCCCACGGTCGAGGCCACCACGCGCGCCTGTCCGGCGAGCTCGCGCACCGAGTCCGGGTCCGTCACATCGGCCCGCAGCACGCCGGGCGCGCCGCCGAGCCGCTCCCGCAGCCGTTCCAGCTTCCCGGTGCTGCGCCCGGCGATCGCCCACCGCAGTCCCTCGGGAGCGTGGGCGGCCAGATACTCCGCGGTGAGCTCCCCGACGAACCCCGTGGCTCCGAAGAGCACGATGTCGTACGCGCGGTCCGGCTCGTTCACCCTGCTCATGACACCCTCCACCCCTGTGGGCCGCGTTCGAACGCACGGTCCGCGCCACGTCGTGCGCGAAGCGCCGTTGTCGGTGGCTGAGGCTAGCGTGAGGTGCGAACAGTCGGACGACGAGGTCGCACGAACAGGCCGGAGGCAGCCGTGACCGTGTCGGAAAACGCGCTGAAAAAGTGGCAGAACGTGCGCGGGTCCGCGCTCGGCCCGGTCGAGCCCGGCCGGATGCGGGTGTCCCCGGAGGGGCGGGGGACCCCGGCGGCGGAGCCGCTGTGCGACCGGGCCGGGGAGGGCCGTCGCGTCATAGCACCCGAAAGGCTGACCGCCGGGCCGGACCGCCGTTGATCGCCGGGCCGGACCACCGCTGACCGTGGGACCCGGCCGGTGCGGACCGCGGTGCCGGGCCGGCGGCGGAACCGGTGCGGAGCCGGCCCCGGTCCCGGAATTTGACTAAGCGCTTGCTCGCCAGGGGCTTGCCCAGAGTGGAACGCGTTCTTAACATCACTGATGTCACATCAGTGGTGTCACAGTGATGGGGGCTTGATGACAGCGGCAGGATCGCCGGGGCAGGGTCCCCTCGCAGGAGTGCGCGTGGTCGAACTGGCGGGCATCGGTCCCGGCCCGTTCGCGGCCATGCTCCTGGCCGACCTCGGAGCGGACGTCGTCCGGGTGGACCGGCCGGGGGGCGCCGGGATCGGGGTCGCCCCGGTCCACGACGTCACCAACCGCAACAAGCGGTCCGTGATCGTCGACCTCAAGGCCGAGGACGGGGCGTCCCGCGTCCTCGACCTGGCCGAACGGGCCGACATCCTGATCGAGGGCTACCGCCCCGGCGTCGCCGAGCGGCTCGGCGTGGGCCCCGAGGACTGCCGTGCCCGCAACCCGAGGCTCGTCTACGGCCGGATGACGGGGTGGGGCCAGGAGGGCCCGCTCGCCCAGCGCGCCGGGCACGACGTCGCCTACATCGCGCTCACCGGCACCCTCGGGATGATCGGCGCCCCGGACGGACCGCCGGCGGTCCCCGCGAACCTCCTGGGCGACTACGCGGGCGGTTCGCTCTACCTCGTCGTCGGCGTCCTCGCCGCCCTGCACCACGCGCGCGCGACCGGCACCGGCCAGGTCGTGGACGCGGCCATCGTCGACGGCACCGCGCACCTCTCGACGATGATCCACGGCATGATCGCCGCGGGCGGCTGGCAGGACCGGCGCGCCGCCAACCTCCTCGACGGCGGCTGCCCGTACTACGGGACGTACGAGACCGCCGACGGCCGGTACATGGCCGTGGGCCCCCTGGAGCAGCGGTTCTACGACCGGTTCGTCGACCTGCTCGGCATCCCCGGACTCGGTCCCGCCCACAAGGACCCGGCGCGCTGGGAGGAACTGCGCGCGGCGGTCGCCGGCCGCTTCAGGACCCGTACGAGAGACGAGTGGACCGCCGTCTTCGAGGGCACCGACGCGTGCGTGGCACCGGTCCTGTCCCTGCGCGAGGCGCCCGGGCACCCGCATCTCGCCGCCCGGGGCACGTTCGTGGACCACGACGGCATCACCCAGCCCGCCCCCGCCCCGCGCTTCTCGGCCACCCCCACCGCGGTCCGGAGCGGTCCCGCCCTGCCGGGCGCCGGCACCGCGGACGTGGCCCGCGACTGGGACGTGCCCGGGCTGACGAAGGACGGCGCCTGATGCGGTCGCGCCGGCCGCCCCTCCCCGGCCGGGACCCGGCGCCCGCCCGGGCCTGCGCGAGCCCGGCCACCGTCCTCCCCGAAGGTTTCCGTACACACTCCAGGAAGGCCCTTCCCGCATGAAGCGGCAGATCTTCACCGCCGAGCACGACGCGTTCCGCGAGACCGTGCGCACCTTCCTCGCCAAGGAGGTGCTGCCCCACTACGAGCAGTGGGAGAAGGACGGCATCGTCTCCCGCGAGGCGTGGCGGGCGGCCGGGAAGCAGGGGCTGCTCGGACTCGCCGTCCCCGAGGAGTACGGAGGCGGCGGGAACACCGACTTCCGCTACAGCGCCGTGCTCGCCGAGGAGTTCACGCGCGCGGGAGCGGCCGGGCTCGCCCTCGGGCTGCACAACGACATCATCGGCCCGTACCTGACCGACCTCGCCACCGAGGAGCAGAAGCGGCGCTGGCTGCCCGGCTTCTGCGACGGCTCGATCATCACCGCGATCGCGATGACCGAACCCGGCGCCGGCTCCGACCTCCAGGGCATCGCCACCCGCGCCGAGGACAAGGGCGACCACTTCCTGCTCAACGGCTCCAAGACGTTCATCTCCAACGGCATCCTCGCCGACCTGGTGATCGTGGTCGCCAGGACCACCCCCGAGGGCGGCGCGCACGGACTGTCGCTGCTCGTCGTCGAGCGGGGCACGGAAGGCTTCGAACGCGGCCGCAACCTCGACAAGATCGGCCAGAAGTCGCAGGACACCGCCGAGTTGTTCTTCAACGACGTCCGCGTCCCCAAGGAGAACCTGCTCGGCACGCTGAACGGCGCGTTCGTCCACCTGATGACCAACCTCGCGCAGGAGCGCATGGGCATCGCCGTCGCGGCCATCGCGGGGGCCGAACACCTGCTGGAGATCACCACCGCGTACGTGAAGGAGCGCGAGGCGTTCGGGCGTCCGCTCGCCAAGCTCCAGCACATCCGCTTCGAGATAGCCGAGATGGCCACCGAGTGCGCCGTCACCCGCACCTTCCTCGACCGCTGCATCGTCGACCACTCGGACGGCGAACTCGACGCGGTGCACGCCTCCATGGCGAAGTGGTGGGCCACCGAACTGCAGAAGCGGGTCGCCGACCGGTGCCTCCAACTGCACGGCGGCTACGGCTACATGACGGAGTACCGGGTCGCACGGGCCTTCACCGACGGACGCATCCAGACCATCTACGGCGGAACGACCGAGATCATGAAGGAGATCATCGGTCGCTCCCTGCTCGGCTGAACCCCCATCGAAAGGCTTACCAGTGAGCACCGAAGCGTACGTGTACGACGCGATCCGCACCCCGCGCGGTCGCGGCAAGCAGAACGGCTCCCTGCACGGGACCAAGCCCATCGACCTCGTCGTCGGGCTCATCCACGAGGTGCAGCGGCGCTTCCCGGGCCTCGACCCGGCCGCCGTCGACGACATCGTGCTCGGTGTCGTCGGCCCGGTCGGCGACCAGGGCTCCGACATCGCCCGGATCGCGGCCATCGCCGCCGGACTGCCCGACACGGTGGCCGGCGTCCAGGAGAACCGCTTCTGCGCCTCGGGCCTCGAAGCGGTCAACATGGCCGCGATGAAGGTCCGTTCGGGCTGGGAGGACCTCGTCCTGGCGGGCGGCGTCGAGTCGATGTCGCGCGTGCCCATGGCCTCGGACGGCGGCGCCTGGTTCGCCGACCCGATGACCAACCTCGCCACCAACTTCGTGCCGCAGGGCATCGGCGCCGACCTCATCGCCACCATCGAGGGCTTCTCCCGCCGCGACGTCGACGAGTACGCGGCTCTTTCCCAGGAGCGCGCGGCCACCGCCGTGAAGGAGGGCCGCTTCGAGAGGTCCGTCGTCCCCGTCAAGGACCGCGGAGGTCTCACGGTCCTCGACCACGACGAGTTCCTGCGCCCCGGCACCACCGCCGACTCGCTGGCGAAGCTGAAGCCCTCGTTCGCGGACATCGGCGAACTGGGCGGCTTCGACGCGGTCGCGCTGCAGAAGTACCACTGGGTCGAGAAGATCGACCACGTCCACCACGCGGGCAACTCCTCCGGCATCGTGGACGGCGCCTCGCTGGTCGCCATCGGCTCCAAGGAGGTCGGCGAGCGCTACGGCCTGACCCCGCGCGCGCGGATCGTCTCCGCCGCCGTGTCCGGCTCCGAGCCGACCATCATGCTCACCGGCCCCGCGCCCGCGGCCCGCAAGGCGCTCGCCAAGGCAGGCCTGACCATCGACGACATCGACCTCGTCGAGATCAACGAGGCCTTCGCGGCCGTCGTCCTGCGCTTCGTGAAGGACATGGGCCTGTCGCTGGACAAGGTCAACGTCAACGGCGGCGCCATCGCGCTCGGCCACCCCCTCGGCGCCACCGGCGCGATGATCCTCGGCACCCTCGTCGACGAGCTGGAGCGCCAGGACAAGCGCTACGGCCTCGCCACCCTGTGCGTGGGCGGCGGCATGGGCATCGCCACGATCGTCGAGCGCGTCTGACCTTCCCAACGGATCAAGGATCTACGGAGCATTCCCTGATGAGCACTGAGCCCACCACCATCCGCTGGGAACAGGACGAGACCGGCGTCGTCACCCTCGTCCTCGACGACCCCAACCAGTCCGCCAACACCATGAACGCGGCGTTCCGCGCCTCCCTCACCGCGGTCGCCGACCGCCTGGAGGCCGAGAAGGACTCGATCCGGGGCGTCGTCTTCACCTCGGCCAAGAAGACCTTCTTCGCGGGCGGCGACCTGCGCGACCTCATCCGGGTCACGCCCGAGACCGCCCAGGACCTCTTCGACGGCGGCCTCGCCATCAAGCGCGATCTGCGCCGCATCGAGACCCTGGGCAAGCCGGTCGTCGCCGCCATCAACGGCGCGGCCCTGGGCGGCGGCTTCGAGCTCGCCCTCGCCTGCCACCACCGCGTCGCCCTCGACACCTCCGGCACCAAGATCGGCTGCCCCGAGGTCACCCTCGGCCTGCTCCCCGGCGGCGGCGGGATCGTCCGCACCGTGCGCCTGCTGGGCATCGCCGACGCCCTGCTGAAGGTCCTCCTCCAGGGCACGCAGTACAACGCGACGCGCGCCCGGGACAACGGCCTCGTCCACGAGGTGGCCGCCACCCCCGAGGAACTGCTCGCCAAGGCCCGCGCGTTCATCGACGCCAACCCCGAGTCGCAGCAGCCCTGGGACAAGCCCGGCTACCGCATCCCCGGCGGCACCCCGTCGAACCCGAAGTTCGCGGCCAACCTGCCCGCCTTCCCCGCCAACCTGCGCAAGCAGACGAACGGCGCGCCCTACCCGGCCCCGCGCAACATCCTCGCGGCCGCCGTCGAGGGCTCCCAGGTCGACTTCGAGACGGCCCAGGTCATCGAGGCCCGCTACTTCGTCGAGCTGGCCGCCGGCCAGACCTCGAAGAACATGATCCAGGCGTTCTTCTTCGACCTCCAGGCCGTCAACTCCGGCGCCAACCGGCCCAAGGGCATCGAGCCGCGCCCGGTCCGCAAGGTGGCCGTCCTCGGCGCCGGGATGATGGGCGCGGGCATCGCCTACTCGTGCGCCCTCGCGGGCATCGACGTCGTCCTCAAGGACGTCTCGGCCGACGCGGCGGACAAGGGCAAGGCGTACTCGGAGAAGCTCTGCGCCAAGGCGGTCGCCCGGGGCCGTACGACCCAGGAGAAGGCCGACGCGCTGCTCGCCCGCATCACGCCCACCGCCGACCCCAACGACCTCGCGGGCTGCGACGCCGTCATCGAGGCGGTCTTCGAGGACACCTCGCTCAAGCACAAGGTGTTCCAGGAGATCCAGAACATCGTCGAGCCCGACGCCCTGCTCTGCTCCAACACCTCCACCCTGCCCATCACCGCCCTCGCCGAAGGCGTCGAGCGGCAGGAGGACTTCATCGGGCTGCACTTCTTCTCGCCCGTCGACAAGATGCCGCTCGTGGAGATCATCAAGGGCGAGCGCACCGGCGACGAGGCCCTGGCCCGCGCCTTCGACCTGGTCCGCCAGATCAGGAAGACCCCGATCGTCGTCAACGACTCGCGGGGCTTCTTCACCTCCCGGGTCATCGGGCACTTCATCAACGAGGGCGTCGCGATGGTCGGCGAGGGCATCGAGCCCGCCTCCGTCGAGCAGGCCGCGGCCCAGGCCGGCTACCCGGCGAAGGTCCTCTCCCTCATGGACGAGCTGACCCTCACCCTGCCGCGCAAGATCCGCAAGGAGTCGCAGCGGGCCGTCGAGGAGGCGGGCGGCACCTGGGAGACCCACCCGGCCGAGGCCGTCATCGACCGCATGGTCGACGAGTTCGGGCGCCCCGGACGCAGCGGGGGAGCGGGCTTCTACGAGTACGGCGAGGACGGCGGCCGCGGGCTGCTCTGGCCGGGGCTGCGCGAGCACTTCACGAAGCCGGGGCACGAGATCCCGTTCGAGGACATGAAGGAGCGCATGCTCTTCTCCGAGGCGCTGGACACCGTCCGGCTCCTGGAGGAGGGCGTCCTGACCTCCGTTGCCGACGCCAACATCGGGTCGATCCTCGGTATCGGTTTCCCGGGCTGGACCGGCGGTGTGCTCCAGTACATCAACGGCTACGAGGGCGAGGCCGGGACGGGTACGGCCGCGTTCGTGGCCCGCGCGCGGGAGCTCGCCGAGCGCTACGGCGACCGTTTCCTGCCGCCGGCGCTGCTCGTCGAGAAGGCGGAGAGGGGCGAGCGCTTCACCGACGCGTCCTGACCCGGGCCCGGACCGGGCGCGTCCTGACCCGGGCCCGGACCGGGCGGCGGGCGGGACTCGCGCCACGGGGGCGGGTGCCGGACACCTTGTCGGTGTCCGGCACCCGCCCCCGCCGTCGTGCAGCGGTCGTCAGGATTCCTTGAGCCACTCCCGCAACTCGTTCTTCAGGGAGCGCTGGAACGCGGTCAGCAGCGCCTGCACGACCAGCGGCTGCATGTGCGCCGACAGCGACTTCACGGCCGCCACGGACTCCTGCTCGCCCACGGCGTCACGCAGCAGCCCGGACAGCTCGCGGGCCGCCGCGCGCGCGTGCTCCAGCAGGACGTTCCGCGCGGCGAGGAGCGACTCGTCCGCGATCGGTACGTCCAGGAGCTCCAGGCCGAGCTTCAGCAGCCCGGGGTCCAGCCGGACGGGGTCCCCCGTCCCCTCGACGACGCTCATCGCGGCGAGCCGCTCCAGGTCCGCGTCCCCGAGGGACCGCCCGGCCCGGCGTTCCAGCTCCTCCCGGGTCACCTCCTCCGTCGCGTCGGGAGCCCAGGAGGCCACCACGGCACGGTGGATGGCGAGGTCCTGCGCGCTCAGATCCGGCGGCAACTGCGTCAGGTACCGCTCGATCGCGGCCAGCGTCATGCCCTGGTGCTGCAACTCCTCGATGAGCGCGAGCCGGGCCAGGTGCTCCTGGCTGTAGTGCCCCACCCGGCGGGGGCCGATCACCGGCGGCGGCAGCAGACCCCGGGCGCTGTAGAAGCGGACGGTACGGACCGTGACACCCGCCCGCGCGGCCAGTTCGTCGACCGTGAGCTTCGGCTCCTCGGTGTCCGTCGTCATGGCAGGTTCTCGCCTCTCGCGTCGTGCGGCGCCCGCCCCTGGTGACCGCTGACGGCGCGGTGCAACAGTATTGCTGTCCCACCAGCGTTGTGAAAGTTCTCGTCCGCCGTCGGGGCGGCGCCGTTGTCAGTGGCGGCACCTACGGTGGTGGCATGTCGGAGATCAGATACGTCCGCGGCGATGCCACCGTTCCCTCGATCAAGGGCGTCAAGCTGATCGCCCACGTGTGCAACGACATCGGGGGCTGGGGAAAGGGCTTCGTGCTGGCGCTCTCCCGCCGCTGGCCGGAGCCCGAGGCCGCGTACCGAGCCTGGCACCGCGGCCGCGCGGGCAACGACTTCGGCCTGGGCGCGGCCCAGTTCGTCCAGGTCGAGCCGTACGTATGGGTGGCGAACCTGGTGGGCCAGCGGGGGATACGCACGGGCAGCAAGGGCGTGCCCGTGCGCTACGAGGCCATCGATGCCGCCCTCGGACTGCTGGCAGACAAGGCCGTCGAACTCGGCGCCTCCGTGCACATGCCGCGCATCGGATGCGGTCTGGCCGGCGGCACCTGGGCGCGGGTGGAACCCCTGGTCACCGAGCGGCTGGTGCGCCGGGGTCTGTCGGTGACCGTGTACGACCACGGCGGCTGACCGACGCGGAGGTTCCAGGGCGGCGACCGACAGGATTTGCGCAAGTTTCTGCAACTCCTTGCGGTGATCGTCAGGGGACTGGTTGACTCGCTGCTTGCGTCAGAGAGGGAGAGTCATGAGCCGCGACATCGACGTCCTCGTCCTGGGTGGTGCGGGTGTGGACACCATCGTCCACGTCCCCGAACTGCCGTTGCCCTACGCCGACAGCTACATGATCCGTCCGGGCATCGAGACCCGCGCCGGGCAGACCGGTGACTTCGTCGCCCTTGGCCTGCACAGCCTCGGCCTGCGCGCCCACCACCTCGACCTGCTCGGCGACGACCCCGAGGGCGACCTCGTGCGCGCCCTGCACCGCGACCGGGGCATCCCGCTCACCGAGGTCTCCCAGCCCGCGGGCACCAAGCGCGCGGTCAACCTCGTCGGCCCCGACGGGCGCAGGCTGTCCCTGTACGACGACAGCCGGGCGGGCGAAGGGGACCGGCTGCCCGAGGAGACGGTGCGGCGGCTGGCCGTGTCGAGCCGGCACGCCCACGTGTCCATCACCCACCCCTGCGCCTTCGCCCTGCCGGTCCTCCGGGAAGCCGGGGTGACCATCTCGACCGACCTGCACAACTGGGACGGCGAGAACCCGTACCACGAGCCGTTCGCCTACACCGCGGACGTCGTGTTCGTCTCCGCCACCGCCCTCGCCGACCACGAGCGCACCATGCGGAAGATCATGGAGCGCGGCCGTGCCGAGGTGGTCGTCGCCACCGCCGGTGCCGAGGGCGCGTACGTGCTGACCGACGGCGAGGTGACCCACGTCCCCGTGGTCCCGCCCCGCACGCCGGTCGTCGACTCCAACGGCGCGGGGGACTCCTTCGCGGCGGGCTTCCTCTACGGCCGTCTGACTGGAGAACCGGTCGAGCGCTGCGCCCTGTTCGGCGCGGTGGCCGGCGCCTACGCCTGCACGGTCCCCGCGACCCGCGCCGACGCCATCGGCCGTGCCGAACTCCTCGACCAGGTGGCCGAGTCGGAGGTGAAGGCCGCCACCCGCTGAACCCCGCGCCACGGGTGCCCGCCACCGGACGGCGTCGGGCGCCTTTGGCCACCCCCGTCACACGACCGCCATTCGGCCGACATGAGTCATCCGTTCCCAAGGGTCTGTCAAATACCCTCTGTCGCAGGAGAGTTGACCGGGGTACGTTCCGCCCATGCCGACATCCACACCAGTGAGCCGCATGCGCTTCACGACCTGGAGACCGCTCGCGGCGGCGGCCGTCGCCGCCCTGATGGCCGCGTTACTCGTCCCGGCCGCCGCACACGGCGCCCCGAGACAGAGCACCCCGGTCTACTCGTACGAGAACGCGATCCGTGAGTCCGTCTGGGTCGACACCGGCCTCGACGGCGACGGCGACGGACGGCACGACCGCGTCGCCGTCGACGTCGTCCGGCCCCGCGAACCCGCCCGCCAGGGGCGCAAGATACCCGTGATCATGGACGCCAGCCCGTACTACTCCTGCTGCGGGCGCGGCAACGAGAGCCAGAAGAAGACGTACGACGCGGACGGCCGCGTCGTACGGATGCCGCTGTTCTACGACAACTACTTCGTGCCGCGCGGCTACGCCTTCGTCGGCGTCGACCTCGCCGGCACCAACCGCTCCGACGGCTGCGTCGACGTGGGCGGCCGCTCCGACATCCAGTCCGCCAAGGCGGTCGTCGACTGGCTGAACGGCCGCGCCAAGGGCTACACCACCCGCACCGGCACCGCGACGGCCCGGGCGACCTGGACCAATGGCAGGACCGGGATGATCGGCAAGAGCTGGGACGGCACCATCGCCAACGGCGTCGCCGCCACCGGCGTGAAGGGCCTGAGGACCATCGTGCCGATCAGCGCCATCTCCTCCTGGTACGACTACTACTTCGCCGAGGGCGCCCCGCTCTACGACTCGGGCCCCGACTGGCTCTCCGGATACGTCGACAGCCCCGACGCCCGCGCCAAGTGCGCGGCCGTACAGCGGAAACTGGTCGACGGGGCGCCGCGCACCGGCGACTGGACGCCGCTGTGGACCGAGCGCGACTACGTCAAGGACGCCGCGAAGGTGAGGGCCAGCGTTTTCCTCGTCCACGGCATGCAGGACCTCAATGTCCGCACCAAGCACGTCGGCCAGTGGTGGGACGCCCTCGCCCGGAACGGGGTCGAGCGCAAGATCTGGCTCTCCCAGACCGGGCACGTCGACCCCTTCGACTTCCGCCGGGCCGCCTGGGTCGACACCCTGCACCGCTGGTTCGACCACGAACTCCTCGGCTACGACAACGGCGTCGACCGCGAACCCATGGCCGACATCGAACGCCACCCCGACCGGTGGACGACCTCCGCTGTCTGGCCGCCCCGCGCCACGAGCGCCACGACCCTGCGGCCGGGCACGGGCGCGCAGGCGGGCGTCGGCACCCTCGGACTCGGCCGCGAGCCGGGCACCGAGACCTTCACGGACGACCCGCGGCGGAGCGAGACCGACTGGGCCGCGCACATAGACCGGCCGACCGCGGACAAAGCCGGCTTCACCACCGGGCCGCTCACCCGCGACCTGCGGATCTCCGGCTCCTCCGAGGTGACCGTCACCGCCACGCCGACCACGTCGGCCGCCCATCTGTCGGCGGTGCTCGTCGACCTGGGCCCGGACACCGTCCGCGACTACGCCGGCCCCGGCGAGGGCATCACGACCCTCACCGACCGCACCTGCTGGGGCGCGAGCACCGCCGGCGACAGCTCCTGCTACAAGGTGACCGAGGCGGCCGGGGCCGACGTCGACTTCACCGTCGTCAGCCGCGGCTGGGCCGACCTCGGCAACCACGCCTCGGAGCGGCGGGGCGTCCCGCTCACCCCGGGCAAGGCGTACACCATCACGCTGGACCTGGCGGCCACCGACCACGTGGTCCCGAAGGGGCACCGGCTCGCGCTGATCGTCGCGGGAACCGACAAGGACCTGATCGACCCTCCCGCCGCCACGCCCACCCTGACCATCGACCTGGCCCGAACCTCGGCCCGGGTGCCCCTGGTGGGCGGCGCGGCCGCGTTCGCGCGGGCGACGAAGGGCTCCGCGGCGGCACCGGCAGTGTCCGTCCTCGACGGCGTACGCGCCCCGCACACCGCCCTCCGGCTCCCGGGGGCGGACGACTGACCCCCTGACCCGCCACCCCTCCCGCCCGCTGACGCGCCGGCCCACGGGCCGGCGCGTCAGCCACTGCCCACGGGCCTGTCGACCCTCCGGCCCGCCGTGGCCGGCCGGAGGGTCAGCGGGAGGCGGCCGGGCCGACGAGTCCGGCCGCCTCCCGCGCGCATCCCCACGCCACGGTGACCCCGGCGCCGCCGTGCCCGTAGTTGTGCACCAGCACCCGCCCGTCCGGCCGGACCTCGCGCTCCAGACGGACCGTCTCGCGCACCGGCCGCAGCCCCACCCGGTGACCGAGCACACGGGCTCCGGCGACCTCGGGGCGCAGCGCCGCGCACCGCTCGACGATCCGCGCCGCCGCCTCCGGGTCGGGAACCAGGGACCAGTCGTCCTCGTCCGTGGTGCCGCCCAGGACCACCCGGTCCGGCTGCGGGAAGACGTACGTCGTCGTCCCGGCCACCGGGTCCGTCGAGACGAGCCACTCGCGGATCCCGGGGTTCTCGACGACCACGAGCTGTCCGCGCACGGGCCGTACCGCCGGATCCGGGACGAGATCACGGGCGCCGAGGCCCGCGCAGTTCACGACGACCGGCGCGTCCGGCTCCGCGAGGTCCGCCACCGTCCGTTCCTCGACCGTCCCGCCCGCCCGCAGGAACCGCTCCCGCAGGTGGCGCAGATGCACGGGCATGTCGATCAGCGGCAGCCGCGCCCGCAGCGCGGTCCCCGGGTACTCCCCGGCCGTCGCCGCGCGCAGTCCGGGCACCCGGGCCGCCCACGAGCCCAGCCCGTCCAGCCGCGTCTCGCCCATGACCCCCTCGACCAGGCGTACGCCACTGTCCTCGGGCCGCGCCGCCAGCTCCTCGTACACGGAGAGCGACTCGAGGGCCCAGGCGCGGGCCAGTTCCGCCGGCGCGATGCGGTACGGCCACCACAGGGCCCCCGCAACGGCCGAGGTGGTCCGCTCGGCGGGCTCCCGCGTCCACACCCGGACCCGCCCGCCGGCCTCGGCCAGCACCACGGCCGTCGTCAGACCGACGACCCCGCAGCCGACCACGATCACATCACCGCTCAGGGGCTTCTCCATGCCGGGACGTTAGCGGAACATGCCACACGCGACCCCGTCACCCCGTGTGCTGGGATACTCACTCCATGTCCTTCGAGTACGCCACCTTCGGCCTGGCCCCGACGACGCGTGCCGGCGGGGCCCTCGCGGGCGGTGACCACCAGGTGCACCGGGACCTCACCGACTTCGTCGTCGACGGACGCCCGCTGCTGCTTTGGCTCTCCGAGCTCGACGCGGTCTCCCCGCTCGCCTCCGACGTACCGCCCGCGATCTTCACCGCACACGTGCGCAACCTCCTGCTGGAGGCGGACGCCCCGCTCGACGGGGGCAGGCACGTCATCTACGGCTGCCCCGAGTGCGAGAGCATCGAGTGCGGTGCCGTCACCGCGATCGTCGAGCGGGACGGCGACGACTACGTCTGGCGGGACTTCGCCTGGCAGACCGGCGAACGGGTCGATCTGGAGCGCAACGGCTACCACGGCGTGGGGCCGTTCCGCTTCCGCGGCCCCGAGTACCGCGGCGCGCTGAACTCCCTGCTCGGCGGTGACACGGGTTCCCGCGGCCGCGTTCTGCTGATCGCGGCGAGGAGCGCGCCCCTCGCGAAACCGGTTGCCGCCCTGCGCGCCACCGGCGGGCACCGGCGGTGAGGGACGCGACGGGCCGTCGAAGGTGCCGTGGCGGGCCGTTAAAATCGGCTCCCTGATGACTGCCACTCTCGTCGCCAAGAACCTCACCGCCGGCCACGGCGACCGCGCGCTCTTCTCCGGACTCGACCTCGTCGTCGCGCCCGGTGACGTGATCGGGCTCGTCGGCGCCAACGGCGCGGGCAAGTCCACGCTGCTGCGGATGCTCGCGGGCCTGCTCACCCCGGAGCAGGGCGAGCTGCGGCTCTCCCCGCCCTCCGCGACCGTCGGGCACCTGCCCCAGGAGCCGGAGCGCCGGGAGGGCGAGACCGTACGGGGCTTCCTCGCGCGCCGCACGGGCGTCGACGAGGCCCAGCGGGTCATGGACGCGGCGACGCAGGCGCTCGTCGACGGAGCGCCCGGCGCCGATGACGCGTACGCGAACAGCCTGGAGCGCTGGCTCGACCTCGGCGGCGCCGACCTGGACGAACGTGCCGAGGAAGTCGCCGACTCGCTCGGGCTCGGCGTCGGTCTCGACCAGCCGATGACGTCCCTGTCCGGCGGCCAGGCGGCCCGGGCCGGACTCGCCTCCCTCCTGCTCTCCCGCTACGACGTCTTCCTCCTCGACGAGCCCACCAACGACCTCGACCTGGACGGTCTGGAGCGCCTGGAGCGCTTCGTCTCCGGCCTGCGCGCCGGGACCGTCGTCGTCAGCCACGACCGGGAGTTCCTCACCCGCACGGTCACCAAGGTCCTCGAACTCGACCTGGCCCAGCAGCAGATCACGCTGTACGGCGGCGGTTACGAGGCCTATCTCGAAGAGCGCGAGACCTCTCGCCGGCACGCACGCGAGGACTACGAGGAGTACGCCGACAAGCGTGCCGCCCTCGAAGGCCGGGCCCAGATGCAGCGCGGCTGGATGGACAAGGGCGTCAAGAACGCGCGGCGCAAGGCGAACAACGACAACGACAAGATCGGCCGCAAGTTCCGCAGCGAGGCCAGCGAGAAGCAGGCCGCGAAGGCCCGGCAGACGCAGCGCATGATCGAGCGGCTGGACGTCGTGGAGGAGCCCCGCAAGGAGTGGGAGCTGCGCATGGAGATCGCGGCGGCCCCGCGGTCGGGCGCGGTCGTCGCCACGCTGCGGGAAGCCGAGGTGCGGCGCGGGGACTACACCTTCGGTCCGGCGACCCTCCAGGTCGACTGGGCGGACCGGGTGGCCGTCACCGGCGCGAACGGCGCGGGCAAGTCGACGCTGCTGGGCGCGCTGCTCGGCCGGGTGCCGCTGTCCGCCGGCCACGCCGTGCTCGGGTCCGGTGTGATCGTCGGCGAGGTGGACCAGGCCCGCAAGCTCTTCCACGGCTCCGAGTCGCTGCTGGAGGCGTTCGGCGCGGCCGTCCCGGACACGGAGCCCGCCGAAGTCCGCACGCTGCTGGCCAAGTTCGGGCTGAAGGCGGACCACGTCCTGCGCCCGGCGGCCACGCTCTCCCCGGGGGAGCGCACCCGCTCCGCGCTGGCACTCCTCCAGGGCCGGGGCGTCAACCTGCTGGTCCTGGACGAGCCGACGAACCACCTCGACCTGCCGGCCATCGAACAGCTCGAATCGGCCCTCGACTCCTACGAGGGCACGCTCCTGCTGGTCACCCACGACCGCCGCATGCTGGACGCGGTCCGCACGACCCGTCGCCTGGAGGTGGCGGACGGCAAGGTGACGGAGCGCTGATCCTCGCCGCCGAGGTCCTCCGGCATGCGGAAGGGGGCGGCCAACCCACGCGGGGGCGCCCCCCACCCAAGAACCCCCCCGGGAAAAAGCCCCCCCCCCG
>NZ_JBHYPZ010000047.1:0-82125 GCF_042746485.1 Streptomyces sp. NPDC058751 | reverse complement strand
TTTGTTGTTTTTCTGTTGGGCTGGTTTTTTTTTATATCATACCGCGTCTTCGGGCCCCACCTCGCGGTGGGGCCCTTCGACAACGTGCCCGGTGAGGCACTGGCGGAGGATACGAGATTCGAACTCGTGAGGGGTTGCCCCCAACACGCTTTCCAACTGTGCGGGTGGCAGTTCAGAGGCGTCCGCAGAGGTTCAAGCAGCAGCTCAGCCGGGCTGCGCGTACGAAGGTGAACAGCTGCGACCGCTAGTGCACTGGACAAGGACCAGGACAACAAGCGCCGCGGAGAGAACCGTCTCGCTACGGCGGCTCGATCTATCGCTCGCTGCCAGAATCGCCTCCGCTACCCCCTCCATCCCGACAGAGCCACACGGTCAACGGGACTATTGCCCCGACGACAACGGAAGACGTCTCAATCGGTGCGGCAAGCGCGGGCACGAAGAGAACGAGAAGAACGACCAGCAGACCGATTCCGCCAAGGCCAATCGCAACCAGTCCTCGCGAACGTACCCAGCGACGCGGTCGGCGTACCGCAGGAGGACTCTCGGGGCTTGAAGCTTCAGTACTAGTCGGTAGTGTCATTACTGACCTGCTCTCTCCAAGGACTAGGTCAGGGCGGCTCCCGTGCCAGCGGGGGCCGCCTTTTTGCGGCCACGTCGCCCCGTCGGTGGCAATAGTGACAGCGAGTGATCCAGCAGCCAATCCGCTTATCCACAACCCCTGTGGATAAGCGTCAATTAACTGTGCACAACTACCGATAATCTGTGCATGACCCGGTGGACAGCGCGGTGAATAAACCACAGCCGCATCCACAGAATGGCGCCTGACCTGCGACTTTCGCGTATACACATTGTGCAGAAGAAAAATATTTCTCACCGGGTCCAAAGTGCGCCTCGCGAGTACGGAGGGATGCATTCCGGCGCTTCGCTCGACATCTCGGGACGCTCACGTAAGGACCTTTGTGGCGCTTCGCCTGTAACACCTGTCGATTCGTTCCGTCCCGGAGTGCATCTCGCCTCGCGTCCAGATGGGCTGCCTCGCGAGTTCGATGCCACGACATCCGGGGCGTTTTGCCGGGGTCAGGGCGCTACAGCCTGGCGGCGGAACGACGTCTGTTCATGAGTGGGCTGCGCGGGTTTCTCCTGATCAGTCCGGCCCTCGGCGCCCTCCCCGCACATGCCACTCTCGGCCGCGCCCCTCAGGCGGACGCGCCCGAGTGGCGAATCCCCCCATGGAACCCCACATCTAGTGGTTGGATGGCGCCACTCGTCCAGAAGTTGTGGTCACCCGGGTCTCCAGAGTCGGTCCCACCACCTAGACTTCAGGGTGTTCGTCTGGCGCGTGGCTCCAGGGGGGCCGTGGAGGCAAGCCCGCCGATCCCGGCCCACCCCGGTTCTGCACGGCGGGCGAAAGAGAGAACAACAGAATATGAGCAATGCTGGCAACGGTGATGGCCGCGAGTCCGAACCCTCCGGGGACGGACTCGAACCGGATCCGAGCCGGGATGCGCTCCGCGACAAGCGGGGGCCGGCAGACATCGTGCTCGCGGTGTTTGCTCCGGTTGTCTCCGACTGGATCATCCAGGCGGGACACTGGCTGATGCACGTCATCAGCGGCCTCTAACGCACTCTGCCCCCAGGCGCGCCAACGCCAAGGGGGCAGGGGTCACGGGATGAGTCCCATGTGAGCGCGGCAGCCCCTTCCTCTTCACGGCGGTGGGGGCTGTTGCCATCTCTAGAACCTAGGTTATGGAGATGGCTCCACCGTAGCGCACTACGTAGTGCGCTACTACGCCGCGTCCGCCGCTATCTGCCGGGTAAGCGTCGTCGCGATCGCGAGGGGACGTGGCACGCTTCGCTGATCTCAAACGTCCAGTTCAGGCACCCTTCCGCAGTGTTGCGGTAGAGAGGGCAGGAGGTGGCGGATGTGCGCCTGTCCCTGAACTTCAGAGGCCAGATGCTTCCAGCGCTGCGATCACGACTGCCGGGTCGCCATCGAACATGACATGGGGTTCGTCTGCTGCGGGAGGAAAGAACCGGCGTCGGTACCGCTGTAGATCGCTCTCGGAGAAGTAGATCGCGTTGGGATCGTCTGCGTGAAACTCGTTGCGCTTGCTGATCCTCGCCCACAGTTCGTCGTGGCTGGCGGCGAGGTAGACGACGACGGGAGTAGCGCCGGCCTCGGTGGCGACAGCTCGCCACTTGGCCCGGTCTTCCGGGGTCCAGAAGCCGTGGTCAACGACCACGTCGTGTCCTGCCTTGAGCTGTTCCCGGAGTTCGCTCGCCACGTCTTCGAGGACCGGGCGTTCCAGGGTGGGGAAAGTACCTCGAGGGAAGTCGACCCCGTACACGCCATGGCGGCGGTACATCTCTTCGTCTGGGCACAACCGTACGAATCCGCGGTCGGTGAGAGCACGGGAAAGGGTGGTCTTGCCTGAGCCGGGCAGTCCGGCCATGAGGACGCAGAACGGAGAGTGCGGGGACATCGGTCTCGTCATCGGTCGGGAGGTGGCGGCCACCTCTGCTTCGGCTTCGAGCGTGATTGTGGCAGCACGGTAGGCCGTAAGCAGGGTTCCCGGTCGGTCTTCGCGTGCGCTCGCGAGCGCGCCTTCCATAACCGTCACGGGGCGACCTCCGATTCTGTGCGCCACGTTCGGCCGGGTCCCCCGAGGTCCACGCCGTACTCCACGATGTTGCCCTCGCTGTCGACGAACTTCGCTGTCATGACAACGACCGGTTCTGTTGGCGACCTGTCTTCGGAGAGTTCCAGGAGTCGCGCGTATTCGGGTGTCAGGAGGCGGGCCGAGGCGGTGTCGATGCGGTGGCTGATCGGGTGGCCGGTGGCCTGAGCGATGAGCTGGAGCGAAGTTCCCCCGGCCAGCCGTTCGCTTGAAGCTAGTTGAGGGATCAGCTTCCCGTACCGAGCGGGAATCCATGATGTGCTGTGAGCCACGATGCCGTGGCGGTCCCGGTACACGCGGCTGCGGCGTACGACTTCTGAGCCGGGCTCGATGTCCAAGGCTTGCGCAACCTCGGCTGGTGCGGGCACCACGGCCGCCGTATGCGAGTCGGACCGTTCGCCCGACCCCCAGCTAGACCCGGTACGACGCCCCCGGTCCTGGCGCTGGGACCCCGAGGACATCGGGGCCGGCCTGTCCAGGACTTCAGTGCCGATTCCATGGATGCCTCGAACGAGCCCTTCGTTTCGCAACTTACGCAGGGCTTTCTCGGCTGTGGCGGTGCTGACCTTCCACTCTTCCGCGAGGTTCTTGATGCTCGGCAAGAGCGTCCCTGGCTCTAGCTGACCAGACGTAATCAGCTCCGTGTAGTGGGCGGCAATCCTTGCGTACGGCGCCCGGTTGTCGGCCTGGCCTGCCATGTTGCTCGCTCCTTGTCGTTACTTCCCTGAGGTTCCCTAGCTTACCGCTTGACACCGCAGGGAACCCTAGGGAACCTTAGGCATGTGCTCGTCGGTCGGTACTTCCGGGCGGTGGGTGCCGGACCTCAATGCGCCCTGCTTCAGGGCCGTTCGAGGCCAAGGGGCCCGGGACAAAGCGGGCCGAGGGCGGACCCGACCCTTGTCACTCGGGACGGCTTTAGACCGAAAGGTCACGTCTCCATACGCCTGAAACGGGAGCTCGCGTTCCCGGAGGAGACATCCGCACGACTCAGTTAGCCGCTGCGCTCTGGCGCAACGGCCGGTTGCCTCCGCTGTTCGTCTCGCACGAGCGGCGTTGAGGGGAGCCGGATCTTCCGACTTCAACGGCGTGCGGCCCCGGGTGGCTAGACCCGGGGCCGCTGTTCGGGCCGTTCCACCTGCAAGGGAGAACACGACCCAATGAACCCCATCGTCACTGTTCAGGAAGCTGTTACCGCGTTCGCTGACTTCATGGAGCCGACGGATGCGGAGCTGGACGCGATCGAGCTGGAGATGCCCGTGATCCTCGCGGACGTCGGCCTGATCGACGCACAGATCACCGCCATGAACCACGTCCCCAACGAGGTCGACACCCGCCGGGTTCGCCGGGCGCTGGCCCGGGTGCTCGCGGAGCGGGCCAAGCTGACCAACCGCACCGCCGGCACGAGCCCGGCGGGGGTGGCGTGATGGCCCGCCCGACCGCGCTGCCCGCCGTCGCCGTGACGGCGGTCTCCTTGGTCCTGACCCTGGCCGTGGTCGTGATGTGGCTGGGCACGGCGATGCCGTGGCCCGTCGCTCTCGTGGTCGGCCTGGGCATCGACGGGGGATGGCTCGCCACCCTCGCCTACGAACGCCGCCTCGCAGCCCAAGGCGACCACTCCACCGCCGTGACGGCGGTGGGTTGGTCGTTCGGCTTGCTCGCCACCGGCGTCCTGGTCGCCCACGCCCTGACCGCTGAGGCGGACACGGGCGCGTGGTTGGCGGTGGCGTGGCTGCCGCTCGCGGCGAAGGCCCTGTGGCTGGTCCACGGGCTGTGGGAGCGGACCGCGCTCACCCCGGCCGCGCTGACCGCCATCTCCGGCATCCAGCAGGAAGCCCGCGACGAAGCCGCCGTGGCCCGCGCCCGACTGCGGGCTGAAGCGTCCACGGAGGAGACGCGGTTGACGGCCGTGACGCAGGCTGGCGCTCGCGTCGCTCGCGTCCAGGCAGACACCGCCAAACGGCTCTCCGACGCGTGGTCGACGTTGGAAGCGGCCCGGACCGGCGAGGACACAGGACGGGCCCTGACCAGCGTGACGCACCGCGTCACGCCCGACGTCGCACCCCGTTGGGAACTGCCTGTCTGGGGGCCGACCGAGACGGTTGCCGCGCTCGAATCGGGCCCGGCTCTCACGGACGCGGAACTTGACGCGGTGGTGGAGGAGATTCGCACCAGTCGCGTTCCGGCCCTGTCGTACCGGGAGATGGCGACCCGCTTCCGGGCGGGTGGCCACTCCGCCTCCGAGGTTCGCCTGCGGGCGGCGTGGAAGCGCGTGGCGTGATGGCCGCGCTACCGGTGTTCCGGTGGCATCTGGCCCCGGATGGCTACGCCACCCTTCGCCAACTCAGGGCGCGCGGCCTGCGCCCCGGCGGACAGCCGGTGGCCGCGCAACTCGAACGGCCGCGCCGTCGCCGCGGGCCGCTGGTCGCCTACCTCTACCGGGTGGACCTGGCCCGGCCGGTGCGGCCGATGACGGTCGCGAAGTGGGCGGCGTTGGCCAAGGCCAACGCCGCCCGCCGCACCTGCCCGTCCTGCGGGCGCGATGCGGGCTACGTCATTCCCGCCTCGCTCGGGACCTGTGTGCCCTGCGCCTGAACCCTTCTTCCACTCCTTGGAGTTGTGCTGTGACCAGCACCAACGCTGCCCCGGGCAGCATCGAATACGCCTGGCACGCGCACGTGACCGTGCCGGGCGAGGGCCGCGCGTTCGCCCACGGAACCGTCACGGTCCCGATCACCTGCTGCTCCGACCGCGTCACCCGCGAGGTAGCCGCGTGGCTGCGCTCGCAGGGTTCGACCGTCCAGCTCGCCGACATCCATCTCATCCTCGCCCCGAACGCCGGAAAGGCGGTCTGACCATGGGTAAGCCCGACACGCGTCGCCTTGACCGGGCGATCCGCGAGACGAACCGCATGCTCGAAGCCGTCCGCCGCGGCGAACTGTGGCCGCTCACCGGCTCGGAGCGGCGCCAGATGCTCGCCGCCGTGGCGGGCGGCTCGTACCGGGTCCTGCGGGGCAAGAGCACCGGCCACGCCGATAACCGGATCGAGACGGTGTCGACGTCGGCTGAGACGCGGCTGATCGCGGAAATCACCGCGTTGCAGATCGAGCGTCAGCGCGTCGTCACCGAGGCCGCCCGCGCCAAGGCCGCCAAGAAGTCCTCCGGCTGGTGGTGACCGCCCGCCCGCACTGCGCCTTCTCCCTTCCCTCTCACCCCGGACACGGGGCAGTCAGGAGCGCCACCAACCATGAGTGACAACGTCGTTCACCTGCACAAAGACAACCTCGCACCCGAGCCCGTCAACGTGACCACGTTGACCGTGGTCCCCGAACCGGCCCCCGCGCGGCCCGTCCCGCTGTGGGTCCGCTCCGGCCGCGCCATCCGCACCGCGGTCACGCACGAGACGACCAAGACGACCGCCCGCGCCGTTGCCCGGCACACCCTCTACGTCGCCGGCGGGGCCCGCATCGCGGCGAAGCGGACCTGGGACGGTCGGACCGCCTCCCGCTACGAGCGGATGTTCCGCGCCGCCGAAGCCGCAGGCAACCACGAGATGGCCACAGAGTGGGAGGAGCGCGGACAGCACTTCCGCGAGGCCCGCCACCGTCGCCGGATGGACCTGCTCCACTCGCCCGTGGACGCGGCCAAGGGCGTGGCCGTGAGCGCGGGCATGGGCGTGGGTTCGCTGGTCGCGCTCGGGGTCGTGATGGCGATCGCGACGAAGGACGTCACGCAGGTCGTCACGCCGTTGATGGCCACGATCGAGTTCATCAACCTGCTCATCACCATCGTTCAGGTCGTGTGGGGCCCCGCCCTCGCCATCGGTCCCTTCCTCGCCCTGCTGGCCTTATGGGGCGTCGGCCGGCACCAGCAGGCCGCACCCGCCTGGGCGCTCCCCGCGAACGTCCGATCGGGCGAGGGCGAGCCGATCACCCCGTCCATCGTCGTCAAGGCCCTGCGCGACCTCGGCGTGCCCGCCCTGCGTAACGCCATCAAGGACATGGGGGACGCCGGCGCGTCGATGCTCGGGCCGATCCGGATCGCCGGATGCGGCGTCGAGGTCGACGTCACCCTCCCGTCCGGGGTGTCCACGATCGAGGTGCAGAACCGGCGCCGCAAGCTCGCGGAGAACCTGACCCGCCACGAGCACGAGGTGTTCATCACCATCCCCCAGGCCGCCCGCACCGTCCGCCTCTGGGTGGCGGACTCTGGGGCGCTGGACGAGCCGATCGGCCCGTCGCCGCTGGTCACGGACGAGACCATGACCGCGGACTACGCCAAGGGCCGCGCCCCCTGGGGCGAGGACCTGCGCGGCGACGCGGCGGCCCTGAGTCTGTTCCAGCGGCACCTGTTGATTACGGGTCTGTCCAACCAGGGCAAAACGGCCGCGCTTCGGGCCCTCGCGCTGTGGCTGGCCCTGGATCGATCGGTGCAGTTCCTCATGGGCGACCTGAAGGGTGCCGGGGACTGGCGGATGTTCGACGGCGTGGCCACGACGCTGATCGAGGGCCCGACGGACGACCACGTGATCCAGGTGACCGAGATGGTTGAGGGCGCCGTGGACGAGATGAACCGGCGTCTCCAGGCCCCGCCCGGAACACAGTTCCCGGCGCTGATCGTGATCGTGGACGAAGCACAGGTCGCGTTCATGTGCCCGGCCAAGGACGAGGACAAGCGCCCCTACGGCGGCGCCAAGGCCAACTCCCGCTACTTCATGGCCGTCCGCAAAATCCACAACCAGGGCCGTGCGGTCAACGTCCTGATGTGGCAGGGCACCCAGGACCCGACCAACGAGAACCTGCCCAAGCTGGTCCGCGAGGGCGCCCACACCCGCGCCTCCCTCGCCCTGGGAACGGAGCAGCAGGCCCGCATGGCCCTGGGCGACAAGGCCGTCGACGGCGGGGCCGCGCCGAACCTGCTGCGCCCCGGGCTCGACAAGGGCACGGTCGTCGTCGCCTCCGACGGCATCGCGATTCCCGCCGGGCAGGCGTCCATCACGGTCCGAACGCACTACATCGACACCGACGAGGCGACCGTCATCGCCGACCGGGCCAAGGCCCTGCGCGACGGGGTCACCACCCTGACCGTGATCGAGCGGGGCGAGGAGCGGGACCCGCTCGCCGACATCGCCGCCGTCCTCGGCGACAAGCCGCGCCTGAAGACACAGGACGTCCTCAAGCGGCTCGCCGCGCTGAACGAGGACGCCTACGGCGCCTGGACGTTCCTGGACCTCAAGCGCGTCCTGGAGGACGCCGGCGCGGAGCCCTACAAGTCCGATGGCCGCATGGTCGTCGCCGCTGAACGCGTCGCCCGAGCCCTCGCCAACCGCGAGACGGACGGTTCCGCTTCCGCCGACGGATGACAGGGAGCCGACCCCGCCCGGGTCAGGGAGGCAGGGAGAACTCCCTGCCTCCCTCCCTGACCCGCCTCCCTGGCTCTGAGCTGCACGAATGATCGCGCAGGGAGTCAGGGAGGCACCCCAGGTCAGACCCCCAAAACCCCCGTTTCAGCACCCCCGCAAGGGGGTGCCCTCGCCTCCCTGAACCATGACCTCAAGGGATTCCGCATGTACCCCGAACAGTCCGCCTACCTGCCCGCCCAGAGGGCCGTGACCGTCCACCAACCGCAGCCCCTCAGCCCCTACGACCCGGGCCTGTCGGTGGCGCTGGACCCGTACGGCGAGCGGCAGAGCGTGGTGTGGGTGCCCGATGCCTACGGCCGCATGGTCCCCATGCCCAAGCACCTCGCCCCCGCCCCGACCCTCGCCCCCGAGCCGCGCGACCTGACACCGCTGCCACTCCTGGACCCCGTCGCCCAACGCTTCCTCGGCGCCGGACTCGGGGGCGGCGCCCTCGCCGCCGGCATCGGCTATGGCGTGGGCGAGATCGTCAGCGCCGCGGCCGGAATCAGCGGCGGGGCGCTCGTGTGGCTCGCGGTCATCGTTCTCGCCCTGCGCGCACCCGCCCGCGCCATCACCAGCGGCACGGGCAGCACGGTCAACATCCGCAAAGCCGTCATCAAGCGCAGCCACTTCCACGGCTAGCTACGCCAAGGGCGACCCCCACTCCGCCAAGAACCGGGGTCGCCCTTGCCTGCCAGCCACTCATCAAGGAACTGGAGACATCCAGCATGACGCAACAGACCGACAGTCGGGGAGAGCTGCGTGCCGCTCTGTCCCTGGCATCCTCCGGCACGCCGGTGCTGCCGTTACGAGCGGGGAAGGTGCCGTTCGGGAACTGCCCGGCCTGCGCCAAGAACATCTGTGGGGGCCGACCGAACATGAAAGTTCCCGGCTCCTGCGCCTGCCCGCGTCCGTGCCACGGGTGGGCCGCGGCCAGTACCGACCCCGGCGTCGTCGACTCCCCGGGGTGGGCGCGCGCCTGGCGGGAGGCGGCGGCGGTGGCCTACTACCCGGGCGGCGTGGGTCTGACCGTGGTGGACCTCGACAACACGGACGCCATCGCGTGGGCCCGGGCGAGCCTGCCCGCCACCCGGACCGTGCCGACGACCCGCGGTGAGCACTGGATCTACCGGGGCACCATGCACGGCGCCAACGCGGTCCGGCCCGGCGTCGACATCAAGTCACTTATGGCGTACGCCCGTTGGCTCGGACCCGGCACCGGCGTCGTGGCCGCTCTCCCGGACGCTGTGCGCGCCTTGGCAGTAAAGGAGCCGTCCACGGCTCGCAGGGCGCCACAGGCGCTCTCAGTGCCCTTGGGGAACCACGAGGGGAGGTGCCCGCACCGCACCCCCACCTATCTGGACCGTGGAATCGCCATGGCGGAGCAGCGGATCACCGGTGCCCGGGAGGCGGTGCACGCGACCGTCTACCGAACGTTCCTCGCGGTGCTGTCCACGCACGGCCGGTGCGGCTGCCTCACCGATGCCCACACCGCGCGACTGTTCACCGCCGCACAGGCCAAGGGCGAATCGGCCCGGCACTGCACGGACGCGTGGACCAACGCCCTGACCACGTTGGGAATGACCCATGACTGAGGACGACAAGACACCCGCCCGCGAAGTCATCGCGGACTACGCGCAAGAACACTTCCGGTACTTCCGCACCGCCGACGGGACCGTGTACGCGCAGAAGAACGGCCACCCGGTCGCCCGTCCAATCCGCTCGCAGGGCACCACGGGCAGCCACCGGCAGGAACTCATGGTCGGTCTCTACCGGGACGGCCGCGGCGCGTTCAACGGGTCCGCAATCAAAGAGGCGCTGGACCTGATCGAAGCACTCGCACTGACCGAGAACGTCCAGCCCGTGCACATCCGCGTCGCCCCCGGGTTCGACGGGGCGACGTGGCTGGACCTGGGACGCGATGACGGCAAGTCCGTCCGCATCCACTCCACCGGGTGGGACATCCTCACCCCTGACCCGCGGGAAGTCTGCTGGCGACGCACCCAGCTCACCGGGGAACTGCCCCTGCCGGCCAAGGAAACCGACGGCAAAGGCATCGACCTGCTGATGCGGCTGTGCAACTTCGCCAACGCGGAGACCGAGTGCCTGGCCATCGTGTGGCTGATCGGCTGCCTCGGGCCGTCCGTGCCAGTGCCCGCGCCGTTCCTCACCGGCCCGCAGGGCGCGGGCAAGTCCACCGGCGGACGGATGCTCACCCGGATCATCGAGGGCATGAGCGGTGACCTGCGCCGGGCGCCGAAGGATGAGGAAAGCCTGATCGCGGCCGTGGCGGCGGGATGGGTCACCGCGCTGGACAACCTCTCCCACGTGACCCCGGACCTGTCCGACGCGATGTGCTGCATCGTGACCGGGGCCGAGAGCGTCAAGCGGGCCCTGTTCACCGATGGAGATGTCTTCCGCGTCGGCTACCGCCGGCCCCTGCTCCTCACCGGCATCGACGTCGGAGTCATCCGCCCCGACCTCGCCGACCGGCTCCTACCGCTGCGATTGGAGCGGCCCAAAGTCCGGCGCACCGAGGCCGAACTGTGGGCCGACTACGCGGAAGTGCTGCCCGTGGTCCTCGGCTCGCTCCTGGACCTCACGGTCAAGGTCCGGGCCGTGGAGGCAGAGACTCCCACCGATCTGCGGATGGCGGACTTCGCCCACCTGTGCTCGCAGTTCGACGCCGCGACCGGTCTCGGGGCTTTGCCCGCGTACCGGGCGAGTCTGGACGACCTGAACGACGACGTGATCGAGGGTGACCTCCTCGCGCAGACCGTTCTCCTGCACGCCGAAACCATCGAACCGGGCACGGCGCAGCGGATGACGTCGACCGAGTGGCTTGCCTGCCTCAGCAGCCTCTACAGCGGCGAGGGTTGCCGTCCGCTGCCCAAGGGGTGGCCGACCACCGGCAAAGTCCTCTCGGACCGCCTCAAGCGACTACAGCCCACCCTGGCGGCCCGCCGCGTGGTCGTGGACGCGGGCCGTACGAAGGCCGGCCGTTACCTCGAAATGATCCGCACGCTCCCCCCGGCCCCGCGCGAGCAGACCCGGGCGTTCTGACCGCGACCGCGCGCGCTCATGCGAACTGCAAGAGGAGCACCGGCCGCGGCGATGCGTGCTCCTCTTGCTGTTCGGCGGGACGCCGCCCGAAGGTCGCGCCGCGCAGCGGCTCCTTCTTCGCTCTGTAAGGCGCACCCAACTACTACAGGCAGCCCCTTCTTTGTCCTAAGTAGGAAGACGCTGCGTCACCCGCGTCACCTCGCCCGGCAAACGGCCGCTGAACTGCGACAACAGCGGTGACGCAGACGGCTTTCTATGCGTCATCGTGCGTCACCTGCGTCACCCGGTGACGCAACCGATGACGCGGCGGTGACGCAGGCTCGATCCGCCGTGTCACCCAAAATCGCAGGTCAGAGCACCAAATGACGCTGATGGCGCGGGTGACGCAGAAATCCGAACCTCGGACAGACGCGGGCTCCAAGAAGATCCCGCGATACAAGCCGCAGCCCACCTCGAAGGAGTGCCCCACCCATGGACACGCCTCAGCTTCGTGGGGTCGATGACCCCACGTTGGTGTTACTGACCGTCGAAGAGGCCGCACGACGCCTCCGCATCGGCCGGACCACCTGCTACCGACTCATTCGCAACGGCGAGCTGGAATCCGTCCCGGTAGGCAGCTTGCGCCGGATTCCTGCCGAGGCTCCCGGCGAGTACGTGGCTCGCCTTCGAGCCCAGCGACGAGCTGCCTGACCCCCTCTCTTCGGAGCGCCACCCGATGCCGGGTGGCGCTCCGACCTGTATCTATGCACCTCGAAGGAGCCCGCTCGTGGCAGAGGACAGGAAGCGCACGCGCCGCGCCAACGGCGAATCGGCCATCTACTTCGGCAAGGACGATCGTTGGCACGCTCGCGTGCCCATGGGCTACAAGGAGGATGGGTCGCCCTACCGGCGGCATCTGACCCGGCCGACGCGCAAGGAACTCGTGGACGAGGTCCGGCGGCTTGAGAAGCAGCGCGACGAGGGTTCGGCGCGTCAGCCCGGCAAGCCGTGGACGGTAGAGAAGTGGCTCTTGCACTGGGTCGAGAACATCGCCAAGCCCGTCATCAGTGAGAACACGTACGACGGCTACGAGGTGGCAGTTCGTGTGCACCTGGTGCCGGGGCTCGGCAAGCACCGCATCGACCGCCTGGAGCCGGAACACCTGGAAAGCCTGTATCGCCGGATGCAGCAGAGCGGGAGCAAGGCCGGCACGGCGCACCAGGCGCACCGCACCATCCGAACCGCCCTCGGAGAGGCGACACGGCGCGGTCACGTGGCGAAGAACGCCGCTGCGTTGGCGAAGCCACCACGGATGGAAGACGCGGAAGACGAGGTGGAGCCCTACTCGCTGGAAGAAGTGCAGAGGCTGTTGCTCGAAGTGAACAAGCGCCGTAACAGTGCACGGTGGATGCTGGCACTCGCGCTCGGTCTACGGCAGGGCGAAACGCTGGGACTGCGCTGGTCTGACGTCGACCTGGACAACGAGTACCTGAAGCTTCGCCGGAACCGTCTGCGCCCCCGGTACGAGCACGGATGCTCGGATGCCTCCCCCTGCGGTCGGAAGCCGGGGTACTGCCCGGACCGGGTGCAGGTCCGCCGGGAGACCAAGAACACCAAATCCCGAGCAGGGCGCCGTGCCGTACCGCTGCCCGGCCCGCTGGTCGCCATGCTCCGCTTGCATGCCGAGGCCCAAGCACGAGAGCGGAAGGCTGCCGGTGATCTATGGACCGAGTCGGAGTACGTGTTCACCAGGGCGTTAGGCGGCCCGCTGAGCCCGAACACGGACTATCACGACTGGAAGCGGCTCCTGGCGGACGCGCGGGTGCGGGACGGCCGGCTGCACGATGCCCGGCACACTGCGGCCACCGTGCTCATGCTGCTCGGGGTCCCGGCCCGGGTGATCGACCAGATCATGGGCTGGGAACCGGGTACGTCCGCCCGCATGCGGGCGCGGTACCTCCACGTGCCGGACGCGATGCTGAAGGACGTCGCCAAGAAGATTGCCGACGCCATCTGGGGACCCTCGGCCCCCTCTGTGGACAAAAACCAGGACAACGAGGGCTGAGGAACGTCGAAGGGCCCCGCTGCAAGCAGCGGGGCCCTTCGACATCGTGCCCGGTGAGGCACTGGCGGAGGATACGAGATTCGAACTCGTGAGGGGTTGCCCCCAACACGCTTTCCAAGCGTGCGCCCTAGGCCTCTAGGCGAATCCTCCGCGGCAAACAATACAAGACTCTGAGGAGTGCTCGCGAACTCGATTCCTTCCCCGCGGATCCTGTACTCTTTGCGGAGCCCCTCACGTGGCGCTATCTGACTGAACTCCCCCAGGGCCGGAAGGCAGCAAGGGTAGGTCGGCTCTGGCGGGTGCGTGGGGGGCGCTTGCGTTTCCGGGGGGCCGTCCGCGCCGCACGGCCGTCGGACCGGAGGCGGTGTTCGCCGGGGACCGGATGCCACCGGGGACCCGATGCCACCCGAGGCGGGCCGGGGATGCGCTCGGGGCGGTCCTTGATGTCAGTGGGCGCCTATAACCTCGTAGACGTGTCGTCTCTCGCGCTGTACCGCCGCTATCGCCCGGAGTCGTTCGCCGAGGTCATCGGGCAGGAGCATGTCACCGACCCGTTGTCGCAGGCGCTGCGGAACAACCGGGTCAATCACGCGTACCTGTTCAGCGGTCCGCGCGGCTGCGGCAAGACCACGAGCGCGCGCATCCTGGCCCGCTGCCTGAACTGCGAGCAGGGGCCCACGCCGACGCCGTGCGGCCAGTGCCAGTCCTGTGTGGACCTCGCCCGCAGCGGCCGGGGGTCCATCGACGTCATCGAGATCGACGCCGCTTCGCACGGTGGTGTGGACGACGCCCGTGACCTGCGGGAAAAGGCCTTCTTCGGGCCCGCGAGCAGTCGTTACAAGATCTACATCATCGACGAGGCCCACATGGTCACGTCGGCCGGTTTCAACGCGCTCCTGAAGGTCGTCGAGGAGCCCCCGGAGCACCTCAAGTTCATCTTCGCCACGACCGAGCCCGAGAAGGTCATCGGGACGATCCGGTCGCGGACCCACCACTACCCCTTCCGGCTGGTGCCGCCCGGCACCCTGCGCGAGTACCTGGGCGAGGTCTGCACGCAGGAGGGGATCCCCGTCGCGGAAGGCGTGCTGCCCCTCGTCGTACGGGCGGGCGCGGGGTCCGTGCGTGACTCCATGTCCGTGATGGACCAGCTCCTGGCGGGCGCCGCCGACGACGGTGTGACGTACGCCATGGCGACCTCGCTGCTCGGGTACACGGACGGCTCGCTGCTGGACGCCGTCGTCGAGGCGTTCGCGGCGGGGGACGGCGCCGCCGCCTTCGAGGTCGTGGACACCGTCATCGAGGGCGGCAACGACCCGCGGCGCTTCGTCGCCGACCTGCTGGAGCGGCTGCGGGACCTGGTGATCCTGGCGGCCGTCCCGGACGCGGTGGAGAAGGGGCTCATCGACGCCCCGGCCGACGTGGTGGAGCGCATGCAGGCGCAGGCCGGGGTCTTCGGCGCCGCCGAGCTGAGCCGTGCCGCCGACCTCGTCAACGAGGGGCTGACGGAGATGCGCGGGGCCACCTCGCCGCGCCTCCAGCTCGAACTCATCTGTGCCCGCGTCCTGCTGCCCGCCGCGTACGGGGACGAGCGGTCCGTCATGGCCCGCCTCGACCGCATCGAGCGCGGCGTGAACTTCTCCGGCGGCGGGGCCGCCCCCGCCATGGGGTACGTGCCCGGGCCCGAGGCGCACGGCGCGGTGCCGGCTCCGCAGGCCGGGCCGGGGGTGCCCCCGGTTCCCGCGGGCGGAGGCCTCGCGGCGGCCCGTGCCGCGGCCCGGGGCCCGGGGCAGGCGGGCGCCGGGGTCGCTCCCGCCGCTCCCGCTGTGCCCGCCGCGTCCTTCGCCGCGCCGGCTCCGGCGCAGGCGCCCTCACCGGCCCCCGTGGCGCCCGAGCGGCCCGCGGCACCGGCCGGAGCCCCCGCGGCCGCCGCGCCGGGTGCCTGGCCCACCGCCACGGCGGCGGGCAGCGGCCGACGCCCCGGCGGCTGGCCCACGGCCGCGCCCGCGGGCGGTGGCCGCCCTCCGGCGCCCTCCGCACCGGCTCCCGCCGCCCCCGCGGCCCAGGCCGCCGCTCCGGGCGCGCCGCAGCAGGCCCCCGCTCCGGCCGCGGGCGGGCCCGACCCCCGCGTGCTGTGGCCGAACATCCTGGAGGCGGTGAAGAACCGCCGCCGGTTCACCTGGATCCTGCTCAGCCAGAACGCCCAGGCCACGGCCTTCGACGGGACGACGCTGCAGATCGGCTTCGTGAACGCCGGGGCGCGGGACAACTTCGCGAGCAGCGGCAGCGAGGACGTGCTGCGGCAGGTGCTCGCGGAGCAGTTCAACGTGCAGTGGAAGATCGAGGCGATCGTGGACGCCTCGGGCGGCTCGGCACCGCCGCCGGCCCCGATGGGGGGCGGATTCGGCGGTGGCGGCGGCTACGGCGGTGGCGGAGCCGGTGGGTACGGCGGTGGCGGGGCCGGGGGTTACGGCGGCGCTCCCGCGGCCGGCCGGCCTCCCGCGCCCCAGCAGCCGTCCGCTCCGGCCTCCGGGCCCGCGGCGCCGCAGTCCGGCCCGCCCGCGGGCCGTCCCCAGGCCGCGGGCATGTCCGCGTCCGCCCCCGCTCCGGCCCCCGCGTACGAGCCGCCGCCGGTCGCCCCGGAGGACGACATCCCGGAGGACGACGACCCCGACCTGGACGAGTCCGCCCTCTCCGGCCACGAACTGATCGTCCGCGAGCTCGGCGCGACGGTGGTCGAGGAGTTCACGAACGAGTGACCCCGGGGGTCCGCCGCCCCCGACCACCCCGAGGCGGCCGCCGCCCCGGACACCGCCGAGCCGAGCCCGACACCGGCCACCTCGGCCGGTGCGCCGCCCGCCAGGCTTCGGACACCCGTCCCGGACGCACGCACCAGGTTCCGGCCACCGACGAGCCGACCACGTGCCGCGCACCGACCACCGTGCCGCGCACCGGACGCGGCTGCCGGTCCTCGGACGTCCCCGCCAAGCCCCGGAGCAGGCCCGCCAGGCTCCGGACGCCCGTGCCCGGTGTGCCCGGCGTCCGACACGGCCACCGGACCGTGACGAGGTCGCGGACACGTCCGCCGGCCCTTCGGCACCGTGCTCGCTCGACGTGCCCGCCGGTGTGCGGGACCGCGTCGGCCGGCACACCGGGAAACGGTTTCCTGGAGGATCGCACCAGCGTCGTGGGGCCGTCGTCTCGGAAGCCCCTACAAGGGCACCCCCGGGCGACGGTTAGGCTGGGTCCGTGAAGGTCCTTGTCATCGGTGGTGGCGCCCGCGAACACGCCCTGTGCCGCTCTCTGTCCCTCGACCCCGACGTCACCGCCCTGCACTGCGCTCCCGGGAACGCCGGGATCGCGGAGGTGGCGGAACTGCACGCGGTCGACGCCCTCGACGGCGCCGCCGTGGCCGCGCTGGCCACGGAGCTCGGCGCCGAACTGGTGGTCGTGGGCCCGGAGGCCCCGCTCGTCGCCGGTGTCGCCGACGCCGTGCGCGCCGCGGGCATCCCGTGCTTCGGCCCCTCGCGGGAGGCCGCGCAGCTGGAGGGCTCCAAGGCGTTCGCGAAGGACGTGATGGCGGGTGCCGGCGTCCCCACGGCACGCTCGTACGTCTGCGCGACGCCGGAGGAGATCGAGGAGGCGCTCGACGCGTTCGGAGCGCCGTACGTCGTCAAGGACGACGGACTGGCGGCCGGCAAGGGCGTCGTCGTGACCGACGACCTGGAGACGGCGCGGGCGCACGCCCTCGCCTGCGACCGCGTCGTCATCGAGGAGTTCCTCGACGGCCCCGAGGTCTCCCTCTTCGCGATCACCGACGGCACGACCGTCGTCCCGCTCCAGCCCGCCCAGGACTTCAAGCGCGCGCTGGACGGCGACGAGGGCCCCAACACCGGCGGCATGGGCGCGTACTCACCGCTGCCCTGGGCGGACCCGAAGCTCGTCGAGGAGGTCATGGAGACCGTCCTCCAGCCGACCGTCGACGAACTGCGCCGCCGCGGCAGCCTGTTCTCCGGCCTCCTGTACGCCGGTCTGGCGATCACCAGCCGCGGCGTGCGGGTCATCGAGTTCAACGCGCGCTTCGGCGACCCCGAGACCCAGGTGGTCCTCGCCCGCCTGAAGACCCCGCTCGCCGGTGTCCTGCTGGCGTCCGCCAACGGCACCCTCGCCGATCTGGAGCCCCTGCGCTGGAGCGACGAGGCCGCGGTCACCGTCGTCGTGGCCTCGCACAACTACCCGGACACCCCGCGCACCGGTGACCCGATCACCGGGCTCGACGAGGTGGCGGCCGAGGACGCCCCGCACGCGTACGTCCTGCACGCCGGCACTCGTCACGAGGGCGGCGCGGTCGTGAGCGCGGGCGGCCGCGTGCTGTCCGTCACAGCGATCGGATCCGGCCTCACCGAGGCCCGGGAGCGCGCCTACACGGCCGTCGCCCGCATCGGTCTGGAGGGCTCGCAGCACCGCACGGACATCGCCGCGAAGGCGGCGGCCGAGGCCTAGGTCCTGTCGTCAAATTCCCGCCTGCCTCGCGACGCCTGGCACTCCCCCTAGCTCTTCGAGCAGGGGGACCCCCACTCGCCGCACCGGGCGAAAGCCCCAGTACGTCCAGTACGAGGACTTCCGCCCGGCACTCCCCCGAGCTCTTCGAGCAGGGGGTACCCCCAGAGCACGCACCAGACGCCGCGAGGCCGCCCTTCGGGCGACGACGGGAATTTGACGACAGGACCTGGCCCGAATCTCCCATACCAGCACCGAGCCCCGGACTCCGAGAGGAATCCGGGGCTTTGTCGTGGTGGGCCCAGGGCTTCCACCTGCGGATTTCTGTACGGAATCGGAAGACCGGCCGGGTCCCGCCGTCATCCACCTTTCCCCAGAGCCATTCCATCGGGTGACCGATGCCCTATCCGGCTGACGAGGGCCGGGGCCCCAACTAGGGTGCGGCGAAGGCATTCCGGCACTTGGCCCACCTGCGTTGCGATGTCGGTGGCGGGTGCCACAGTGGGGGAGTGACCAACGCCAGGGCATCCGCCTGCACCGGCAGCGACACGGCCGGGGCCGGGCGGACAAGAGGGGGTGACGTCCGGTCGTGACCGGTATGGGTGTGGAGGTGGGCGCGCAGGCAGCGCGCTCCCGGGCTCTCGCCGTGCTGCGCGTCCGCAGCAGGGCGCTGGCCGTCGCCCTGCTGCCCGCGGCCGTGGCCGTCGTGCTGCTCGTCGGTGCCGTCACCGGCCGCGCCACCGGTACGTCCTGGGGGGTCGTGCGATGGACCGTGACGGTGTTCGCCGTCCTCGTCCTTCTCGCGGCGGCGGGCATCGCCCTCGTCGTGGCCCGCGCCCGGCCCGCGATGAGCCCCACGGTCCCGATCCCCGAGGAATCGGCCCCCGACCTCTACCGCATGGTCCGTGACCTGGCCGACCGCCTCGACGTCCCGGCCCCCTCGGCGATAGCCCTCACCCCGGACTGCGACAGCTGGCTGGAGGACCGCACCCACCGGGCGCACGGCCGTTCCTCTCCGGGCGGAAGGGACGAGCCGGACGCCCGGCCCGGAGGTCCGGCCGGAGGCGACCCGACGGCGACCGCGCCGACGGACCGTGCCGCCCGGGTCGCCCCGGCCCCCGTCCTCGTCATCGGCTCCCCGTTCCTGTGGTGGATGCGGGTCGGCGAGCTGCGGGCGGTCCTCGCCCCCGTCGTCGCCGGTACGGGCCCGTCCGCGCAGCCGGACATAGCCGCGGCCCGCCGCTTCGTACGGGGCCTGGACGCGGCCGTGGCCGTGGCCTCCGAGCCCGGCCGGGGCCCGCTGTCCCGCACGGTCCTGGCCGGCGTCGGCTGGGTCACCCGTCTCCTGCTGCGCGGCTGCCGGGAGCACGCGGCCGAGATGGAGCGGGCCGTGGCGTCCTCGGCGGCCGAGCGCGCCCAGGCCGTGGACTACGGCGTGCGGATCGTCGCCCAGGAGCAGGTGGGTCTCGCGTACGCGGGCTGGGACCGTCTGCTGACCCGTGTCGCGCTGCCCGCCTGGCGGATGGGCCGCTGGCCCTCCCGGCTGGACGTGGGTGTCGTCGCCGCCCTGACCGAGCTCTCCCGCCGCGACCGCCTCGCCGAGGGCTTCGCCTCCCGGCTCGGCGAGCGTCCCGCCTGCGACCTGCTCGAAGAGCCCGGCATCGTGGACGAGGCCGCCTCGCTGCTCGCCGCCCGGCTCTTCCACGGCGGTCCCGCCGAGGCCGGTCCCGACTGGGCACCGGTCGACTGGCAGGACTACCCGGACGAGGTCGTCGACCGCAAGTGGCGCATCGACGCGGCCCGGCTCCACCGGGTCCTGGACGCGCTCGGCGTCCGCCACCCCGCCGACCCCGCGCTGCCCGAGGCGGACGGCCCGACCCTGGCTCGTGTGCTGGACCACCTGTCCGCGCCCCGGGGAGCCGGTCCCGACCCGGACCCGGACCCCGCGGCCGTCCTCGCCGAGTACCGGACCGAGGCGTACGGGGAGATGGGGATCGCCGAGAGCGACGACCCCGACCTCGCCGTGGGGAACGAGCGGTCCGCGGCCCTCGCCGCCCGGCTCACCGCGGAACTGGCCCGCGAGGAGGCGTCCGCCCCGGTGAGGCCCCGGCCCGCCGGGAGCGACGGCCGGCAGGACCCCGACCGCGACCTGTGGGACGACCGGATGCTCCCGCTGTTCCCCCTCCAGCCGCCCAGGACCGGCCGCGAACTGCTGGCCGACCACGTCACGGCGATGGTCTGCTGCGCCGCCATGGACACGGCCGGGGCGGTCCCCGGACTCGACTGGCTGGACGGCCCCTCCCTCCTCGTCGGCGGGGAGCGGGCCGCGGACATCGGCCCCCGCGTCCTCACCCTCATAGAGACGGGGGACCCCGTTCCCCTGCGGGACTGGCTCCGCCATCTCGGCGTCCGCCCGGAGAAACCGGTCCGTCTCGTCTGACGGGTCCGACGGCGGCCACCGCCCGGCGTCCGCCCCGCCGGCAGCGCTTCCGGCCCCTGCACGCGCCCCACCGTTCGCAGGCGCCCCGGGCCCGCCGGAGCCGGTGGTTCCACTCACGCCAATTCGCGACGAACGGTGACGGACCGCGCGCGTAATGTGATGTGCTGGGACCGATCGAGCACAGGGCAAGGGCTTGCCGGTACGACGGGGGCACGAGGGAGGGGTGCGGGCATGGGATCTGAGCAGATCCGCCGCTGGGAGTCGGGGGCACTCGCGCACGCCGTCACGGATCCCTTCGGCCTGGGACCCGTTCCCTGGCTCCGCGGCAGCGAGACCTACTTCGACGACACCGGCCACGTCGTCCCCTGGTACGTGGACACCGAAGCACCCCAGCCGACGGCCGGCGCCTCCCGGATCCCGGCGCCGCGCTCCACCTCCCACGCCCGCCCGCGCACGGATCCGGGCCCCCGCTCCGCCGACGACGTCCACCGCCAGATCAAGGGCTTCACCAGCACGGGTGCCACAGCCCCCGGCGAGTCCATCGACTTCCACGTGACGGTCGACCCGCCGCAGGAGTTCAGCGTCGACATCTACCGCATCGGCCACTACGGCGGTGACGGCGCCAGCAAGATCACCACGAGCCCCCGGCTCTCCGGGATCGTCCAGCCGCCGCCGCTCACCGCCGACCGCACGGTCTCCTGCCACCACTGGTGGCTCTCCTGGCGCCTGCAGATCCCGTCCTACTGGAACGTCGGAGCCTACGTCGCCGTCCTGACCACCCTCGACGGCTACCGCTCGCACGTGCCCTTCACCGTCCGCAACCACCAGACGGCCGACCTGCTCCTGCTGCTCCCGGACATCACCTGGCAGGCGTACAACCTGTACCCGGAGGACGGCCACATCGGCGCCAGCCTCTACCACGCCTGGGACGAGAGCGGCCGGCTCCTCGGGGAGGCCGACGCCGCGACGACCGTCTCCTTCGACCGCCCGTACGCGGGCGCGGGCCTGCCCCTCCACGTCGGCCACGCCTACGACTTCATCCGCTGGGCCGAGCGCTACGGCTACGACCTCGCCTACGCCGACGCCCGCGATCTGCACGCGGGCCGCGTGGACCCCACCCGCTACCGCGGCCTGGTCTTCCCCGGCCACGACGAGTACTGGTCACCGCAGATGCGCCGCACCACGGAACTCGCCCGCGAGCACGGCACCTCGCTCGTCTTCCTCTCCGCCAACACCATGTACTGGCAGGTGGAGCTGGGACCGTCCCCGTCGGGCGTCGCCGACCGGCTGCTGACGTGCCGCAAGCGCAGGGGTCCCGGAAAGCCCGTTCTGTGGCGCGAGATCGACCGCCCGGAGCAGCAGCTCATCGGCATCCAGTACGCCGGGCGCGTCCCCGAGCCGCATCCGCTGATCGTCCGCAACGCCGACCACTGGCTGTGGGAGGCGACCGGGGCGCACGACGGCGACGAGGTGGAGGGCATGGTCGCGGGCGAGGCGGACCGTTACTTCCCGCGCACCCCACTGCCCGAGCACCAGGACCGGATCCTGCTCGCGCACTCCCCGTACCCCGACAGCGAGGGCGTCGTGCGCCATCAGGAGACCTCGCTCTACCGCGCCCCGTCCGGCGCCCTGGTCTTCGCGTCCGGGACGTTCGCGTGGTCCCCGGCCCTCGACCGCCCCGGGCACGTGGACCCCCGTATCCAGCGGGCCACCGCCAATCTCCTCGACCGCATCTGCAAACACGACTGAGGAAGCCCCCGTCGGGCACCCCGTGACGCACCCGCGCCAGGGGGTGCCCGCACACGCCCGGCACGCCCCCTGTCCACACCGGCTCATCCCGTACGGGAGAATCGAGCGCATTGGACAGAACCACGGGGAGGAACCGTGTCCGGATTCGTCGAAAAGCCCGAGCCCCTTCAGGTGCCGGGTCTGGTGCATCTGCACACCGGCAAGGTGCGCGATCTGTACCAGAACGAGGCGGGCGACCTCGTGATGGTCGCCAGCGACCGCATCTCCGCCTACGACTGGGTTCTCCCCACCGAGATCCCCGACAAGGGCCGCACACTCACCCAGCTCTCCCTGTGGTGGTTCGACCAGCTCTCCGAACTGGCGCCCAACCACGTGCTGAGCACCGAACTCCCGCCGGGCGCCCCGGCCGACTGGGCCGGCCGCACCCTGATCTGCAAGTCCCTGCGGATGGCGCCGGTCGAATGCGTCGCCCGCGGCTATCTGACCGGCTCGGGCCTCGTCGAGTACGACGAGTCCCGCACGGTCTGCGGTCTCGCGCTCCCCGAGGGGCTCGTCGACGGCTCGGAGCTGCCCGCGCCGATCTTCACCCCGGCGACCAAGGCGGCGGTCGGCGAGCACGACGAGAACGTCTCGTACGAGGAGGTCGCCCGTCAGGTCGGCGCCGACACCGCGGCCGAGCTGCGCCAGGCGACCCTCGCGATCTACGGCCGTGCCCGTGACATCGCCCGCGACCGGGGCATCATCCTCGCGGACACCAAGTTCGAGTTCGGCTACGACGGGGAGACGCTCGTCCTCGCCGACGAGGTGCTGACGCCGGACTCCTCGCGCTTCTGGCCCGCCGACGTCTGGGAGCCGGGTCACGCGCAGCCGTCCTTCGACAAGCAGTACGTCCGCGACTGGCTGACCTCCGCCGAGTCGGGCTGGGACCGCAAGAGCGAGCAGCCGCCGCCCGCCCTGCCCGAGCACGTCGTGGAAGCCACCCGCGCCAAGTACATCGAGGCGTACGAGCGTCTGACGGGCGTGAGCTGGTCCTGACGCCGTACGCGGGCCCGGCCAGCGGCCGGGCCCGCGTACGCGGAGCGGTCCGCGCACACGAAGAAGCCCCCGACCGAGGTCGGGGGCTTCTTCTGCTGAGCGGACGACGAGGCTCGAACTCGCGACCTCAACCTTGGCAAGGTTGCGCTCTACCAACTGAGCTACGTCCGCATGCGCCGTGGCGCGAGAGCAACTATACCCAACCTCGCTCCCGTGCGAGACGCACTGCCGCGTGCCGGTTTTCCGCGCCCAGTTTGGAGACGGCCGACGACAGGTAGTTCCGCACCGTTCCCTGGGACAGCGCGGCCCGTTCCGCGATCTCCGCCACGGGCGCCCCGTCGGCGGCGAATTCGAGCACCTCGGCCTCGCGCGCGGTCAGCGGCGAGTCCCCGGCGGAGATCGCGTCGGCGGCCAACTCCGGGTCCACGTAACGGTTTCCCGCGTGGACGGTACGGATGATCTCCGCGAGCCGCCGCGCACTGACCGTCTTCGGGACGAACCCGCGCACACCCGCCGCGAGCGCCCGTTTCAGATGTCCCGGCCGCCCGTGGCTCGTCACGATCAGCACCTGGCAGGCGGGCAGTTCGGTCCGCAGCGATGTGGCCACGCTCACACCGTCCGCCCCCGGCATCTGAAGATCCAGGACGGCGACATCGGGCGCGTGCGCCAGCGCCATCGCCAGCGCCTCCGGTCCGGTCGCGGCTTCGGCGACCACGACCAGGTCGTCCTCCAGCCCGAGCAGCGCGGCCAGCGCTCCCCGGATCAGATGCTCGTCGTCGGCGAGCAGCAGCCGCACGGGAACGCCGGGCACGGGCGCGCCGGGCGACGGGAACGTCATGGGGTGCCCTCCCTCACCTGACACGAGCCCTGCGGGCCCGCCGAATCCTCGGACGTCTCGTTGCCCGCCGGGGCCGCGACACCGGGAGCGACCGCGCACCCACCCGGGGCCGAGCCGCCGGTCACGGCCGTGCGGGCGCCCGGGGCCGGGCTGCCGAGGGCACCCGTTCCGGTGTCCGGTGCCGTGTCGCCACGGACGCCCGCACCCGCGCCCGTGCTGCCGGGTGCCGCCGCGCGCCGGGCCGGGGCCGGGCTGCCGAGGGTGCCTGTGCCGGTGTCCGGGGCCGGGTCGCCGTGAGTGCCCGGGGCCGGGGGAGTGTTGCCGAAAGAGGTTGTGCGCGCCTCCGGGGAGGAGCGCAACGGCACGTCCGCCGTCAGCCGGAACACTCCGCCGCTCGCGCCGGCCCGCAGCACCCCGCCCACCTCCTCCAGCCGCTCCCGCAGCCCCACGAGCCCGCTGCCCCTGCCGGGCACCGGACCGCCGTCAGGACCGGGGCCCGGTCCCGCCCGGTCGGGCACCCCGTCGTTCTCGACGGTGAGCGTCACCCGCCCGTCCGTCACCCGCAGGGACAACGCGCACGACCTGGCGTTCCCGTGCCGCAGCACGTTGGTGGTCGCCTCCCGCACGACCCAGCCGAGCGCCGACTGGACCTGTGCCGGCAGCCCCGCGGCCGTGCCGGTGACGGCGCAGTCGATGCCGGCGGCCGTCAACACGCCTTGGGATCCCGCCAGTTCGTTTGCGAGATCGGCCTCGCGGTAACCCCGTACGACCTCGCGCACCTCTCGCTGGGACTCCCGCGCGAGCCGCTGCACCTCGGTCATCTGGTCCATGGCCTCGGGCCGACCGCGCCGGGCGAGCTGTACGGCGAGTTCGCTCTTGAGGGCGATCACCGCGAGGTTGCGGCCCATCACGTCGTGCAGATCGCGGCCGAAGCGCAGCCGTTCCTCGGCGACGGCGAGCCGGGTGCGGGTCTCGCGGGCCGCGTCGAGTTCGTACACGGCGTCGAGGAGCCAGACGGAGAAGGCCGCCGTGAAGGTGAGGAAACCGGCGGACAGCAGCACCAGGACGGCGGTGATCAGCGCGGCGGGGCCCGTGAAGCCGAGGGGCAGGCAGAGCACCCCGGTGCCCGCGGCCGCGCCGAGCACGACGTACGTCATCCGGCGCCGGTCGCGGATCCCGAGCGCGACCGTGCCGGTGCCGAACGCGGTGACACCGACGACCAGCGTGGAGGCGACCACGAGCGCGTCGTCGCTCTCCGGATGCCAGGGGCTGCCCGAGAGGACGGCCCCCGCGACGGCCGTCACACAGGTGCTCGTGGCCAGGGCCAGCAGCGTCGGCCGGGGCTGCTCCCGGCTGCCGCGCGTCCAGTCCAGCGCCCGCGAGGCCGTCACCGCGCAGAGCACCGAGTGCCCGCACATCAGCAGGAGCACCGCCCAGCCGCGCCCTGTCGGCATGTTCCCGAAGACGGGCAGTCCGATCAGGGCGGCTTCGATCAGCGCGAAGAAGTGGAACGACCACCGGGTGTACGTCTCGACCTTCGCCGGTGTGCTCTTGCCCCGCCACCAGCCGGACGGCCTGGCCATCCCCACCCCCGTGCTCATCGCCGAGGTTCCCAGCGGAACCACCGTCGTACAGCAAACACGGCGATCGCGGTCCAGGCCACCGCCGTGACGAGGGCGCCGACGGTGTCGTGGGCGGAGAGGTGTCCGGTCCAGCCGCCGCGGATCAGGGTGATCACCGGGGTGAGCGGCAGCAGTTCGCAGAACGGGGCCGTGCCGTCGGGCAGCATCTCCAGGGGGATGAAGGTCCCGGAGCCGAGCAGCGACACCAGGGTCAGCGGGGTGGCCGCGATCTGGGCGCCCTCGACGCTCCTGCTGAAGCTCGCGGTGACGGCCGCGAGCGCCGGCCAGGTGATGAACGCCGACAGCAGCCCCAGCAGGACGAGTTGGGGCTTCTCGGGCATCCCGACGCCGAGTGCCGCCCCGTAGGCGGCGGTCAGGAGCAGGCACTGGGCGAGGCCGATCGCCACCGAGGGCAGCGCGGCGCCCGCGAGGATCTCCAGGTCCCGCAGCTCGCCGGTGCGCAGCCGCTTGAGGACGAGTTCCTCGCGGCGGGCCGTGTACACGCTCGCCAGGGAGCTGTAGACGGCGAAGAGGAGCGAGAAGCCGATGGAGGAGGGGAGCAGGACCGAACCGGCGGTGAGGCCGGTGCCCTTCAGATCCATCGACCCGAGGTTCGAGCGGAGCATGAACGGCATGACCATCGGCACGAGCACCGCGGCGGCGAGGGTCGCCCGTGCGCGGCCCAGCAGGGTCAGTTCGGCGCGTGCCAGCGCTCTCGTCCGGCCGGCGGCCGTGGTCCGGGCCGTGCCGACACCGGTGGTGACCGTTGTCCCGCTCATGCCGCAGTTCCCCTCGTGCGCGTCTTCCGCGTGTCCGCGGTCTTCCCCGGTCCGTCCAACCCGTCCGATCCGTCCGGCCCGAGCGATCCGTCCGGTCCGTCCGGTCCGACCGGCCCGTGCCCGGCCGCCTCCCGCGAGATCCGCAGGAACGCCTCCTCCAGGGAGGCCGAGCGCATGTCGAGCCCCCGCAGCTCGACGCGCGCCCGCTCGGCCCACACCAGCAGGGCCGTGGCCGTCCGCTGGAGTTCGCCGGTGCGCAGCCGGATCGTCCGGCCCGTCGTCTCGTGGCCGCTCACCCCGAGCCCCGGCAGCGGGGGCAGGTCTCCGAGGAGGTAGCCGTCGGGCAGTTCGAAGGAGACGTGCGAGGGCTGGGAGGCGGTCACCTCCGCCGGGGTGCCGAGGGCCGCGACACGTCCTTCGTGCAGGATCGCCAGCCGGTCGGCGAGCGCCTCCGCCTCCTCCAGGTAGTGGGTGGTCAGCAGGACCGTGGTCCCGCCGTCGCGCAGTTCGCGGACCAACTCCCAGGTGCTCCGGCGGCCTTCCACGTCGAGTCCGGTCGTGGGTTCGTCGAGGAAGAGGACCTCGGGGTCGCCGAGGAGCGCGAGCGCCAGGTCCAGGCGCCGCCTCTCGCCGCCGGACAACTGCTTCACGCGCACCCGCGAGCGGTGCGCGAGCCCGACCCGGTCCAGGATCCGTGCGGGGGGCCGGGACCCGCTGGTGCACGCCGCCCACATCCGCGCGGTCTCGGCGACCGTCAGCTCGGAAGGGAAGCCGCCCTCCTGGAGCATCACGCCGATACGGGGTCGTACGGCGGCCCGGTCCGCGTACGGATCGTGCCCGAGGACCCGCACGCGTCCGCCCGCGGGTGGAGCCAGGCCCTCGATCAGTTCGACGGTGGAGGTCTTGCCCGCGCCGTTGGTGCCGAGGAGCGCGAAGATCTCACCGCGGCCCACCGAGAAGGTGACTCGGCGCACCGCCTCGAAATCCTTTCCGCCGCCCCCGTACACACGCCGCAGATCCGTGACCTCGATCACGTCGTCGTGTTCGTTCGTGTCCATGGGATCAGCGTCGGTGCGGACGGATCCCGGCGGCAGTGCGCGGTGTCATCACTCGGCATGACAAATGTCAGAGGGCTTCGGCACCGTGTCGGCAGGACGTCGAAGCGCACGGGGACACGAGAAAGGCCCCGGTCCACTGACCGGGGCCTTCTTCACTGAGCGGACGACGAGGCTCGAACTCGCGACCTCAACCTTGGCAAGGTTGCGCTCTACCAACTGAGCTACGTCCGCATTGCCTCCGACCGGCTTCCACCGATCGGCGCGAGCACCACCCTACCTGATCGTCCCCCAAGCTCTCGACAAGCTCGAGCAGGGGGTACCCCCATTGTGATCGGTAAGAAGTGCAGAGCGGGTGACAGGAATTGCACACTGCGCCTTCCCCCTGGAAGGGGGATGTTCTACTACTGAACTACACCCGCACGACCTTCGGGTTCCGGCTTTTTCGGCCTTGCCCCTCGGCGTGTTCCAGACTCTAGCTGATCGGACGGGGGTCAGCGCAAGTCGGTTCTCCGGGGGCCGGCGGAGGACCCGGCCGGGCACCCCGGCGGGGCACCCGGACCGGTCCGGAGCGGGCGCCGGATCAGTGCGCCTCGGCGAACGCCTCGTAGACCTTCTTGGGGATCCGGCCGCGCGGCGGCACGTCCATCTTGTTGGAGCGGGCCCAGGCGCGGACCGCCGCGGGATCCGGCGTCAGCGCGGTGTGCGTGTACGCCTTCCCGGACTTGGACCGCTTGCGGCCGGCCTCGACGTACGGCTCGAGGGCCTTGCGCAGTTCCTCGGCATTGGTTGGATTGAGGTCGATCTCGTACGACTTGCCGTCGAGTCCGAAGGCGATCGTTTCCGCCGCTTCCGAGCCGTCGATGTCGTCAAAGAGAGTGACCACGACACGCTGCGCCACGAATATCGGTCCCTTCGTGCGACACCTTCGCGATCAACGGTCATGACGTGCGCGGACGTCACGGAGTTGTCGCCGAGATGTCGACTGTCCGGCTGTTATCGAGCAAAGTATCGGCTATTGCCAATTCATTTGTACAGTGCCCGGCATTGCAATGTGAAGCCCGACTAAATCCTCTCGCGCGCCCGATGGCAATGGGGTCCTGCCGTTCTTCTGCGGTTTTTCCCAGGATTTTCCGTGCATGCCCCCGCGTCGATGCGTGATCGTGATCGGGCTCACGTAGGAATCTACGAATCTACGCGAGTAGAAATTTTGTGCGGGTAGTCTGAAGGGACCTGCTCAGCACCACACACCGGGAGTGCCAGTGGCACGCGTCGTAGTCGACGTCATGCTCAAGCCGGAGATCCTCGACCCCCAGGGCCAGGCGGTGCAGCGTGCACTGCCGCGCCTCGGTTTCGAAGGCATCTCCGACGTCCGTCAGGGAAAGCGTTTCGAACTGGAAGTGGACGGACCGGTGGACGACGCCGCGCTCGCCCGCATCCACGAACTGGCGGAATCCTTCCTCGCCAACACCGTGATCGAGGACTTCACCGTCAAGGTCGAGGAAGTCGCGGAGGCCGGAAAGTGACCGCTCGCATTGGAGTCGTCACCTTTCCGGGCAGCCTCGACGACCGCGACACGCAGCGCGCGATCAGGCTCGCGGGCGCCGAGCCCGTGGCCCTCTGGCACAAGGACAAGGACCTCAAGCAGGTCGACGCCGTCGTGCTGCCCGGCGGTTTCTCGTACGGCGACTATCTGCGGGCGGGCGCCATCTCGCGCTTCTCGCCGGTGATGGAGACCGTCATCGAGCAGGCGAAGGCCGGAATGCCGGTCCTCGGCATCTGCAACGGCTTCCAGGTCCTCACCGAGGCGCACCTGCTCCCCGGCGGGATGCTCGGCAACGACCACCTCCACTTCATCTGCCGCGACCAGAAGCTGCGGGTGGAGAACGCGGACACCGCCTGGACCGCCGACTACACGGCCGGCCAGGAGATCCACATCCCGCTGAAGAACATGGACGGCCGGTACGTCGCCGACGAGTACACGCTCGACAAGCTGGAGGCGGAGGGCCGGGTCGCCTTCCGGTACGTCGACTTCAACCCGAACGGCTCGCTGCGGGACATCGCCGGCATCACCAACGAGGCCGGGAACGTCGTCGGCCTCATGCCGCACCCCGAGCACGCCGTCGAGCCGCTGATCGGTACCGGCCGCACCGACGGCCTCCCCTTCTTCACCTCGATCCTCAAGAAGCTGGTCAACGCATGAGCCGCACGCCTCTGGACACGGTCGAGCACGCGGCCGCGACCCCCGACGTCGAGCTGCCCTGGGCCGAACTGGGCCTGAAGAAGGACGAGTACGAGCGCGTCGTCGAGATCCTCGGCCGCCGGCCCACCGGCGCCGAGCTCGCCATGTACTCCGTCATGTGGTCCGAGCACTGCTCCTACAAGTCGTCGAAGGTGCACCTGCGCCAGTTCGGCGAGAAGGCCCCGCAGAGCGACGCGCTCCTCGTCGGCATCGGCGAGAACGCGGGCGTGGTCGACGTCGGCCAGGGCTACGCGGTCACCTTCAAGGTCGAGTCGCACAACCACCCGTCGTACGTCGAGCCCTACCAGGGCGCGGCCACCGGCGTCGGCGGCATCGTGCGCGACATCATCGCCATGGGCGCCCGCCCGGTCGCGGTCGTGGACCCGCTGCGCTTCGGCGCCGCCGACCACCCCGACACCAAGCGCGTCCTGCCCGGCGTCGTCGCCGGCATCGGCGGCTACGGCAACTGCCTGGGCCTGCCGAACATCGGCGGCGAGGTCGTCTTCGACGCCTGCTACCAGGGAAACCCGCTGGTCAACGCCGGTGCCATCGGCGTCATGCGGCACGAGGACATCCACCTCGCGAAGGCGTCCGGCACCGGCAACAAGGTCATCCTCTACGGGGCCCGCACGGGCGGCGACGGCATCGGCGGCGCCTCGATCCTCGCCTCCGAGACCTTCGACGACGCCAAGCCCTCGAAGCGCCCGGCCGTCCAGGTCGGCGACCCCTTCCAGGAGAAGCTCCTCATCGAGTGCACCCTGGAGGCCTTCGCCGAGAAGCTGGTCGTCGGCATCCAGGACCTCGGCGCGGCCGGCCTGTCCTGCGCCACCTCCGAGCTCGCCTCCAACGGCTCCGGCGGCATGCGCGTCACCCTGGACGACGTACCGCTGCGCGACTCCACGCTCTCGCCCGAGGAGATCCTCATGAGCGAGTCGCAGGAACGCATGTGCGCGGTCGTCGAGCCGGAGAAGGTCGACCGGTTCCTGGAGATCTGCGACAAGTGGGACGTCATCGCCACCGTCATCGGTGAGGTCACCGACGGCGACCGCCTGGAGATCTTCTGGCACGGCGGCAAGATCGTCGACGTCGACCCGCGCACGGTCGCGCACGACGGCCCGGTCTACGAGCGCCCCTACGCCCGCCCCGAGTGGCAGGACGCGCTCCAGGCCGACGACGCCGGCAAGCTGCCCCGCCCGGAGAACGGCGCGGAGCTGAAGGACCAGGTCCTGAAGCTGGTCTCCTCCCCGAACCAGGCCTCCAAGTCCTGGATCACCTCCCAGTACGACCACTTCGTGCAGGGCAACACGGTGCTGGCGCAGCCCGAGGACTCGGGCATGATCCGCATCGACGAGGAGTCCGGGCTCGGCGTCGCCATCGCCACCGACGGCAACGGCCGCTACGCCAAGCTCGACCCGTACGCGGGCGCGCAGCTCGCCCTCGCCGAGGCCTACCGCAACGTCGCGACGACCGGCGCCAAGCCGCTCGCCGTGTCCGACTGCCTGAACTTCGGCTCGCCCGAGGACCCGGCCGTCATGTGGCAGTTCGCCGAGGCGATCCGCGGTCTGGCCGACGCCTGCCAGCAGCTGGGCACCCCGGTGACCGGCGGCAACGTCTCGCTGTACAACCAGACCGGCGAGGTGGCCATCCACCCGACCCCGGTCGTGGCCGTCCTCGGCGTCATCGACGACGTGGCCCGCCGCACCCCGGTCGCCTTCCAGGAAGAGGGCCAGCTCCTCTACCTGCTCGGCGACACCCGCGAGGAGTTCGGCGGTTCGGCCTGGTCCCAGGTCGTCCACGACCACCTGGGCGGTCTGCCGCCGCAGGTCGACCTGGAGCGCGAGCGGCTGCTCGCCGAGATCCTGATCTCGGCCTCCCGCGACGGCATGATCGACTCCGCGCACGACCTGTCCGACGGCGGTCTGGTCCAGGCCGTGGTCGAGTCGGCGCTGCTCGGCGGCAAGGGCGCGCGGCTGGTCGTGCCCGACGGTCTCGACGCGTTCACCTTCCTGTTCTCGGAGTCGGCGGGCCGCGCGGTCGTCGCCGTCCCGCGTTCGGAGGAACTCCGCTTCAACGACATGTGCGGTGCCCGGGGTCTGCCCGTCACCCGCATCGGTGTCGTCGACGGCGACGCGGTGGAGGTCCAGGGCGAGTTCGCGCTCCCCCTGGACGAGCTGCGCACGGCCCACGAGGGGACGATCCCGGCGCTGCTGGCGTAACCCGCCCGCTCCCGCGAGGGTCCGCCCGCTCGCGTTCGTACGAAGGCCCCGCCCGTTTCGACGGGCGGGGCCTTCGCCGTGCCGGCCGCCCGTGCTCCCGGCCCGTTCGCCGACGCTCGCTCACCGCCGGCCAGCCCGGCCGGGACAGCCCTTAGGCTCGCCGTATGACCTCAGCCCGGAAGCGCGCGCGCACCTACGACCCGGCCAGGATCCGTGCGGCGGTGCTCGCCCAGTTCGGGAACGTGCGGGAGGGCGTGCGCGCCCTGAGCGAGGAGCAGTTGGCACGCCCGGCCGGGCTCGGGGACTGGAGCGTGCGGGAGCTGGCCGCGCACATCACGATGTCCCTCGACGTCGTGGACCGCCAGCTCGGCCTGCCCGCGCCCGCCGCGAAGGAAATCGCGCTGCTCGACTGGCCGTTCGGGACGGCGTCCCGCGCCGGGGCCGTCGCCGACGGCACGCGCGCCCTCGCCGCCGCCCACCCCGACCTCGACGCGCTCTACGCGGCCGTCGGCGCGCGGATCACCGAGCACCTGGCCACCGCCCCCGGCGACCGGCTGCTCGGCGTGCCCGCCGGGGCGATGACCCTCGCCGACTTCCTCGTCACCCGCACGGTCGAACTCGTCGTCCACACCGACGACCTGAACCGCGCCGCCGGCACGGACGTCCCCTTCGACCGCCAGGCCCTCGCCGCCTGCACCCGGCTGCTCGCCGACGCCCTCGCCGTGAAGGCGCCCGGCGCCTCGACCGAGGTCCGGATCCCGCCGTACGCCGTCGTGCAGTGCGTGCAGGGGCCCCGGCACACCCGTGGGACCCCGCCGAACGTCGTCGAGACGGACCCGCTGACCTGGCTCCGGCTCGCGACGGGACGTACGGAGTGGAAGGCGGCGCTGGACGAGGCGAAGGTCAGCGCGAGCGGCGAGCGCGCCGACCTCGGCGGCCTGCTCCCGCTGATGGGATAGCCGACGGACGGCCGTCCCCCGGAGGGGAACCGGGCACCCGGCCCTCACGTCACATCGTCATGGACGAGCGGCGAACGGTCCTCGGTGGCCTGGCCCTGCTGTCCCTCGCCGTCGCGTGCGGCGCCCGGACGGCGGAGGACGGTTCCGCCGGGACGGAGCCCGCGCCGCCGACCGGCGTGCACCGAAGTGCCGACAGCCTCACCCGGGAGAAGGACGCACCCCTGCGGGGGACGCGGTGGACGGTCACGGCACTGGGCGACGGCCGCGTCTCCCGGCCGCTCCCGAAGGGGACGGACGCGTACTTCGTCCTCCGCGAGGACGGCACCTTCGAGGGCCGGTTCGGCTGCAACCACGCGTCCGGGAGGGCCGTCGTCGGCGACGGGAACATCACCCTCGGTCCGGCCCGGACGACCCGAATGATGTGCCAAGACTCACTCATGAGGACCGAGAAGACGCTCCTGGGACTCTTCGACGGCAAGGTCACCTACACCTTGGACCACCGCGGCATCGCGCTGACCAGCGAGAACGGCACGGTCCTCGACGCGGTGGCCGCCGAGTGATCCACTGGGAGCCCGTATCCCCAATTCGGACCAGTGGTCGATCTCGCCTACACTCGGTGCCGTGCCACGTGGTGACGGTCGACTCAGTCATGATCTGCTCCCCGGTGAGAAAGGCCCCCAGGACGCTTGCGGCGTCTTCGGTGTCTGGGCTCCCGGCGAAGAGGTCGCCAAGCTCACTTACTTCGGGCTCTACGCCCTCCAGCATCGGGGTCAGGAATCCGCGGGAATCGCGGTCAGCAACGGCTCCAAGATCCTCGTCTTCAAGGACATGGGCCTCGTGTCCCAGGTCTTCGACGAGACCTCGCTCGGTTCGCTCCAGGGTCATATCGCGGTCGGTCACGCCCGCTACTCGACCACCGGTGCCTCCGTGTGGGAGAACGCCCAGCCGACGTTCCGTGCCACCGCGCACGGCTCCATCGCGCTCGGCCACAACGGCAACCTCGTCAACACGGCGCAGCTCGCCGAGATGGTCGCCGACCTGCCCAAGCAGGAAGGCCGCAGCACTCGCGCGGCGGCCACCAACGACACCGACCTGCTCACCGCGCTCCTCGCGGCCCAGGTCGACGAGGACGGCAAGCCGCTGACCATAGAGGAGGCCGCCTACGAGGTCCTCCCCCAGGTCAAGGGCGCCTTCTCGCTCGTCTTCATGAACGAGCACACCCTGTACGCCGCCCGTGACCCGCAGGGCATCCGCCCGCTGGTCCTCGGCCGCCTGGAGCGCGGCTGGGTGGTGGCCTCCGAGTCCGCCGCCCTCGACATCTGCGGCGCGAGCTTCGTGCGCGAGATCGAGCCGGGCGAGTTCGTCGCCATCGACGAGAACGGTCTGCGGACCTCGCGGTTCGCGGAAGCGAAGCCCAAGGGCTGTGTCTTCGAGTACGTCTACCTGGCCCGTCCCGACACGGACATCGCCGGCCGGAACGTGTACCTCTCGCGCGTCGAGATGGGCCGCAGACTCGCCAAGGAAGCCCCGGTCGAGGCCGACCTGGTGATAGCGACCCCGGAGTCCGGGACGCCCGCCGCGATCGGTTACGCGGAGGCCTCCGGCATCCCCTTCGGCGCCGGCCTGGTCAAGAACGCCTACGTCGGCCGGACCTTCATCCAGCCCTCGCAGACGATCCGCCAGCTCGGGATCCGCCTGAAGCTGAACCCGCTCAAGGAAGTCATCAAGGGCAAGCGCCTGGTCGTCGTCGACGACTCGATCGTGCGCGGCAACACCCAGCGCGCCCTGGTCCGGATGCTCCGCGAGGCGGGTGCGGCCGAGGTCCACATCCGGATCTCCTCCCCGCCCGTGAAGTGGCCCTGCTTCTTCGGCATCGACTTCGCGACCCGCGCCGAGCTGATCGCGAACGGCATGACGATCGAGGAGATCGGCACCTCGCTCGGCGCCGACTCGCTCTCGTACATCTCCCTGGACGGGATGATCGAGGCCACGACGATCGACAAGCCGAACCTGTGCCGCGCCTGCTTCGACGGCGAGTACCCGATGGAGCTTCCGGACCCCGAACTGCTCGGCAAGCAGCTCCTGGAGACCGAGCTGGCCGCGGGTCCCGCAGCCACGGCCGCGGCTGACGCCATCCGTCGCCCGTAGCGCCGCAGAGCCCCGTTTCACCAACCCGAAAGATCCCAGGCAATGTCTGCTGTATCCGATCAGTCGACTTCGTCGACGGGCACTGCTTCCGGCGCGTCCTACGCGGCCGCCGGAGTCGACATCGAGGCGGGCGACCGCGCCGTCGAGCTGATGAAGGAGTGGGTGAAGAAGACGCAGCGTCCCGAGGTCCTCGGCGGCCTCGGCGGCTTCGCCGGTCTCTTCGACGCCTCCGCCCTCAAGCGCTTCGAGCGCCCGCTGCTCGCCTCCGCCACCGACGGCGTGGGCACCAAGGTCGACATCGCCCGGCAGCTCGGCGTGTACGACACCATCGGCCACGACCTCGTGGCGATGGTCATGGACGACATCGTGGTCTGCGGCGCGGAGCCGCTCTTCATGACCGACTACATCTGTGTGGGCAAGGTCCACCCGGAGCGGGTCGCGGCCATCGTGAAGGGCATCGCCGAGGGCTGTGTCCTCGCGGGCTGCGCCCTGGTGGGCGGCGAGACGGCGGAGCACCCCGGCCTGCTCGGCCCGGACGACTTCGACGTGGCGGGCGCCGGCACGGGCGCGGTCGAGGCCGATCAGCTGCTCGGCCCGGATCGCATCCGTACGGGTGACGCGGTGATCGCCATGGCGGCCTCCGGTCTTCACTCGAACGGGTACTCGCTCGTCCGGCACGTCCTCTTCGACCGGGCGAACCTGCGCCTGGACCAGCACGTCGAGGAGTTCGGCCGCACGCTCGGCGAGGAGCTCCTGGAGCCCACCAAGATCTACTCGCTGGACTGCCTGACGCTGACGAAGAGCACCGAGGTGCACGCCTTCAGCCACATCACCGGCGGCGGTCTCGCGGCCAACCTGGCCCGGGTCATCCCGGACGGTCTGCACGCCGTGGTCGACCGTGGCACCTGGACCCCGGCACCGGTCTTCGACCTGGTCGGCAGGACCGGAAGCGTCGAGCGGCTGGAGCTGGAGAAGACGCTGAACATGGGCGTCGGCATGATGGCGATCGTGCCCGAGGAGTCGGCCGAGGTCGCCCTCGCCGTCCTCGCGGACCGCGGAGTGGAAGCCTGGGTCGCCGGTGAGATCACCGAGCGCGGTGACCACGCGACGGGTGCCGAGCTCGTCGGCGACTACGCGAGCTGAGATGCACGACGGGAGCCGAGGCCCGCGGTCACGCGGGCCGAAGCCCCCGGAGCAGCACGAAACCCGGTCCGGCATGGAAGCCCCGGACCGGGTGAGGTGCAGTCGCTACGAGAAATCCGCCAGGCGGGATCGACCAGAAACCCACGCCAGGAGATCCGCTACGGGAAGAGATCGCGGAAACTGCGAGGGACGCTGTTGCGTCAAGCGCCGCGACGTTGCGACTGGGGACCGGACTGGTCGTCCTCGTCCTCGTCGTCGTCGTTGTAGAGATCCGCGTACTGTGCGTACGGGTCGTCTTCCTCGTCGTCGTCTTCGAACGGCTCGCCATTCGGCGGCTGGCTCGAAGTCGAAGCGCCCAGCTCATTGGCCAGACGCGAGAGGTCAGTCCCGCCGCTGCTGTACTTCAGCTGGCGGGCGACCTTCGTCTGCTTGGCCTTTGCCCGGCCGCGCCCCATGGCTCGACCCCCTCGGATACGGGGCTCGACGGCCCCAGAGTCTTGACACGCGTTCATGATCTGGAACGGACTCTCCGTGGAGAGACCGGTCCGTAGGGCTTCCACGGTACCTGAGCCCGCGCCCATACGGTACGTCGCCCGCAGCACGCGCCTTCGCCCAGCACCAGCGGGGTGCCCCGTCCTCGCTGGTCAACCGCGATTTTAACCCCTTCTGGGCCTACGACCCGCCGACAGACGTGAGAGTTCTCTCCCAGTCGTCCGTCGGCGGGTCCCTGACAAGCGCCGATCGCCCCGGAAGGCGTCAGCCGCGCCGCGCCTCCGCCATCCGCTGCTCGGCGATCCGGTCGGCCGCCGCGGCCGGCGGGATCCCGTCCTGCTTCGCACGTGCGAATATGGCCAGCGTGGTGTCGAAGATCTTCGTGGCCTTCGCCTTGCACCGGTCGAAGTCGAAGCCGTGGAGCTCGTCGGCGACCTGGATGACACCGCCCGCGTTCACGACGTAGTCGGGGGCGTACAGGATCCCGCGGTCCGCGAGGTCCTTCTCCACGCCCGGGTGCGCGAGCTGGTTGTTGGCCGCGCCGCACACGATCCGGGCCGTGAGCACCGGCACCGTCTCGTCGTTGAGCGCGCCGCCCAGGGCGCAGGGCGCGTAGATGTCGAGGCCCTCGGTGCGGATGAGCGTCCCGGTGTCCGCGACGGCCGTGACGCCCGACGGGTGCCGGTCCAGGATCCGCCGCACGGACTCCGCCCGCACGTCCGTGATCACGACCTCGGCGCCGTCCTCGCGCAGGTGGTCGACCAGGTGGTGGCCCACCTTGCCGACGCCGGAGACGCCGACCTTGCGGCCGCGCAGCGTCGGGTCGCCCCACAGGTGCTGCGCGGAGGCCCGCATGCCCTGGAAGACGCCGAAGGCGGTCAGGACCGACGAGTCGCCCGCGCCGCCGTTCTCCGGGGAGCGTCCGGTCGTCCACCGGCACTCGCGCGCCACGACGTCCATGTCGGCGACGTAGGTGCCGACGTCGCACGCGGTGACGTACCGGCCGCCGAGCGAGGCGACGAAACGGCCGTAGGCGAGGAGCAGCTCCTCGGACTTGATCTGCTCGGGGTCGCCGATGATGACGGCCTTGCCGCCGCCGTGGTCGAGCCCGGCCAGGGCGTTCTTGTACGACATCCCGCGCGCGAGGTTGAGGGCGTCGGCGACGGCCTCCTGCTCGCTCGCGTAGGGGTAGAAGCGCGTGCCGCCGAGGGCGGGGCCCAGGGCGGTGGAGTGGAGGGCGATGACGGCCTTGAGGCCGCTGGCGCGGTCCTGGCAGAGCACGACTTGCTCATGACCACCCTGGTCCGACTGGAACAGGGTGTGCAGTACATCAGCAGGTGCGCCGGTTACGTCGGTCACTGTGGTGACTCCTGGGTAAGAAGCGGCGGTCGGGTGCGGGGCCCGTGCGGATGGCGGGCTCCGTGGGAATGAGATTAGAGCCTGCGTCGACCCGCCCCCGGTGCAGTGGTCAGGATCACCCGCGGGCGGGGTACGGCCGTGGTTCGATTTGCATAGGTTTCTCTTCGGGTTCAGGACGGTGTCCGCCGGTTCCGTGAGCGGTCCAGGCCTGTTCCACGAGCGGTTCTCACTGGTTTTCCCGGTGGTCGACGGGGGAGGGAGCAGGGGTGCCCAAGGTGTCCGCGGTGATCGTCCCGTACACGTCGTACCTGCGGGTGTACGAGCCACTGGCCGCGTTCCCCGAGCCCGAGCGCGCCCACTGGACGCGCTACGCCCGGCGCGCCGAGCGCCCCTCGTACCAGGACGAACTGCGCCGCTCGCTGGCCGACCTGCTGCCCACCCCGCCGGTCCCCGTGCCGGTGCACGAGAGCGGTGACGCGTTCGTCGCCGAGGTCGACGGCGTGGTGTGCGTCTGTCCCTGGCGCACCCGGCTGCGCGGCTGGCAGGCACTGGACGGGCTGGGCGAGGAGCTTCCCGCGTCCGTCCTCGACGCGGTGCTGCCTCCGCTGGTGCGCCGTCAGGCCGCCCTGGACTACGAGCGCTGGCTGGCGCGCAACCCCGATGCCCGCCCGTGGATCCGCACCTCGACCTGGCAGGTGCCGCTGAACTGGTTCGTCCTCGTCGCCGACGAGGAGCGGGAGTACGAGAAGGGGACGGGCCCGGGCCCGGGCGGAGCGCCGCCGCTGCTGCGTTACCGGACGCCGATGGTGCAGGCGCGGCGGCGCACGGCGCGGGCCCTGCGGACGCTGAGGGACGCGCTGGACGAAGGGCCGCTCATCGAGGGCCTGGTGGACGTGGGGCGCTGGCTGGAGGAGTTCCACCCGCGCTCGCTGGTCGAGCTGGACTACGGCGGTCTCGTGCACACGCTGCCGGCCGGTGATCTGGAGGACGACCACTCCGCCGCGGACGTGGCCGAGGGCATCGAGGCGCTGCGCACCGGGGACGGGGCGGCGGCGGGCGAGGCGTACGGACGGCTGGTGGAGCGTTGGCGGTCGGTCAGGGAGCGGCGTTCGTCCAACTGAAGGGCGGCCGCGGGCGGGTCCTCGCGGGCGGCGCCGGAGCGGTCCGCGCCCGCCCGTGCGCGCGGGGGTCCGGACGGGGTGGGAGGGGGGTTGCGATCCACCCGTGCCGGTGTGATCTGCTTCTCACAGGTTTGGTGTCGAACTCGCGTATGGTCCTCGCACGCTGAAGAACCCTCACGTCAGGGACGTAATCCCCGATACGGGCGTATGCGTCAACGAGTGCCAAGCGTGACGGAGGGCACTTACCCGGCCCTTGCGTCGCTTCCCCATCCTCGTGTCAAAATAGGACAAGGAGCCCGGGGGAGGGCTCTCTCCACCCACTTATGGGAGGGGATCTCGGCATTGCACGCTTTTGGGACGTCTGGTGACTCCTGATCGCCCTGTGACTGATCGTCACAGTGGCGTGACTGTCCGCTATGGCATGGTCCATCGGCTTCCGTCGCTGATGAACACCTGGGAGGGCAATTCCATCGGTTTGGCCGACGCGGCTGGACGGATGGTGTAGTTGTAGTGCCGAGGACAAGCCGTTCGTCCTATAACCGACTCGACTCGCGTCCGCCATATCGGGCAACGCGGGTCAAGGTGCAGAATTTAGAGGAAAGAACCGAGAAGGTTCGGTTCTCCCGAGGAGGCCGCTCATGACCGCTCGCACCCCTGATGCCGAGCCGCTGCTGACCCCGGCTGAGGTCGCCACGATGTTCCGCGTAGACCCCAAGACGGTCACGCGGTGGGCGAAGGCCGGCAAGCTCACGTCCATCCGCACGCTCGGAGGGCACCGCCGTTACCGCGAGGCTGAGGTCCGCGCACTGCTCGCGGGTATCCCGCAGCAGCGCAGTGAGGCCTGAGTCACCGCATAACCGGACAAGTCGACGGATCCCCCAACCCGTGGACGCGTCCACACCTCAGCTCCAAGCGACGCGGGTTCTGCCCCAACAGAGCTCACGCCCAAGCGTTTTTGCCATATGAACAGGGTGCGTCGTAGATCGCGCTGGACTCCGCCGGGTCCAGCGCGATTTTTTTTGTGCGTTCCGCGCGCCCCGGCGGCCGTCCTGTGAGCGGCCTTGTCGGACTCTGGGGGCGGGTGTCGGATCGGCTGTGGACGCCCTCGACGAGGGGTGCAATTGCACATATTAAATTGACTGGTTGTAGGAGGGGGGTAAGTTCCACACTTCTGAAAACATATGCGGTGACTCCCGTCACATGTCGCACTCCTTGTCCCCCGAGAGCCCTGTGCGCTAGGGGAGTTGGGCTCGTGAGGGGTCGCGTCACCCCTGGTCGCGCGGGGGGCGGCGGTCGCGGAGGCGGTCCAGGGTCACGCCGTCGGGGGGTCCTCGTCCTCGGGAGGGCCCTCGGGGTCCCGCTCGTCGTTCGGGACGGCCTCCATGGCCAGCCGGGCGAGCTGATGGCAGATCGGACAGTGCCGCGTCAGATGGCGGTACCCGGAGGCGGCCGCCAGGTGGGCTCGGAGCAGAGCCCGGGTCTCGTGCCGGGCGGACACCGCCATACGCACCTCCAGAGGGCCGGCAGGGCGAGGGCCCTGGATTCCGGGGTACCGGTGGAATGTGACGCCGTCAAGGGACGGGGACGGGGACGCGCCGCGGAGGTGGTCGGGGGGTCCTGGAGGCCGCGTGCGGGCCGGTGCGCGCACACGGACGGGCGGCGCGCGGGCACGGCGCGGACGAGGCCCGTACCGGCGCAGGGACACGGCATGCAGGCGTACGGGCACGGCCGGCCGGCGTACGGGCGGACACCGGGTGCGGGCATGCGAAAAGGCCCGGAGCCGAAGCTCCGGGCCTTTCCTTCGTGCGGTCCTGACGGGATTTGAACCCGCGGCCTCCACCTTGACAGGGTGGCGAGCACTCCAAACTGCTCCACAGGACCAGGTTTCGCAGCGACTTGTTCTTGCGCCGTGCTGCGAAACAGACTGTACATGAGGTCAGACCCCCGGGTCGAACTCACCACCCGTACGGACGCCGTTACGGGACCGCGGCGTCGATCGCCTTCACGATCCGCTTGTCGGAGACCGGGTACGCCGTGCCGAGCGCGTGGGCGAAATAGCTGACCCGCAGCTCCTCGATCATCCAGCGGATGTCCAGGACCGACGGGGGCACCGGACGGCCCTGCGGAAGCTGCTCCAGGAGCCAGGCGTACTCGTCCTGCATCTCGTGGACCTTCTCCATGCGGCTGGTGTCCCGCTGGGCACCGGTCGGCATCTGCTGGAGACGGCGGTCCGCGGCGACCAGATAGCGCATCAGGTCCGGCAGCCGCCGCAGTCCCGTCGCCGTGACGAAACCGGGCTTCACGAGGCCGTCCAGCTGCTTGCGCACGTCCGCCAGGTTCGCGAGCAGGACCGGGCTCCTGACGCCCTTCAGACGGCGCTCACAGGCCTGCCAGGCGGCGAGCACCTGCTGCACCTGCCCGACCGTGCGCACGGTCGTGTCGACGATCTCGGCGCGCACCTTGTCGTACAGCTTCCGGTAGGACTCCTCGTCCCACGCGGGGCCGCCGAAGTCCGCGATCAGCTTGTCCGCCGCGGCCATCGCGCAGTCGTCGAAGAGCGCCTGCACCGAGCCGTGCGGGTTCGCGGACAGCGCCAGCTTCTGGGCGTTGGTCAGCTTGTCCGAGGCGAACTTGCCCGGGTTCACCGGGATGTTCCGCAGGATCAGCCGGCGGGTGCCCTTCCACATGGCCTCGGCCTGCTCGGCCTCCGTGTCGAAGAGCCGCACGGAGACGGTGTTCGCCGCGGGGCCGTCGTCGACCAGCGCCGGGTACGCCTTCACCGGCTGGCCGGCCCGGCGCGTCTCGAAGACCCGCTTGAGCGGGCCGATCGTCCAGTCCGTCAGCCCCGAGCGTTCCAGGGACTCGCCGCCCTCGCGCTCCGCCGTCGCCGCGGCGGCCTGCGAGATCGCCTGGCGCGCCTTCGGCTTCAGCCGGAGCTTGAGGGACTCCAGGTCCTTGTCCTCGGCGAGCTTGCGGCGCCGCTCGTCGACGATCCGGAACGTGACCTTGAGGTGGTCGGGGAGCCGTGACCAGTCGAAGTCGTCGGCCGTCAGCGGCACCCCGACCATGCGCTTGAGCTCGCGCGCCATGGTCAGCGTCAGCGGCTCCTGGAGCGGTACGGCCCGCTCCAGGAACTTCTGGGCGAAGTTCGGGGCGGGAACGTAGTTCCGCCGGATCGGCTTCGGCAGCGAACGGATCAGCTCCGTCACCACCTCCTCCCGCAGCCCCGGGATCTGCCAGTCGAAGCCGTCGTCCGTGACCTGGTTCAGCACCTGGAGCGGGATGTGGACGGTCACGCCGTCCGCATCCGCGCCCGGCTCGAACTGGTAGGTCACCCGGAACTTCAGCCGCCCCTGGAGCCAGGAGTCGGGGTAGTCGTCCTTGGAGACCGCCCCGGCCCGGTCGTTGATGAGCATCGAGCGCTCGAAGTCGAGGAGTTCGGGCTCCTCGTGCCGCTTGCGCTTCCACCAGGAGTCGAAGTGCGCCCCGGACACGACGTGTTCGGGCACCCGCTGGTCGTAGAAGTCGTACAGCGTCTCGTCGTCGACCAGGATGTCCCGGCGGCGGGCCCGGTGCTCCAGCTCCTCGACCTCGGTGAGCAGCTTGCGGTTGTCGGCGAAGAACTTGTGGTGGGTCCGCCAGTCGCCCTCGACGAGCGCGTTGCGGATGAACAGCTCGCGGCTGACCTCGGGGTCGATCCGCCCGTAGTTCACCTTCCGCTGCGCGACGAGGGGCACGCCGTACAGCGTGACCTTCTCGTACGCCATCACCGCGGCCTGGTCCTTCTCCCAGTGCGGTTCGCTGTACGTCCGCTTGAGCAGATGGCCGGCCAGCGGTTCCACCCACTCCGGCTCGATGCGGGCGTTGACGCGCGCCCAGAGCCGCGAGGTCTCGACGAGTTCGGCGGACATCACGAACCGCGGGGGCTTCTTGAACAGCGCCGAGCCCGGGAAGATCGCGAACTTGGCGTTGCGGGCGCCCAGGTACTCGTTCTTCCCGGTGCTCCTGCCGCTCTCCGGCTTGCCCGTGCTCCTGCCGCTCTCCGAGCCGCTCTCCTTCACGTCCTTCATGCCGATGTGCGAGAGCAGACCGGCGAGCAGGGACACGTGGACGCTCTGCTCGGGCGCGTCCTCCTCGTTCAGATGGATGCCCATCTGCTTGGCGACGGTCCTCAGCTGGCTGTAGATGTCCTGCCACTCGCGGATGCGCAGGAAGTTCAGGTACTCCTGCTTGCACATCCGGCGGAACGCGGACGAGCCCCGCTCCTTCTGCTGCTCGCGGATGTAGCGCCAGAGGTTGAGGAAGGCCAGGAAGTCGGAGGTCTCGTCCTTGAAGCGGGCGTGCTGCTGGTCGGCCTGCGCCTGCTTCTCGGACGGCCGCTCGCGCGGGTCCTGGATGGAGAGCGCGGCCGCGATCACCATGACCTCGCGCGCGCAGCCGTTCTTGTCGGCCTCCAGGACCATCCGGGCGAGCCGGGGGTCGACGGGCAGCTGGGCGAGCTTGCGGCCGGTCTGCGTGAGCCGCTTGCGTACGTCCTTCTCCGTCGGGTCCAGCGCGTTCAGCTCCTGGAGGAGCTGGACGCCGTCGCGGATGTTGCGGTGGTCCGGCGGGTCGATGAAGGGGAACTTCTCGATGTCGCCGAGGCCGGCCGCGGTCATCTGGAGGATGACGGAGGCGAGGTTCGTCCGGAGGATCTCGGCGTCGGTGAACTCCGGCCGGGCGAGGAAGTCGTCCTCGGAGTACAGCCGGATGCAGATGCCGTCGGACGTACGGCCGCAGCGGCCCTTGCGCTGGTTGGCGCTGGCCTGTGAGACGGGCTCGATGGGCAGCCGCTGCACCTTCGTGCGGTGGCTGTAGCGCGAGATGCGCGCGGTGCCCGGGTCGATCACGTACTTGATGCCGGGGACGGTCAGGGAGGTCTCGGCGACGTTGGTCGCCAGAACGATCCTGCGTCCGGTGTGCGGCTGGAAGACGCGGTGCTGCTCGGCGTGTGACAGCCGCGCGTACAGCGGCAGCACCTCGGTGAAGCGGTAGTTCTTCTTGTTCAGCGCGTCGGCGGTGTCGCGGATCTCGCGCTCGCCGGAGAGGAAGACGAGGACGTCGCCCTTGCCCTCGGCCTGGAGTTCCTCGACGGCGTCGCAGATCGCGGTGATCTGGTCGCGGTCCGCGTCCTCGGAGTCCTCCTCGAGGAGCGGGCGGTAGCGCACCTCGACGGGATACGTCCGCCCGCTGACCTCGACGATCGGGGCCTCGCCGAAGTGCCGGGAGAAGCGCTCCGGGTCGATGGTCGCGGAGGTGATCACGACCTTGAGGTCGGGGCGCCTGGGCAGCAGCTGGGCGAGGTAGCCGAGCAGGAAGTCGATGTTCAGCGACCGCTCGTGGGCCTCGTCGATGATGATCGTGTCGTACGCGCGCAGCTCGCGGTCCGTCTGGATCTCGGCGAGCAGGATGCCGTCCGTCATGAGCTTGACGAAGGTGGCGTCCGGGTTCACCTGGTCGGTGAAGCGGACCTTCCAGCCGACCGCCTCGCCGAGCGGTGTGTCCAGCTCCTCCGCGACCCGCTCCGCCACCGTGCGGGCGGCGATACGGCGGGGCTGCGTGTGCCCGATCATGCCGCGCACGCCACGGCCCAGCTCCATGCAGATCTTGGGGATCTGGGTGGTCTTGCCGGAGCCGGTCTCACCGGCGACGATCACGACCTGGTGATCGCGGATGGCCTCCGCGATCTCGTCCTTCTTCTGGCTGACCGGAAGCTGCTCGGGGTACGTGATCGCGGGCACGCGGGAGCGGCGCTCGGCCGTGCGGGCCTCGCCCTTGGCCATCTCCGCCTCGATCTCGGCGAACACGGCGGAGCGGGCCTCGGGCTTGCGGATCTTGCGCGCGCCTTCGAGCCTGCGTCCGAGCCGGTGCGCGTCGCGCAGGGGCAGCTCGGCCAGACGGGCGGCGAGATCGCCTAGGGCGGGGGCGGGGTGCGTAGACATACGCGGTCCAGGATCTCATCCCGGGGAAATCCGTGGCGAACCCTTTTGCCGTGGCCGCGCGGGCGGGTCAGGGGGCGCGCTGCGGGGGCGGCGCGGGCGCGTCGCCGGCGGGCGCGGGGTTCTTGGCGGTGGTGTGCGCGGGCTCCCGCCGGGGCGGCGATCCCAGGGCGATGGACCGGGCGGTGTTGGAGACGGCCTTGATGCCCAGGTAGGCGGTGGTCATGCTGCTCACCGCGGTGAACGCGGCGGTGAGCACGCCGACGATCACGGCCTTGTCGCCGTCGAGCCGCCAGACCCCGAAGACCGCGACGCCGGCGATGGCGAGATTGCTCATCACGACCGCGACCAGCCCGTACCGGGCCCGGTCCTTCTCCAGCTCGGTGTCCCGTGGCGCCCCGGTCTCGTCCCGGCCCATGTCGTCCCCCCGAAATGCCCGACGGATCAGCCAGAGAAGCTAGCGCCGACCGGGTGCGCTGCCAAACGGACCGTCGCTTACCGGTCACACCCGTCCCCCGTGTGCGCGAGAGGTGCGCGGTTCCTCTCGGGCCCCGTGAACGATGAAACCCCCTCCGGTGACCCGGAGGGGGTTTCGTTCTTGTGGCTGGGGCCGGGGTCGAACCGGCGACCTATCGCTTTTCAGGCGATCGCTCGTACCAACTGAGCTACCCAGCCACGAGGTTTCCGGAGAAACCTCAGCGGTCCTGACGGGATTTGAACCCGCGGCCTCCACCTTGACAGGGTGGCGAGCACTCCAAACTGCTCCACAGGACCAAGCTGTTGTGTGCGAAACGTGCCAGGCAAGTGTCGCACACGGTGTTGCGTGCCCCCAACGGGATTCGAACCCGTGCTACCGCCTTGAAAGGGCGGCGTCCTAGGCCGCTAGACGATGAGGGCTATCGGCCCGCCTGCGCGCTTTCCAGCGCGTCGGGGACGTCATGAGCATATGGGATGGCGGCGGGTATCGCCAAAACGGTTTACGGGGAGGTCCCGGAAGGGGTCCCCGAGCCCCTCGGGGACGGGGCTGGCGAGGGGGTCGCGCCCGGCTGGTTCTCCTGGGCCAGATGGCGGCTGACCTCGGCCGTCGTGAGGCCGAGACCGCCCAGCCGGATCTCGTCCCAGGCCTGGAGCCGGCGGGTGTCACGGTCCACGTAGAGGACCGAGGCCTCGATCGGGGCGGGGTACCCGCGCTCCACGGCCCGCAGTCCGCTGCCGCCCGTCGAGCCCTCGATCCGCAGCCGGGTGCCGTGCTTCATGACCTCCATCTCCTCGTGGTGCAGATGGCCGGCGAGCACCAGGGGCACCTCGCCGTCCGTCCGGCGGGCGGCGAGCGGTTCGTGGGCGACGGCGATGTCGACCGGGGTGCCCGCGGCGCGCTGGTCGCGCAGGGCGGAGGCCAGGCGGGCGCCCGCGAGCTCCTCCGCCGCGTCGCCGCCCGGCGCGGTCGAGCGGTCCGGGGTGAACCGAGGATCGCCGATGCCGGCGAAGCGCAGGCCCGCGACCGTGACCGCCCGCCCGTCGTCGAGGACGTGGACGTTCTCCAGGCGTTCCAGGTAGCGCTGCGTCTCGCGCGAGTCGTGGTTGCCGCGGACCCAGACGTACGGGGCGCCCAGGTCCGGGACCGGGTCGAGGAAGCCGTTCTCGGCCGCCGAGCCGTGGTCCATCGTGTCGCCGGAGTCGACGATCACGTCGACCGCGTACTGCTCCACGAGCGAGGCGATGATCTTCCAGCTCGCCGGGTTCAGATGGATGTCGGAGACGTGCAGCACCCGGACCGTGGTGGGGTCGGGCTCGTAGACGGGGAGGGTGGACGCGACGTCGTACAGCTTCGTCACGTTCGTCACCAGGCGTGCCAGCTCCTTCTGGTAGACGTCGAACTCGCTGACGATGCCGCGGGCGTCGCCGACCAGGGACGGCGCGGAGGCGAGGAGGCCGGAGTACTTCGGTTCCAGGACCGACTCGGGGTTCCAGGTGGCCAGGGCGGTCGTGCCGGAGGCTGCCAGGAGGCCGAGGGCGAGGCCGCCCGCGGCGAGGGCGCGGCGCGGGCGGCGGTAGACCACGAGGCCGAGGGCGGCGGCGCCGGAGACGACGGCCGTGCAGGAGCGGACCGCCAGGTCGAGGGTGCCGTGCTCGACGTCCTGCACGATCTCGTCCTGGAGTCCGGCGAGGCGTTCCGGGTGCTCGACGAGGGCCTGGGCGCGTTCGGGGTCGAGGCGGTCCACGTCCACGTCCAGGCGCAGCGGGGCCTCGTGGCTGCTCAGCTCCAGCGCGCCGAGAGGAGAGACGTTGATCTTCGTGCCGCCGGTGAGGGAGGGGCGCAGGGTCATGGTGGTGTTCATGGGGCCGACCGGGACACGGACGTCGCCCACGACCAGCAGTCCCAGCCACGCGCCGAGCAGCACCACGCACAGCAGCCCGAGGGTGCGGGTGTACGGGTTCTGCCGGGCGGCGAGTCCGGGCACCGCGCCCTTGTGGCGGCGGGGTCGGCGTGGGTGGCCGGGGCGGCGGCCGAGCGCGCGCAGCGCCCGCCCGGCGCGGTCGGCCGTGCGGCGGACGGCGGCGGGCGCTGCGACGGGGACGCGGGCCATTTGTCCCGTCTGCCCAAGGCGTGGGGAGGGTATGCGGGGTTCCGTCACCCTCGCGCGGGGCGGTCGGCGCGGCCGGGTTCCGCCGGTGGCGCGGTCAGCCCCAGCCGAGTTCGTGCAGCCTCTCGTCGTCGATGCCGAAGTGGTGGGCGATCTCGTGGATCACGGTCACGGCGACCTCGTGGACCACCTCGTCCGCGGTCTCGCAGGTGCGCAGGGTGGGGCCCATGTAGATCGAGATGCGGTCGGGGAGCACCCCGGCGTACCACTCGCCGCGGTCGGTGAGCGGGGTGCCCTCGTAGAGGCCCAGCAGGTCGGGATCGTCCGCGGGGGGCTCGTCCTCGACGAACACGGCGACGTTGTCCATGACCCGGGTCAGTTCGGGCGGGATCCGGTCCAGCGCCTGGCTCACGAGCTCTTCGAAGGTTTCGCGCGTCATCTCCAGCACCCGGCCATTGTCGGGGATGACGTGCCGGTGGCGGCGTACGACGGAGACCCGGAGGGGCCGGATCCGCAGGGGAACCGGGCGTCTGCCCCACATGGGGTGTCTCTTAGCATTTTCGGAGTGTTATGACGAATTGAGATGACCCGTCCGGTGATAGTGCGGGCATGACACGCATCTTCTCCCCGGCTTTTCCGGTCGGTCCGGGCGTGCGCGCCCGGGTCCGCAGGGCTTTCCTGTGCGCCGCGCTCCTCGCCCTCATGTTCCAGGCCGCCGCGCCGGCGTCCGCCCGGGTGCCCGGCCGTGACGGCGGGAGCGACTGCGTGAGGACCGGAGGGGCCCTCGGCGGCGAGGCCCGCGAGGTCCTCGCCATCGCCCGCAAGGCCAAGGCCGACCTGCGTCTGAAGTCGGTGGAGCTGAAGGTCACCCGCCGCGGGCGCGAGGTCCTGACCGACGCGCTCGGTGAGTCCATGACCGGCGTCCCGGCCCGGCCGGACATGCACTTCCGCGCCGGCTCCGTGGCCTTCTCCTACGTCGGCACGGCCCTGCTGCAGCTCGTCCAGGAGGGCGAGGTGAGCCTGGACGACACCGTGGAGCGCTGGCTGCCGACCGTGCCCAAGGCGAACCGGATCACCCTGCGGATGCTGGCCAGCAACACCACCGGGCTGCACGACTACGTCACCGACCCGGCCTTCCTGGCCGAGCTGGAGGCCCACCCCTTCCGCCAGTGGACCCCGCAGCAGCTGCTCGCGTACCCCTACAGCCACCCGTTCTGGTACGAGCCGGGTACCAACTGGAGCTATTCGCACGCCAATTACCTGCTGCTGATCCAGGCGCTGGAGAAGATCACCGGGACCCGGATCGACCGGCTCCTGCGGGAGCGGGTGACGGGTCCGCTGGGGCTCGACGACACCCGGAACAACTTCACCCCCGACATCCCGCGCCCGGTCCTGCACGCCTTCACGTCCGAGCGCGGCCTGTACGAGGAGTCCACCTTCTGGAACCCGTCGTGGACCACCGCGCCCGGTGCCGTGATCACCACGCACATCTGTGACCTGGCCCGTTCGGCGCAGGGCATCGGCAGCGGCGAGCTCGTCTCGCGCCGCTCCTACCGCACCCTGCTCGACCCGGGCACGGTCGGTCTCGGCCACCCGACCGCCACCTGCCCCGCCACCGTCTGCCTGGAGCAGACCGAGGCCAGGCACTTCGGGCTCGGTGTCATCGTGGTCAACGGATGGGTCCTGCAGAACCCGTCGTTCTCGGGCTACGCGGCGATCCAGGCGTACCTCCCGTCCGACCGTCTCGCCATCGCGGTCAGCGCCACCAAGACCAAGGACACCCCCGACGGCAACATGGCCGAGGTGGTCGCCCAGCGCATCGCGGCCGCGCTGGCCCCGCAGGCGCCGCTGGCGATCGGCTGACCCGCGCCGTCCCGCCCCTCCGCGTGCGCCGCGCGCGGAGGGGCGGGCCCCGCGGACGCGCCCCGCGGGCCCGACCCGGCCCGCGGGGCGCGTGTCCTCGCGCGGGCGGCGGGAGTTGGAGAGGGGGAACTCCCGCTTCTCCCCACGCTCCCGGCTCCTTCCGAGCGGGGGACACCCCGTTCGGAGGTGGTCGCCCGTGCGCGCCTTGTACGTACCCGTCCGTCTGGCCGCCGCGGTCCTGGCCGTGGCCGCCACCGCCGGCTGCATGAGCGTCGGCGACGACGCGGGGCGGCCGGGGCCCTCGCACTCGGCGGGCAGACGGGCCGAGGGGGCGCCCGGAGACGGGCCCGCCGCCGTGGGGGGCGGCGAGGTCAGGTCGTACAGCGGGAAGAGCGGCAGGGGCGGCAGGAAGGGCAAGGCCTCCGCCGAGCCGGGGAAGTCCGCGTCCGGCGGGGCGTCGGCGTCGGCGTCCCCGGGCGCGGAGCCGTCCGCGAAGGCGACGGGCAAGGCCGGCGGCCCCGCCGAGGAGACCCCGGCGCCGGGCGGTGAACCGACTCCCGCGGGCACGTCGGAGGAGCCGTCGCCCGAGCCGTCGCCGGCCGCGCCGTCGTCGCCGCCCGACCCCGGGACGCCCGAGCCGTCGTCGTCGGCCCACGAGCAGCCGGTGACGCAGCTGATCCAGCGCGAACCGGCCCCCGAGGCGGGCCTGCCCGCGTAGCGCACCCGGAGAACCCCGGAGAACACGGCACGGCCCCGGTCCTGCCCCGCCCGCCGGCCCTTGTCCGGCGCCGGTCCTCGCCCCGGCGCCGGGCGCCGGTGTGGCGGGGTTCACGGGGATCGGGAGGGCGGATGTGGCCGGTTCAACAGCGCGGTCGGCGCGGGCGGGGTAGCGTGGAGGACGCGAGCAGGTGGCTTGGAATGCACCCTCACCTGGTCGTATGAGGCTTGGTTTGCCTTCATGGGGGAAGGGTGCGTATGGTAGTAGATCGTTTGATCCCATTTGCCCGGCGCCGCCGCAGAGAGCGCCGCGTGGCGCGTACTCTCCCCTGCCGTGGCCGGACCGCATAGAGGCGGTCGTTTGCGACATTCACGGAGTTTGGGCGCGTGCCGAAGAAACTCCGGAAGGTTCGCATTTCGCATGTCTGTTTCCAGTACTGACCACGTCGTCGTGCCCGAGAACGACGAGAACGTCGACGCGGTCGAGGCCACGATCGAGGCTGTCGAGACGGTCGAGTCCGCCCCCGAGGTCACCTTCGCGGACCTCGGTCTCCCCGAGGGCGTCGTCCGCAAGCTCGCGCAGAACGGCGTGACCACCCCCTTCCCGATCCAGGCCGCGACCATCCCGGACGCCCTGGCCGGCAAGGACATCCTCGGCCGTGGCCGCACCGGCTCCGGCAAGACCCTCTCCTTCGGTCTGCCGACCCTGGCGCAGCTCGCCGGTGGCCACACCGAGAAGAAGAAGCCGCGCGCCGTCATCCTCACGCCGACCCGTGAGCTGGCCATGCAGGTCGCCGACGCGCTGCAGCCCTACGGCGACGTCCTCGGCCTGAAGATGAAGGTCGTCTGCGGCGGTACGTCGATGGGCAACCAGATCTACGCCCTGGAGCGCGGCGTCGACATCCTCGTCGCCACCCCGGGCCGTCTGCGCGACATCATCAACCGCGGCGCCTGCTCGCTGGAGAACACCGAGATCGCCGTCCTCGACGAGGCCGACCAGATGTCGGACCTGGGCTTCCTGCCCGAGGTCACCGAGCTGCTCGACCAGGTCCCGGCCGGCGGCCAGCGCATGCTGTTCTCCGCCACGATGGAGAACGAGATCTCCACGCTGGTCAAGCGCTACCTGAGCAACCCCGTCACGCACGAGGTCGACAGCGCCCAGGGCAACGTCACGACCATGTCGCACCACATCCTCATCGTGAAGCCCAAGGACAAGGCGCCGGTCACCGCCGCGATCGCCTCCCGCAAGGGCCGCACGATCATCTTCGTGCGCACCCAGCTGGGCGCCGACCGCATCGCCGAGCAGCTCCGCGACGCCGGTGTGAAGGCCGACGCGCTGCACGGCGGCATGACCCAGGGCGCGCGCACCCGCACGCTGGCCGACTTCAAGGACGGCTACGTCAACGCGCTCGTCGCCACCGACGTCGCCGCCCGCGGCATCCACGTCGACGGCATCGACCTGGTCCTGAACGTGGACCCGGCCGGCGACCACAAGGACTACCTGCACCGCTCCGGCCGCACCGCCCGCGCGGGCCGCTCCGGCACCGTCGTGTCGCTGTCGCTCCCGCACCAGCGCCGCCAGATCTTCCGGCTGATGGAGGACGCGGGCGTCGACGCCGCGCGTCACATCATCAACTCGGGCACGGCCTTCGAGCCCGAGGTCGCCGAGATCACCGGCGCCCGGTCGATGACCGAGGTCCAGGCCCAGTCCGCGGGCGACGCCGCCCAGCAGGCCGAGCGCGAGGTCACGCAGCTCACCAAGGAGCTGGAGCGCGCGCAGCGCCGTGCAGCCGAGCTGCGCGGTGAGGCCGACCGCCTGGTCGCCCGTGCCGCGCGTGAGCGGGGCGAGGACCCGGAGGTGGCCGTCGCGGCCGCAGCCGAAGCCGCCGAGCAGGCCGTCGCCGAGACCCCGGCCGCCGAGGCCGTCGTCGTCGAGGCGGACGAGCGTCCCGCGTACGAGCCGCGTCAGCGTCGCGACGAGCGGGGCAACTACGAGCGTCGTGACAACGACCGCGGTGGTTTCCGCCGTGACGGCGACCGTGGTGGCTTCAACCGCGATGACCGTGGTGGCCGTTCGTTCGAGCGTCGTGACAACGACCGCGGTGGCTTCCGTCGTGACGACAGCCGTGGTGGCTTCAACCGCGATGACCGTGGTGGCCGTTCGTTCGAGCGTCGTGACGACAACCGCGGCGGTGGCTTCCGTCGCGATGACAGCCGTGGTGGCGGTTTCAACCGTGACGACCGTGGCGGCCGTTCGTTCGAGCGTCGTGACGACAACCGCGGCGGTGGCTTCCGCCGTGACGACAGCCGTGGTGGCGGTTTCAACCGTGACGACCGTGGTGGCCGTTCGTTCGAGCGCCGTGACGACAACCGCGGCGGCTTCAACCGTGACGACCGTGGCGGCCGTTCCTTCGAGCGTCGTGACGAGCGTGGCGGCCACCGGGGCAGCGACCGTCCCTTCAACCGTGACCGCCAGGGCGACCGTCCCGCGGGCGGCGGCTTCCGCTCCGGCCACGACCGTCCGGCCGCCCGCCGCGACGACCACCGTGCCACGGGCGCCGGCTCGTTCCGTCGCGACGAGAAGCCGCGCTGGAAGCGCAACGGCTGACACGGCCTGACGTGAACCGTCGAGGGCCCGTACGACTTCGGTCGTACGGGCCCTTCGTGTTGCCGGGGCCTTCGTGGCGCCCGGATCCCCGCTGACCTGCCGAGGGGCCGCATGGGTCTTTTCCGGCCAATGTGACGCCCTTTCCGGCGCATGTCATGCCCTCGGCGAGGGAATCGCTGGGTGCATGACAGATGACGCCAGAGTGACTGGGCTGTCGGACGAAGAGCGGCTCGCCCAGCTCGGCTACACGCAGGTTCTCGCCCGCCGCATGTCGGCGTTCTCCAACTACGCGGTCTCCTTCACGATCATCTCGGTCCTGTCGGGCTGCCTGACGCTGTATCAGTTCGGTATGAACACCGGCGGTCCCGCCGTCATCACCTGGGGCTGGGTCGCGGTCGGACTGATGACGCTGTTCGTCGGGCTCGCGATGGCCGAGATCTGTTCGGCCTATCCGACGTCCGCCGGGCTGTACTTCTGGGCGCACCGGCTCGCTCCCGAGCGCAGCAGGGCGGCCTGGGCGTGGTTCACGGGCTGGTTCAACGTCCTCGGCCAGGTCGCGGTGACCGCCGGCATCGACTTCGGCGCCGCGCTGTTCCTCGGCGCCTACCTGAACCTCCAGTTCGACTTCGGGGTGACGCCGGGCCGCACGATCCTCCTGTTCGCCGCGATCCTGCTCCTGCACGGCCTCCTCAACACCTTCGGGGTGCGGATCGTCGCCCTGCTCAACAGCATCAGCGTGTGGTGGCACGTCGTCGGCGTCGCCGTCATCGTCGGCGCGCTGACCTTCGCCCCGGACCACCACCAGTCGGCGGACTTCGTGTTCACGGAGTTCGTCAACAACACCGGCTGGGGCAGCGGGGTCTACGTCGTGCTCGTCGGACTCCTCATGGCCCAGTACACGTTCACCGGGTACGACGCCTCGGCCCACATGACGGAGGAGACCCACGACGCCTCCACGGCCGGGCCGAAGGGCATCGTGCGTTCCATCTGGACCTCGTGGATCGCCGGGTTCGTCCTGCTCCTCGGCTTCACCTTCGCCATCCAGTCCTACGACGGGGCGCTGGGCTCGGCGACGGGCGCACCCCCGGCGCAGATCCTGCTGGACGCGCTCGGCGCGACGGCCGGCAAGCTCCTGCTGCTCGTCGTGATCGGCGCCCAGCTGTTCTGCGGCATGGCGTCCGTGACCGCCAACAGCCGCATGATCTACGCCTTCTCGCGCGACGGCGCGCTGCCGTTCTCCTCGGTGTGGCACACGGTCCACCCGCGCACGCGGACCCCCGTCGCGGCGGTCTGGCTGGCCGCGCTGGGCGCCCTCGCGCTCGGACTGCCGTACCTGATCAACTACGCGGCCTACGCGGCCGTGACGTCGATCGCGGTGATCGGCCTCTACGTCGCGTACGTCATCCCGACCCTGCTGAGGGTGCGCAAGGGCGACGCCTTCGAGCGCGGGCCCTGGCACCTGGGCCGCTGGTCCCGGCCCGTGGGGGTGATCGCGGTCGGCTGGGTGGCCGTCATCACGGTCCTGTTCATGCTGCCCCAGGTCTCCCCGGTCACCTGGGAGACGTTCAACTACGCCCCGGTCGCGGTCCTGGTCGTCCTCGGGTTCGCCGCGGCCTGGTGGCTGGCCTCGGCCCGGCACTGGTTCCTCAACCCGGAGCACCAGCGCACGATCGCCCGGGAAGCCGCCCGCAAGGGTGCACCCGAACCGGTCGATCCCTGACCTTGCGGGCCTTCGGCGCGGCCGGGTCACCGATACCCGATCGGAGTCCCGGCCGCGTCCCGCTATGCTCGGGGATGCATCGGCGCGCTCCGGTGTGCCGTGCCGGTGTTTTCCGGTGCGGGGACCCTTAGCTCAATTGGCAGAGCAGTGGACTTTTAATCCATTGGTTGTGGGTTCGAGTCCCACAGGGTCTACGGAAGAGCCCCCGGTTCGGATCGCTCCGAACCGGGGGCTCGCTTCGTTCCGCCGGGGTGTCAGCCCGCGGAGAGCCCCGCGCGCTCCGTGAGTTCGGGCAGCGGCAGGGTGTGCTGGGTCTGGAGGACCTTGGCGCGCAGGTAGCGGACGTTGTGGTCGGTGGTGAAGACGCCCGTCGGCACGCGCCGGGAGACCGTGACGCCGAGTTCGCGGAGCTGGTCGGCCTTGTCCGGGTTGTTGGAGAGCAGGTCCAGGGAGCCGATGCCGAGGGCCCGGAGCATCTGGGCGGCCGCCGTGTAGTCGCGGCCGTCCTCGGGCAGGCCGAGGGCCGCGTTGGCGGCGTAGGTGTCCAGGCCCTGGTCCTGGAGGGCGTACGCGTCGAGCTTGTTGTAGAGGCCGATGCCGCGGCCCTCCTGGCGCAGGTAGAGCAGGACGCCGCCGCGGTCCGCTATCCGTTCCACCGCCTCGCGCAGCTGGGGTCCGCAGTCGCAGCGGGCCGAGCCGAACACGTCGCCGGTCAGGCACTCGGAGTGCAGTCGCACCAGCGGGTTCGCGCCGATCTCGCCGAGGACGACGGCCAGGTGCTCCTCGCCGTCGTCGAGGCCGTGGAAGGTCACGAGCTCGGCGTCGACCGAGTAGCCGTCGCCGAAGCGCAGGGGTACGCGGACGCGGGTGCGCACGGTGGCGGTGGGGTGGTCGCGCATGGTGTCTCTCCGTCCGGCGGGTTCGCACGAGCTGTGCTTCAGATTTGAAGCACAGCCTCGGAACGAGACCCTACATCTGCTTAAAACTTCAAGCAACGGGGGTTCGGGCCCGCGTCGAGCGCTTCACGAGGAGCAGGAACGGCGCCGCCACGGCAGATCCTCCCCGGGAGCCCCGGGATCCCCGCTCTGGATGGCCCGGGTGATGGTTCCGCAGATCTCCTCCAGCTGCCCCACCTGCTCGGGCGTCAGATGGTCGAAGACCGCCGTCCGTACCGTCTCGACGTGCGCGGGCGCCACCCGCTCCAGGAGTGCCATGCCCTCGTCGGTGAGGACGGCCATGTGTCCGCGCCTGTCGGTGGGGCAGCCCTCGCGGCGTACCGTGCCGTCCTTCTCCAGCCGTGCCACCGCGTACGTCAGCCGGCTGCGGGTGATCTTCAGGGCCTCGGCGAGGTCGGTCATCCGCAGCCGCCGGTCCGTAGCCTCGGACAGCCGGGACAGGATGGAGTAGTAAAGGTGGGGCATCCCCGCCTCCGCCTGGAGCCGGCGGTCGATGGCGTCCGCCAGGAGGGAGCTAGCGGAGATGTACGAGCGCCAGGCGCGCTGTTCGGCGGCGGAGAGCCAGCGGGTCGTCATGAGACCAGTCTAGGTATTGTTTAAAACTTGAACCACTGCGCTCGGCCCTGTGCGCGTGCGACCGGAGGATGCGTTCCGATGCCCCGTCCCTACGTCCTGCTGTCCGCCGCCGTCTCCCTCGACGGCTTCCTGGACGACACCGGCCCCGAGCGGCTGCTGCTCTCGGGCCCGGCCGACTTCGACCGGGTCGACGAGGTGCGGGCCTCCAGCGACGCGATCCTGGTGGGCGCGGGCACCCTGCGCACGGACAACCCGCGGCTCCTGGTCAACTCCGCGGAACGGCGCGCGGCCCGCGTCGCCGACGGCCGCCCCGAGTACCCGCTGAAGGTCACCGTCAGCGGATCCGGCGAACTGGACCCGAAGGCGCAGTTCTGGCACACGGGCGGCGAGAAGGTCGTCTACACGACGGACGGGGGCGCGCCGCGGGCCGCCGCCGCGCTGGACGGCCTCGCCGGCGTCGACGTCGTCCCGACCGGCCCCGCACTCGACTGGCGCGTGCTGCTGGAACACCTCCACGACGTACGGGGCGTGCGCCGCCTCATGGTCGAAGGGGGCGGCAAGGTCCACACCCAGCTCGTCGGCGAGCAGCTCGCCGACGAACTGCAGCTCGCCGTCGCCCCCCTCTTCGTCGGCCAGCCGGACGCGCCGCGGCTGTTCGGGACCGGGAACTACCCTCCGGGGCGGATGCGGCTGGTGGAGACCCGGCCCGTCGGCGACGTCGTGCTCATCCGGTACGTCCCCACCGCGCCCGGCACCGGCCCGCTCGCCTCCGCCGCGGACCGGCGCTGGCTGGAGCTCGCCTGCGAGCTGGCGGAGCTGTGCCCGCCCTCGGGGACCGCGTTCAGCGTGGGCGCCGTGGTGGTCGCGGCCGACGGGACCGAGCTGGCCCGGGGCCACTCCCGCGAGGGCGGCGACCCCGTCGTGCACGCCGAGGAGGCCGCCCTCGCCAAGATCGACCCGGCCGATCCCCGGCTGGCCGCCGCCACCGTCTACAGCAGCCTGGAGCCGTGCGCCCACCGCGCCTCACGGCCCGTCCCGTGCGCCCGCCTCATCCTCGACGCCGGTGTGCGGCGGATCGTCACCGCCTGGCGCGAGCCCGACACCTTCGTCACGGACGCCGACGGGAGCGGGCTCCTCGCGGCCGCGGGCGCCGAGGTCGTCGTCCTCCCCGAGTACGCGGCCCGCGCGGAGGCCCCCAACGGGCACCTCGCGGACCGGGCGTCCGCGTCGCCGGAGGGGCGTGTTTAAACGGATGTGCTTCGGGTCCCGCGGATGGCGTACACTGGTCTCAACGACGCGGGGTGGAGCAGCTCGGTAGCTCGCTGGGCTCATAACCCAGAGGTCGCAGGTTCAAATCCTGTCCCCGCTACTGAAGGCCAAGGGCCGGAACTCGGATTCACGAGTTCCGGCCCTTGGTGTTTTCACCCCGTCGCAGTTCAACGCGGCCCCCTCTTCACGGCCGCACCCCTGGCCCGGTCACCAACGGTGACCGACCGTTTGCCTTTGCATGACAACTGACCGGCCGTCAGGAAAATCGATGCAAGCGACATCCGGTCAACTCGCCCGTTTTTCGTCACCCATGACCCCAAAGTCCAGGCCAAGAGCCGTTAATGATCAGCCGGAACAGCTTGGAATTCGGTGCCTGGGTCTATTAACGTTCGATAACGCAGCGCGGTCGTCACAACCGTCACAAGAGACGGCTCCGTGCGCACGCGCCGAATCCCGCAAGGGAACCGGGGACCCATCTCGTGGGGTGAATCGAGCGTAATCCGCCGTGGAGACACGGTGGCAGTACGCCCGTAGGAGACCTTCCTGCTCCGAACCCGTCAGCTAACCCGGTAGGCGGCAAGGAAGGAAAGGAGTGCGCCCACGTGGCGTCCAACCGGCCCGCTCAGCCAACCCCGTTCGCGCCGAACGAAACGCACACCTTCGGCTACGGCAAGGACGAGGGTCCCTGGGAGGAGTGGAATCCCACCGCGGATTCCGTCGCTCCCGTCCGCGGCCGGCACCGCACGGGCAAGCAGCGCAGCGGCGGCGGAGGACTCGCCCGCAGCTCCACGGTTCTCGGCGTCGGCGTCATAGCCGCAGTCGGAGGCGGTGGCATCGCCAGCGCCTCTCCGGACCAGGCGCCCGTCTCCATCTCGATGCCCGACCTGTCGTCGGTCACCGAGTCCGCCAAGGCCCTGGTGACGGACGGCGGATCCAGCACTCCCCAGGGCTCCACGACTCCGCTCACCACCGCCGGTCTGACCAGCGTCGACGAGGCCCATGGCGCCACCGACGCCGGTGAGGCGCTGCGCGACCGCATCATGCAGCAGGCCCAGTCCCAGCAGAACCGGGCCGACACCGCCACCCAGAAGGCCGCCCAGACCGCCGCCGCGCAGAAGGCCGTCCAGCTCGCAGCCAAGCAGCAGGACGAGGCGGAGGCCAAGGCCGCCGCGGTCAAGGAGAAGGCGGAGGAGGCGGCCAAGGAGAAGGCCGAGGCCGAGCGCCTCGCCGAGCTCGCCAAGAGCTACGCGCTGCCGACGTCCTCGTACACCCTGACCTCGACCTTCGGCGAGGCCGGCGCCCTGTGGTCCTCCGGCTACCACACCGGGCTCGACTTCGCGGCGCCCACCGGCACGCTCCTCAAGGCGGTCCACAGCGGCACCGTCACCGAGGCGGGCTGGGCGGGAGCGTACGGCTACCGCACGGTCCTCACCCTCGACGACGGTACGGAGCTCTGGTACGCCCACCAGTCGTCCATCAGCGTCACCGTGGGCCAGAAGGTCGCCACGGGCGATGTCATCGGGCGGGTGGGCGCGACCGGCAACGTCACCGGGGCGCACCTGCACTTCGAGGTGCACCCGGGCGGCGCCGCCACCGGCATCGACCCGACGGCGTGGCTCCAGAGCAAGGGCATCAACCCCTGACCTCCGATCTCCGGCAGCCCTGACGTCAACCCCCCCCGGCGTCAGGGCTGTTGGTCGTCCGGGCGCGGACGACGGCGCGCGCGGGCCCCGGAGCCGACGGAATATGCCTGTCCGGCAAGGGCGTTGACGCCGGACATGACTTCTCTTCGCAAGCTCGGTCCGTCCGACCTCGAGGTCTTCCCGCTCTCCCTCGGGGGCAACGTCTTCGGCTGGACCGCCGACGAGACCCGGTCCTTCGCCGTGCTCGACGCCTACGCGGCCGCGGGCGGCAACTTCCTCGACACGGCCGACTCCTACTCGGCCTGGGTCGAGGGCAACGAGGGCGGCGAGTCCGAGACCGTCATCGGCAGATGGCTGAAGAGCCGCGGCAACCGCGAGGACATCGTGGTCGCCACCAAGGTCAGCCAGCACCCCGCGTACCCGGGGCTGTCCGGAGCCAACATCAAGGCCGCGGCCGACGCCTCGCTGCGCCGTCTGGGCACCGATCACATCGACCTCTACTACACGCACTTCGACAAGCCGGAGGTGCCGGTCGAAGAGATCATCGGCGCCCTCGACGAGCTGGTGAAGGCCGGCAAGGTGCGGTACATCGCCGCCTCCAACATCTCCCCGGAGCGGCTGCGGGAGTCCCTGGAGTTCTCCGACCGCGAGGGCCTCGCGCGGTACGTCGCGCTCCAGCCGCACTACAACCTGGTCTCGCGCGACACCTACGAGGGCTCCCTGCTGGAGGTCGCCTCCCGGGCCGGTCTGGCGGCCGTCCCCTACTACGCGCTCGCCGCCGGTTTCCTCACCGGCAAGTACCGCCCCGGCACGACGGTCGACTCGCCCCGGGCGGGCGGCGCGGCCAGGCACCTCGCCACCGAACGCGGGCCGCGGGTCCTCGCCGCCCTCGACGAGGTCGCGGGCGCCCACGGCGTCGCCGTCCCGACGGTCGCCCTCGCCTGGCTGGCCGCACGGCCGACCGTCGCCGCGCCGATCGCCTCCGCCCGCACGGTGGAGCAACTTCCGGCCCTGCTGGGGGTCGCCGACCTGGTGCTGACGGACGACGAACTGACACTCCTGTCGCGGGCGTCGGCGTGACACCCGGGCCGCCGGCGCGCGGCACCGTCGCCGCCCGTCGGGAACCACGGGACGGCTTTCAGGCGCGGTAAGGGTCGTACGCGGGACGGGGGGCCGGCGCGGAGGCCTGCGCCGGCCGGCCGTACGGTCGCGCCGGCGGGACGACGTACCCGTACCCGGGAGCCGGCCAGGGCGGCGGCGTGGGCAGCGGTGCCGTGGCGCGGGCCGCGTGGGCGAGGGCCGGACGGGCGATCTCCCGGCGGCGCCACAGCTCCTCCAGCAACTCGCGCTCCCGCACCACGAAGTCGGTGCCCGCACGGCCCCGGCGCCCCCGGTGACGCAGGAACGCCAGCGAGGTGGCGTACGCCTCGTACTCCGCCACCGAGCGCGCCGCGCCCTTGCCGAGGTGGTGGCCGGCGTACTCCCGCGCGAGCCGCCGCGCCCGCATCGAGCCGAGGGCCCACGGCTCGGCCGCGCCCAGCCAGCCGGCGGCCGTGTACACGGGCAGCTCGGCGCGGACCGTCCGCAGCTCGCGCTGTCTGGTCCAGACGACGAGCCAGGTCAGCAGCCCGAACGCGGGCACCATGAACGCCGCGTACACCCCGAAGAACCCGAACCGGCCGAAGCGCGGCGAGCCGTTCCAGAGCGCGTGCATGCCCATCGCGAGCAGCAGTCCGGTGAGGGGGAGCAGCACCCGGCGCACACGCCGGCGTTCGGCGGACAGCGCCGCGACGCCGAAACCGATGCCGGTCAGCACGGTGAACAGCGGATGCGCGAAGGGCGACATCACCACACGGACGAAGAAGGTCGCCGCGGTGACGGAGGCGAGCCCGCTCTCCCCGCTGAGCCGGTCGGTGCCGAAGGCGTTGCCGAGGTAGAGGATGTTCTCGGTGAAGGCGAAGCCGGTGGCGGTGACCCCGGCGATGACGACACCGTCGACGATGCCGGTGAAGTCCCGTCTGCGGAAGAGGAAGACGAGCAGGACGGCCGCCGCCTTCGCCGACTCCTCGACGACGGGCGCTATGACGGTCGCGCCGAGCGTGTCCGCGCCGGACGGATCCGCGGTCGTCGTCGCTATCCAGCGGGTCGCGAAACTGTTGGCGACGATCGCTATGAGCGCGGCCGCGCAGGCGCCCCAGGCGAAGGAGAAGAGCAGGTTGCGCCAGGGGCCCGGCTCGACCCGGTCCAGCCACCGGAAGGCGGCCACGAGCAGCGGCACGGGGAACACGGCCAGTACGAGGCCGACCAGGAAGCCCTCGGTCCCCGTCTGTTCGCGGACCAGGGCGAGGATCACCAGACCCGACACCGAGAGCAGGGCGATCAGGGCTCCGTACCGCACCCAACTGCGCTGCCACCAGTGCGGATGTCTCGGCGCGGGCCCCGCGGGGGTGCCGGTCCGGTTCGGGTACGGCGGATGGATGGCCACGGCATCGACCCTAACGAGGGAGGGCGCGGCCCGCGACGGCGACCACGGTCCCCGGGATGTCCCGGCGGACGCGGGCGGACGGGTGCGGGTCAGTCGCCCGGCGTGTGCTGGTCTCGTTGCTGTACGCGCCGGAAGAGGAGGTCGTTCACCACATGACCCTTGTCCAGTCCCTGGCCCTCGAAACGGGTCAGCGGCCGGAACTCGGGACGCGGCGCGAAACCGCCGTCCGGTGCGGTGTTCTCGAAGGCGGGGTGCGCGCTCAGTACGTCGAGCATCTGTTCGGCGTACGGCTCCCAGTCGGTCGCGCAGTGCACGAGCGCGCCCGGCGCGAGGCGGGTCGCGGCGAGATCCAGGAACTCCGGCTGGATCAGCCGGCGCTTGTGGTGCCGCTTCTTGGGCCAGGGGTCGGGGAAGAAGACGCGCAGGCCGCTCAGCGAGGCGGACGGGATCATCTCGCGGAGCAGGATGATCGCGTCGCCGTTGGCGACGCGGACGTTGGTCAGGCCGTTGCGCTCGGCGAGGTTGAGCAGGTTGCCCTGCCCCGGTGTGTGCACGTCCACGGCGAGGATGCCGGTCCCCTGGTCCTCGGCCGCCATCTGCGCGGTGGCCTCGCCCATGCCGAAGCCGATCTCCAGCACGACGGGGACGTCCGCCCCGAACAGCTCCGCGAGGTCGAGCGTGCGCCGTCCGTCGATGTCCAGACCCCACTTGGGCCACAGCCGCTGCAGCGCGTCGGCCTGTCCGGTCGTCACCCGGCTCCGGCGCGGCTGGAAACTCCGGATCCGCCGCTCGAAGTGCGAGCCGGCGGGATCCGCCTGCGGACCGTCGGGGAAGCGGGGCTCGCCCTGGGCACGGTGGTGACGCGGCGAGCCGTCCTCGGCGGAGGCGGGCCGGGTCTCTTCGGTGGAGTCGAGGAAATCAGACACAGTGGGGTCGATTTTACGGGCGCGGTGCCACGAGGCCGGCCCGTCCCGCCGCCGGGCGGCACCGCCCGGCGGACGGCCCGCCCGGGCCCGGGCGGGCGGAGGGCGGTCGCTCAGGCCGCCGCCAGGGACGCCAGGGCCCGGCGGGCGACCTCGCGGCCGATCGGCAGGGAGGCGGTGGCCGCCGGGGACGGCGCGTTCAGCACGTGCACGGTCCTCGGGCCCTCCTTGATCAGGAAGTCGTCGACCAGGGTGCCGTCCCGCAGGACCGCCTGGGCGCGGACCCCGGCGGCGGCGGGGACCAGGTCGTCCGCCGTCACCGCGGGCAGCAGCCGCCGCACGGCCTCCGTGAACGCCGCCTTCGACACCGACCGGCGCAGCTCCCCGGCCCCGTAGCGCCAGTGCCGCCGCGCTATCCGCCACGAACCCGGCCAGGACAGGGTCCCGCCCAGTTCGCGGGGCCGGACGACTCCCCAGCCGTATCCCTCGCGGGCGAGCGCGGGCACCGCGTTGGGGCCGATGTGGACCCCGCCGTCGATGCCCCGGGTGAGATGGACGCCGAGGAAGGGGAACGCGGGGTCCGGAACCGGGTACACCAGGCCCCGCACCAGCTCCGGCCGCGCCAGCGTGTAGTACTCGCCACGGAAGGGGACGATCCGCATCCCCGGGTCGTCGCCGGTGAGCCGGGCCGTCTCGTCGCAGTGCAGCCCCGAGCAGTTCACGAGCACCCGGCCCCGGACGACCGCCCCGTCCGCCGTGCGCACGGCGACACCGAGGTGGGGGCGGCGGTCGGCGCGCACGACCCGCGCCCCGTACCGGATCTCCGCCCCGGACGCCTCCGCGAGCCGGCGGGCCACCGCCCCGTAGTCGCAGATGCCCGTGGTGCCGACGTGGATGGCGGCGAGGCCGCGGACCTCCGGCTCGTACTCCGTGAGCTGGGCCGGGCCCAGTTCCTTGACCGGGATGCCGTTCTCCCGGCCGCGCTGCACCAGACCGTGCAGCCGGGGGAGCTCCGACTTCTCCGTCGCGACGATCAGCTTGCCGGTCACGGCGTGCGCGATGTCGTACTCCGCGCAGAACTTGACCATCTCGGCGGCGCCCCGGACCGCGTACCGCGCCTTCAGGGAGCCGGGGCGGTAGTAGATCCCGCTGTGGATCACCCCGCTGTTGCGCCCGGTCTGGTGCCGGGCGGGTCCCGGTTCCTTCTCCAGCACCGTCACCCGGGTGCCCGGTGCCGCCCGGGTGATGGCGTACGCCGTCGACAGACCGACGATCCCCCCGCCGATCACCAGCACGTCGCAGTCGTAGGCGCTCCGCATCCGCACCACCTCCCGGCCTCGATAGTGCACTGTGCCACTGACAACGCCCTCAAACCCAAGGGCCGTGCCCCGCGTCTCCTTCGCGCCGCGGGGACCGTGGTGCCCTGTCCGTGCCCGGGCCGCCGGGCGCGTCGCCCTACGCCGGAGCCATCAGCAGCGGACGGGCCCGCTCCCGCAGCTCCGCCACGCGGGGTTCGTCTCCGTAGGGCTCCAGCCTGTGCAGCAGGTCCTTCACGTACTCGGTGGTACGCGCGGAGGAGATGCGCCCCGCGACCTCCACCGCCCGCACGCCCTGCTCGCACGCCGCGTCCAGGTTGCCGGACTCCAGCTCGGCGACCGCGGACACCACCAGGCGCAGCCCGTGCGAACGCACGAACTCCTCCGTCGGCTTCGACAGCGCCTGCTCGGTGAAGCGGCGCACCTGGCGCGGTGCCTTCAGGTCGCGGTAGCACTCGGCGGCGTCGGCCGCGAAGCGGTCGTACCCGTAGAAGCCGAGCCAGGACGGGTCGTTGTCGCCGTCCCGGGCGCGCTCCAGCCAGCCTTCGGCCGCCTTCAGCGCCGCCCCGGCCGCCTGCGCGTCGCCCGCGCGCGCGTGGGCCCGTGCCTCGACGAGCCGGAAGAAGCTCATGGTGCGGGCCGTCGCGAGACCGCGGTTGCGTTCCAGGGCGGCCTGGGCGAGGTCGACGCCCTCGTCGCCGAAGCCCCGGTAGGTCGCCTGGAGGGACATGGAGGCCAGGACGTAGCCCCCCAAGGGCACGTCGGCGGCCGCGCGGGCCAGCCGCAGCGCCTGGATGTAGTACCGCTGCGCGGCCTCCTGCTGGCCCGTGTCGAAGGCCATCCAGCCCGCGAGCCGGGTCAGCTCCGCCGACGCGCCGAACAGCGCCCTGCCGACCTCGTCGGAGTAGGAGCCGAGCAGCAGGGGCGCCGCCTCGACCCGCAGACACTCGGGCACCATGGACGAACGCCAGTCACCGCCCCCGTACTTGGAGTCCCAGCGCCTGGCGTCCTCGGCTGCCTCGCGGAGTTTCAGCACATCGCTGTGGCCGACCTTCAGCGGCGCTCCGGAGCCCTCGCCCGGACTCACCTCGCGCGCCACCGAACTGTCGGCCGGGGTTATCAGCCAGCGTGAGGCGGGGGTCGCGTAGGCGCTCACGGCGAAGGAGCCGGCCAGGGACTGCCAGATGCCGCCGCCCGTTCTGCGCCCGGCGAGGTCGAGGCGGTACAGGTCCGTCGCGGACCGGACCGCCTGTCCGACGTCACGGGGGAAGGCGAGGCCCACTTCCGGCGCGGGGTCCGCGTCCGCCAGGCCGATCTCGTGGAGCGGCACGGGGCGGCCGAGCTTCTGGCCGATCGCGGCCGCGATGAGGTGCGGCGCGGCGCCCTGCGGCACCATGCCCTTCGACACCCAGCGCGCCACCGACGTCTTGTCGTAGCGAAGAGTCAACCCGCGTTGGGCGCCAAGGTCGTTGACGCGACGCGCGAGTCCTGCGTTGCTGATTCCCGCGAGGGCGAGAACGGCGCCGAGCTTTTCGTTCGGCCCGCGTTGCTCCCTGGACATGCGCCACCCCTCGACACAGACGGCTGCCGCGCTGGCATAACCACGCGGCATTCGTAAACCCAGCGTAGTTCGCCCGATCCCCAGCGTTAAGGGGCGTACGTCCGGTTGGCGGGATTGTGGTCCGTACGACTGTACGGACTGTCGCGGCGTGCTCCTGTTGTGTGGCCGTGCGCCCGCCCGTGCGCTCTTCTCCGGCCAGGGCGGGGAGCGCTTCCATGGAACGTGCGTGGGTCGGCCCGCTGTACTGGATCCAGTGGGCTGGGGGACACCGCCGCCTACATCCCCGCGGGCGGCGGACCGGTCCGGGGGGCGAACTCCGCCTCCCGGACTGTGCGTTGCCGAAGCGGTGCGCAGGGCCTGTACGGAGCGTGTCCGTGCCCGTCCGCCCTTCGCCGAATTGGCCGAAAAACGACGGCGCCTCCTGAGGTCAATCAGGGCTCCCACCACGTGAGTTGAGGGCGCGAAGGGCGTCCTGGGGGAGCGTACCGGGGGCGCATTCGCGTCGACCTGCCGGGGGGCGGGTGGTGCGGGAGGGGTGCCTCGCGAGGGTGCGGGGCTGTTCGGGGCCGTGCGGCCCGGTGGGGGCGGGTGCGCGCCGGGTCGACCGGTGGGCGGAGGGTGCCCCGTGGGCCGGGGCCGTCCGGTGGGCCGGGGCCGTCCGGTGGTGGCCCGGTAACTGTCCGGTGGCTGTCCGGAACAGATTTTCCTCCGGTGCGGGGCGGCGGCCGTCGTTTCCCCAACAGGTGCTGTATGAAGGGTATTTGCCGGTAGCGCGCCCCAGCGTGGCGGCGCGGACGTCCGCATGGGGGCGCACTCCGGGGAGCGCAAGCCGCCGCAGGGACCCTCCCGCACGCCTCCTTCGTGGCAGCATGGTGCCGAGTTCGTACGGTGCACTGGTTGTCCACAGCCTGTGGAGGCGGCGATGCGATGGTTGGTGGGGTGGAGCAGCACCGTCGCCAGAGCGTCCGCGATCGGCTCGGCGGGCGCCACGGGCGACGACGGCGAGACCGTCCACCCCGTCGGCTCCCAACTCCTGTGGGGCGACCCGGATCCGCTGTGGGCCGTCGGTGACTGGCGCCCCGACGAGGTGCGCGTGGTGAAGGCCGACGCCGAGAACCGCATCGCCGTCCTCGGCACCTGCGGGGCCTCCGACGACGAACTGCGGGTCGGACTGTTCGCCGCGCGCGGCGGAGCACTGCGCCACCTCACCAACTGGTCCGGCAGCTACACCGTGGTCGTCCGGGTCGGCCGCCGCGTGACCGTCTGCGGCGACCTCGCCGGCGCCCGGCCCGTGTTCCACACCCCCTGGGCCGGCGGCACCGCCTACGCCACCGCCGCGCTCCCGCTCGCCGACCTCGTCGAGGCCAACCTCGACTTCGGGCACCTGGCCGCGATGCTCGCCGCCCCCGACGTACCGGCCGCGGTGCACGACTCCACCCCGTACGAGGGCGTGCGCCGCATTCCGCCGGGGCACACGCTCATCCTGCGGGCCGGAGCGCGCGAGATCGCCGGGTACGAACCCGTCGCCTCCCTCGCCGTCGCCGCGCCGTCCACCGATCCCGCGGTCGCCGTGGACGCCGTGCGGGACGCCCTCGTCGAGGCCGTCCGCGCCCGCCTCTCCGCCCCCCGCCACGTGCCCGGCACCGACGTGGACCCCGGGCCCGTGCCCGGCATGGGACCCGCCGAGCGGCGCGCGGCGCGCGGGACACCGGTACCGGGCATCGGCGCCGACCTCTCCGGAGGGCCCGCCTCGGGAACCCTCGCGCTGCTCGCCGCCGGCCTCCCCGGGGCGCCCGGCACCGTCCTCGGACACGGCACCGGTGCGGGGGAACGGCTCCTCGCGGTCACCTTCAACGACCTCGCCGTGCGGGGGCGCGAGGCCGAGGTGGAACGGGCCGGGACGCTCGCCGCGAACCCCCGGCTGCACCACGTGGTCGTCGCCGGGGGCGAGGAGACGCTCCCGTACGCCGACCTGGAGGGACCCCTCACCGACGAGCCGGGGCCCTCCCTCGTGACCGCGGCACGCCACCGCGCGCGCCTCGCCTCCGGCAGCGCGGACCACTTCACCGGCTACGGCGCGCGGCAGGTGCTGGACGCCCATCCCGCCCGGCTCGCCGATCTGCTCATGGACCGCAAACGACGCCATCTGGTGCGTCCCGTAGCCGCGTTGACGAAGGCCGACGGCTCGGTGATGGTCCCCGCGCGCGTGTACGGCGCCGCGCGCAAACTCGCCCGGACGCCGTACCGCACCGGGGTCGACGTCCTCGCCGAACAGTTGCTGCACCGGCGGTTCGAGGACCCCGGAGGCGCGGTGGGCGCGTCGCTCGCCGCGCTCAGCTGGGCGAGACCCGGGCCGGCGGCGCGCTGGCTGACCGGGGAGGCGCTGGCTGAAGTATCGGTTCGTCTCCAAGGGAGCGTCGGACGGGTGAACGTCGGGCCCGGACAGCGGCCGGGGGACTTCCGCGCCCGGGCCGCGCTGGCCCGCCACGCGGCCGACGTCCGCGTCCTGGAGCAGGCCGCCGAGATCCGCTTCCAACGGCTGCACACGCCGTTCCTCGACAACCAGGTCGTCCGGGCCTGCCGTGAACTGCCGGAGGCGCTGCGGGTGCAGCCCGGGGCGCGGGCGGCGATCCTGCGCACGGTGCTGGAGGGGGCCGGGGTGGCCGATCTGCCCTCCGGGTGGGGGGCTCCGTCGCACGCGTCCTCCACCGCCGCGGCCCGGACGGGGGTGCGGGTGGCGGCGGACTCCCTGGTCTCCCTGTTCGACACCCCGCTGCTCGCGCAGGCGGGGCTCGTCGAGGCACGGGTCGTCCGCAAGGCGCTGCGCTCGGCCGCAGAGGGGGCGCCGCTGCCGATCGACGGGCTGGCCGATCTCGTCTCGCTCGAACTGTGGCTGCGGCGGTTGCTGGCGCGGCGCGGGACGTGCTGGACGGGGACACCGGCGCGGCAGCGGGCCGTTCCCGCGGGGATCGTGCCGCAGGGGAGGGCGCTGGGCGCGGGGGCGCGGCGGGCCTGAGCCCGGGCGCTCGCGCTGGCGTTCTCCGGGTCCGGTCCGGTGGGTGGGTCGGGGCCGTGCCGGTGCATCAGCCCGTCGCCGTTGGACGAGGCGTGGGCGTCGGTGGCGACGGGCATCGATGTACCGGCACGGCCCCTCCCGCGCGCGGCCGACTGCGGGTGAATCGTGGCGGCCGTTCCGGTTCCTCGCGCCGGATCCCGGCTGCGGGTGCTGTTCCAGCCCCGGCCGGCGAAAGTTTCAGCCCCTCCGGCGTTTGAGGAGCGGGGGTCCGGGGGCGGAGCCCCCGGGCACGGGAAGGGTAGAGGCGGAGGGGGCGAAAGACGGTTGTGGTGGGGTGCGGGGACGGGGGCTGCGGCCGGCTCGGCCGGGGTAACCCGGTGCCCCCGGGTGGGCGGGCGGTGAGAATAGGGGCGTGCGGTACAGGATTCTGGGGGTTGCCCAGGCGGAGGACGACCGGGGGGCCCAGGTCACGTTGGGCGGCCCCCGGGTACGCATGCTGCTCACGGCCCTGGCCCAGCACCCCGCCCGAACCGTCTCCCCGGACACCCTCATCGACGAGGTGTGGGCGGACGACCCACCCCAGGACGCCCCCGGCGCGCTGCAGGCACTGATAGGCCGCCTCCGCCGGGCCATCGGCAAGGACGCGGTCACGTCCGAGGCCGGCGGCTACCGGCTCGACGCCACCCGCGACGACGTGGACCTGTTCGTCTTCGAGCGGCTCGTCACGGAGGGCAGGACCGCGCTGGACACGGGCGACGCCCGTACCGCCGCCGCCCGTCTGACCGAAGCCCTCGCCCTGTGGCGCGGCCCCGCCCTCGCGGACCTCCCCGACCGGACCGCCGCGACCCGCCCGGACGCCCTGCGCCTGGAGGCGACCCGCAGCCGCGTCGAGGCGGACCTGCGGCTCGGCCGCGCCGCCGACGTCGTACCGGAGCTGAGGGAACTGACGACGGCCCACCCGTACGACGAGGCCCTGCACGCCCTGCTCATCCGCGCCCTGCGCGAGACCGGCCGGGGCGCCGACGCGCTGGCCGCGTACGAGGACGTGCGCCGGGCGCTGACGGACGGCCTCGGCGCGGACCCCGGGCCGGAACTCCGGGACCTGCACGCCGCGCTGCTGGATCCCCGGGACACGCGCGGGCCGGGGGAACCCGCGTCCGCACGCGACGGCGCCGCACCGGCCGCCGCCCCCCGTCCGGGGGACCCCTCCCGTGCCCGGCGGACCGGGAACATCCGCCCCCGGCTGAACTCGTTCGTCGGGCGGGAACGCGAGGTCGCGGCCATCCGTTCGGATGTGCGGAGGGCACGACTGGTCACGCTGACCGGACCGGGCGGTTCGGGGAAGACCCGCCTCGCCGAGGAAGCCGCCGCCGGGCTCGCGCAGGCGTGGCTGGCCGAACTCGCCCCGCTCGACCGGCCCGAGGCGGTCCCGGGCGCGGTGGTCAGCGCCCTCGGCCTGCGCGAGACCGCGCTGATCACCAACGAGATGACGGGCGTGCAGGACGACCCGGTCACCCTGCTCGTCGAGTACTGCGCCCCGCGCAGCCAACTCCTGATCCTCGACAACTGCGAGCACGTGATCGACGCGGCGGCCGAACTCGCCGAGACCCTGCTGACCCGCTGCCCGGGGCTCACGATCCTCGCCACCAGCCGCGAACCCCTGGGCGTACCGGGCGAGTTGGTGCGCCCGGTCGAGCCGCTCCCGCCCGATTCCGCGCGCCGCCTCTTCATGGAGCGGGCCTTCGTGGTGCGCCCCGACGCCGCCACCGCGCCCCACGACTCCGCCGCCGTGGACGAGATCTGCCGACGGCTCGACGGCCTGCCCCTGGCCATCGAGCTGGCCGCGGCCCGGCTGCGGATGCTCACCCCGCGCCAGATAGCCGACCGGCTCGACGACCGCTTCCGGCTGCTGACCTCGGGCAGCCGCACCGTGCTGCCCCGCCAGCAGACCCTGCGCGCCGTCGTCGACTGGTCCTGGGACCTGCTCGACGAACAGGAACGGACCGTGCTGCGCGAGGCGTCCGTGTTCGCGGGCGGCTGGGACCTGGCCGCCGCGGAGGCCGTGTGCACCGGCCCCGCCGCCGACCTCATCGGCGCGCTCGTCGACAAGTCCCTCCTCGTCGCCACCCCGCACGGCACGGGCGGCGACAGCGGCCCGTACGGACGCGACGGCCTTCGGGACGCCTGGGACGACGGCCGCGAGGGCGCCGACGGCGGAGACCCGGGCGGCGGGATGCGCTACCGCATGCTGGAGACCATCCACGAGTACGCCACCGAGCGCGCCGCCGAGGTCCCCGGGCTGCGCGCCGCCGCCGAGCGGCGCCACCGCGCCTGGGTGCGAGCCCTGACCGAGGAGGCCGAGCCCCGGCTGCGCTCGGCCGGCCAACTCCCCTGGATCCGGCGCCTGGAGAACGAGCACGACAACATCCGGGCGGCCCTCCGGCGCGCGCTCGCCGCCCACGACGAGGAGGAAGCCGGTGCTCTCGTCCTCGACATGGGCTGGTTCTGGTGGCTGCGCAACTTCCGCCACGAAGCCATCGAATGGACGGGACTCGTCCTGAGGCTGGGCGCGTGGCTCTCCGCGCCGGCCGGCGACCGCCCGGCGGAGGCCGTCCGTGCCGGGTCCGCCGCCGGTGACGGCCCCCTCCCCGGCTTCGAGGGCGTCGATCCGGTGGGCGCCCTCCTCGACCGTCCCGAGCGGTACGAGCGGCACCCGCTGTACGCCATGCGGATGAGGGTGCACATGTTCCACCTGTTCATGAAGGTGGACGTCGTCCCCATGGACGAGTGGGGCGACAAGCGGTCGCGGGAGTACGTGGAGCGGGTGCGGGGCGCCTTCGAGCGGGGCGGTCCGGACGCGGCGCGCCTGCCGGGGATCGTCTGGCCGATGGCCGCGCACTTCCTGGGTGATCCGGACGACGTGGGGCCCGCGATGGACGCGGCGGTCGCCAACTGCCGCGAGTTCGGCGGCGAGTGGGAGATCGGCGTCGCCCTGATGTTCCGTACGCACATGATCGTCGACGCCCCGGGCGGCATGCCGGGAGTGGACGAGGACCTGGCGGAACTGCGCGGGCTCAGCCGACGGGTCGGGGACCGCTGGATGCGCGCCCAGGTGTGCAGCGCGGCCGGTGAGGCGGGCATGGCGCGCGGCCGGTACGACGAGGCGAAGGGCGAGTACGACGAGGCGCTGCGGCTCGCCCACGAGGTGGGGGCCTACCTGGAGGTGCCGTTCCTCGTGGCGCGGCTGGCCGAGATCGCCTACCGCGCGGGCGAGCGTTCCGCGGCCCTGGAGAAGCTGGACGAGGCGAGCGCCGCCGCCGATCTGTACGGGGTGACGGATTCCCTGGCGTTCGTCCATCTGCTGCGCGCCCAGGTGGTCCTGGACGACGGGGACGTCGCCCTCGCGCGCGAGCTGTACGAGAAGTCGCGCGAGGAGAGCCGCCGCGGCACCCCGCCGCCCCAGTTCACGATCGGGCTGAACGGCGTCGACGCCATGGTCACGGCCGCCGAGTCCGGTCCGGTCGCGGGGTTGCGGAAGCTGCGTTCCACGCTGCGCCGTGCGCTGGACGCGCGGTGCGCGGACGGGGTGGCGTCGGCCGTCGTCGAGGGCGCCGCGCGTCTCTTCGGAGAGCTGGGCGCCCACGCGGTGGCGGTGCGGCTGGTGGCCGCGGGCACCAGCTGGCGCGGCGGGGATCCGCGTCCCGCCCGTGAGAGCGCCGACGTGCGGAGCACCCGGGCCGCGGCTCTCGCGGCGCTCGGCCCGCAGCGTTACGAGTCCGAGCGCGCCCTGGGTGCCGGCTACACCCAGGAAGAGGCCCTCGGTGATCTGGCCGAGGCGCTCGAGGGGTACCCGGCGGGGTGACCGCTCGCCGCACGCACCCCGGGGAGCGGGTGCTCACCGGCACAGGAACTTCGACTCCGCCCAGTCGCCCAGCGCCGTCGAGTCGAACGGGCTGTGGGGTTCGACGACGAGCCGGACCGTCCGGCGGCCGGTGAGGTCCACATGGACGGGCACCGCCGGGTCGCCGCCCGCGACCAGCGGTGACCGCCACAGCCGCGATCCGTCCGCGTAGACGGCGAAGCGCACCGCGCCCAGGCCGAGCATCAGATCGTCCACACCGACCAGGGCGTCGTACGAGCCGCAGTCGCGGTTGAGGTCGACGGTGACCGAGGACCGGCCGTGGACGGTCACCCCGTACGCGTACCGGGTGTCGGCGATCCTCGTCCTGTGGCGCTGCCACACCCAGCTGCTCTCCCCGATCCGCATCTCCGGCCCGGTGTGGTCGCCGATGACGTCGTAGTCCAGGTCGCTCCACCGGTAGACGGAGGGGGCGGGCGGGGGAGTCGTCGGAGTGGGCTCCGGGACGGGTTCCGGAGGGGGCGGCTTCGGCAGCGGGGTGGGAGCCGGGACCGGGGTGGGGGACGGACTCGGGGCCGCTTTCGCCGCCGGCCTCGGGGCGGGTTCCGGTTCGGCCGGGGCGGCGGGGGCCGGCCCGTGCACCACCGCGGGGGGCTTCGGCGCGGACGGCTTCCCGGGCGTCGGCGGCGACGGCACCGGCGCTTCCACGGCGGGCGAGGCGGGCGGTGCCGCCTCGGGCCGCCCGGCGGGGCTGCCGTTGCCGACCAGGGACAGCGCCACCGCCGCCGCGGCCGCCGCGACGACACCCGCCGCGATACCGGCCTTGACCGGCGCGCCGAGTCCCTCGGAGACCACGGCACCGCCTCCGGCGCCCGCCCCTCCGGAGGCGCCGCCCGCCGTGCCCGCGGCTCCGGCCGCGCCCGCTCCGGCGCCCCCGGCGACGAGCGCGACGGCCTTCGCGTACCCGGCGGCACCGAACCAGCCGATGACCGCGACCGGAACGACCGCCGGGATCCCGCCGGCCACTTCCTTGATCTGGCCCGCGGCCAGCCGGCACCTGGCGCACTCCTCCAGGTGCTTGCGCAGGCCCCGTTCGGCGCGGGTGCGCAGACCGCCGCGGGCGTAGGCGCCGAGCCGGTCGGCGTGGCGCGCGCACTCCTCGTCCATGGTGGGCGTGGTGCTCACGTGGGCCTGGAGATAGGCCTGCCTGAGCCCCTCGCGGGCGCGGCTGGCCAGTACGCGGGTGCCGTTCGCGTCGAGGCCGAAGAGCGTGGCGACCTCGCTCGGGGACTCGTCCTCGACCTCGGTGTGCCACAGCACGGCCTGCCAGCGCTCCGGCAGCGAACGGAAGGCCCTCATGGCCATGGACCGTTCGGCCTCGTGCATCGCGCGCACGTCCGCGCCGAGGTCGAGTGTGCCGTCGCCGGAGACCTCGGACCCGCGGGCGGCCTGCGCGGCGAACACCGCGAAGTCCTCGACGAGTTGTTCCCGTCTGGCCGACTTCGTCCAGTTCGCGGCGACCCGGCGGACGGTGGTGAGGAGATACGCGCGCACGGCGTGCTCGGGGCCGCCGCCGCCGCGTACGGCCTGGAGCATGCGGGCGAACACCTCGGCCGTGAGGTCGTCGGCGGTGTGCGCGTCACGGCAGCAGGTGCGGGCGTAGCGGCGGACGGCCTCGGCGTGTCGGCGGTACAACTCCTCGTACGCCGAGTCGTCGCCCGCGCGCATCCGCCCGATCAGACCGGCGTCGGCGGGCGGCGGGGCCACCGGGAGATCCGGCTCCCGCGGGGGCGGCAGGACGCCGCTCTCGCGCACGTCCCACCGGTCGCGCTGCGAGGGCACGCCGGGGTCGGCCGCTCCGGCGGCCGGTCCGCCATGGGCCCGGCCACCGCCCTCGCCGCCCGGGACGTCACCGTCGCGGTCTCCGCCGCGCGGGTTCTCGTACGGGGTTCCGCGGTGCGGGCCGCCCTGGCCCGGTACCTGCCGTGACGGTGAGCCGCCGGTTTCCGTGCCGCCGTCGGCGCCACCGTCACCGGGTGACTCGTCCCGCCCGTCAACGCTCATCGCGGAATGCCCCCGCCTGCACACTCGGACCCGAATACCGGGCCAGCGTGCCACAGCCTCCGCGGACAGAACGTGCTCGTACGGACCAACCACTCGTCCGAGGGGATCTGTCGCTCTGGAGTACTGACCATCACCCGTACGGGGAATGGTCAACAGCCGTCGCCCGCACGGAAGCGGCCGTCCCGCGCCGGAGTTCCGCCGGGAAACACGATGCTCCCGGGGGCGAGTGAGACCACTCGCCCCCGGGAGCATCGGAGTGCTCACGAGCGACCGGGCACCGGCGTCACCCGCCGGCGCCGACCCCCGCGCACTCGGGCGTCCTCGTGCCCCCGAGTGTCCGCGCGCTTCGGTACCGGCGCGGCCGGAACCCGTCCGCGCCGCGGGAACCCCCGGCCGGGCTCACGCGGGACGCGAGCGCAGGCCCTCCAGCAGGATGTCGAGCAACCGGGCCGAGGCCGCCGCCTGCTGGGCCGCGTCCGGCAGCGAGGGCGCCGCCGTCGCGATGACCAGCAGGACGTCCGCCACGGTGACGTCGGCGCGCAGTTCGCCCGCCGCACGCGCCCGGTCGACCAGCCGTCCGACCACCTCGAGCAGCGCCGCCGCACCGGCGTCGTCCACCGCGGCGATCACCTGCTCGTCCTCGGGAGCGGGCCGCTGCTCGACGAGCCTCAGCTCCGGCGCGGTCTGGGACCGCTGCTGAGGCACCCGCGCCCCATCCTGCTCGTCGTCCTCGGCCACGCCGACCCGCAGCACCTGCGGCGGCAGCAGCCGTCCGGCGCCCGAGGCCACCGACGTCCGCAGGAAGCGCGAGAGCGCCGACCACGGCTCGTCCTCCTGGCCGAGCGCGGCACGGGCCTGGTCGGTCAGCCGGGAGGTCTCCTCCTCGGCTATCCGGCGGACCAGCACGTCCTTGCTCGGGAAGCGCCGGTACACCGTGCCGACACCGACCCTCGCCCGCCGGGCGACGTCCTCCATCGGCGCGCCGTACCCCAGCTCGCCGAAGACCTCGCGCGCCGCCCGCAGTACGTGTTCCAGATTGCGCTGTGCGTCCACACGCAGCGGCGTCGTGCGCGGCCCGTCCACCGGACCGCGGCCGTTGCCGCTCGTCGCCGCGCCGATCGCACCACCCGGTGCGATCGCTGACGCGGAAGACCAATGAGAGTCCTGAATGTGCATAAGCGTTCCCCCGGTAATGACGTCTCCCCCCGGAGACTCTCCCCGCCATCGACAGACCGGAGTGTGCGGAACAGGCCGGTGCGCGAGCCCGCCGTACGGACCCGCCGAGCGCATCCCCCTACACCCCGTCGACACACGAACATAGTTGAGAGGGGGTCAATTCAGAAGGGGCAGGTTCCGCACGGAGCGCCCCTCGATCGGAGTACGAACCCTTTACATCCCGATTGCGCCCCGTCCGAATACCCCCCTCACCCACCTCGACCTGCGGGTTTTCCCTAGACTCCGGCAAATCGGCCAACTCCGCACGTTGTCGGCGACCGGTCACACAAATTGCCGGGGCTGTGGACAAACTCCGGAGCGGGGTGCGTCATGGGATGGTGAAGGAACGTGCGCGCATTCTCATCGTCGGCGGCGGCTACGTCGGGATGTACACCGCCCTGCGCCTCCAGCGGCAGCTCAAGCCCGAACTGAGGCGGGGCGAGGTCGAGATCACGGTCGTGTCGCCCGACCCGTACATGACCTACCAGCCGTTCCTTCCCGAAGCCGCCGCGGGCTCCATCTCGCCGCGTCACGTGGTCGTCCCGCTGCGCCGGGTCCTCGGCCGGTGCCGGATCGTCATCGGTGAGGTCCGCTCGGTCGACCACGCCAAGCGCACCGCCACGCTCACCACGCTCGCCACCGAGGAGGAGGGCGCGGGCGCCGAGCAGATCACGTACGACGAACTCGTGCTCGCCCCCGGCTCGGTCTCGCGAGCCCTGCCGATCCCCGGACTCGCCGACCACGCCATCGGCTTCAAGACGGTCGAAGAGGCCATCGGCCTGCGCAACCACGTCATCGAGCAGATGGACATCGCCTCCTCCACCCGCGACCCCGCGATCCGTGACGCGGCCCTGACCTTCGTCTTCGTGGGAGGCGGTTACGCCGGCGTCGAGGCGCTCGGCGAGCTGGAGGACATGGCCCGCTACACGGCGCGGTACTACCCCAACATCAGGCCCGAGGACATGAAGTGGATCCTCGTCGAGGCCTCGGACCGCATCCTGCCCGAGGTCGGCGAGGAGATGGGCAGGTACACCGTCAGCCAGCTCCGCCGGCGCAACGTCGAGGTCCGTCTGGAGACCCGCCTCACCAACTGCGTGGACCGGGTCGCCGTCCTCAGTGACGGCACGCGCTTCCCCACGCGCACCGTCGTGTGGACCGCCGGCGTGAAACCGCACCCCCTCCTCGCCGCGACCGGCCTTCCCCTGGACGAGCGGGGCCGGCTCAGGTGCACCGCCCAGCTCGCCGTCGACGGCGTCACCCACGCGTGGGCGGCCGGGGACGCCGCCGCCGTCCCCGACGTGACCGCGGAGCCCGGCCGGGAGACGGCGCCCAACGCCCAGCACGCCGTGCGCCAGGCCAAGGTCCTCGGCGACAACCTGGCGCACACCCTGCGCGGCGAACCCCTGGAGACGTACTCCCACGCCTACGTCGGTTCCGTCGCCTCCCTCGGACTGCACAAGGGAGTCGCACACGTCTACGGGCGCAAGCTGAGGGGCTATCCTGCCTGGTTCATGCACCGCGTCTACCACCTCAGCAGGGTGCCGACCTTCAACCGCAAGGCCCGTGTGCTCGCCGAATGGACCCTGGCAGGTCTCTTCAAGCGGGAGATCGTGTCCCTCGGTTCACTCGAACACCCCCGTGCGGAGTTCGAACTGGCGGCCGGGGGAAAGCCTCCGACCGACCCGAAGGGGTCGTCCTGACCGGACAGCGGAACTCCACCGGCAGGGACGGCGTCTGACGGAAGCAGACCCGGTCGGTCAGACTGCCAGACAGGTCCACGACTTTGGGCGGGTGAACCGCTCGCCCTTCTAACACGAGGCTTTCCCCACTGTGAACTTCACGCGCTGGAGCGCCCGGCTCCCCGGAACGCAGCGCCGCGCCGCAGCGCGGACCGAGCACACGGCCTCGCACACGGCCGCCCCGGACCGGCGCGGGGAAGGCTCCGTGCCGACGGCCCGCGCCGAGCGGACGACCGACGACCTCCCTCCCGGGCTCGCCGTCGACGAACTCCCGGTGCGCGCGGTCCTCGACCGCGTCCCCGCCCTCGTCGCCCTCGTGCACGGTCCCGAGCACCGCCTCTCGTACGTCAACGACGCCTACACGGCGGCCTTCGGCACCCGCCCCGCAGGCGCACCCGCCCGCGAGGCCCTGCCGGAACTGGACGAACTGGGCCTCCTGCCGCTCCTCGACCAGGTCCTGCGCAGCGCCAAACCCCGCACGGTCAAGTCCCGCAAGGTCTCGACCGGCCGCTCCTACACGTTCACCTGCACCCCCGTCGACACCTCCGCGGAGGGCGACGGCCGCGGCGTCCTCGTCTTCGCCACCGACGTCACCGACCACGCCGAGGCCGCCGAGCGGCTGCGCGCCAGCGAACGCCGTCAGCGCGAGACCGCCGTCACCCTGCAGCGCTCCCTGCTCCCGCAGGAACTGGAGGAACCCGACGACCTGCGCATCGCCGCCACCTACCTGCCCGGCGGCACGGAGGCCGCGGTCGGCGGGGACTGGTACGACGTCATCACCCTCGGCGGCGGCCGCACCGCGCTCGTCATCGGCGACGTCATGGGCCGCGGGGTCCGCGCCGCCGCCGTCATGGGCCAGCTCCGCACGGCCGTGCGCGCGTACGCCCGTCTCGACCTGCCGCCGCACGAGGTCCTGCAGCTCCTCGACGGCGTCGCCACCGAGATCGACGCCAACCAGATCGCCACCTGCGTGTACGCCGTCCACGACCCGAACGAGGGCCGGCTGGTGTACGCCTCCGCCGGCCACCTGCCCATCCTGGTCCGAGACGAGAACGGCACCGTCCACCGCGCCGACGAACCGACCGGACCCCCGCTCGGCACCGGAGGCTGGCTGCACGCCTCCGGCTCGGTGCCGCTGGGCCCCGGCTCCACCGCCGTCCTGTACACGGACGGCCTGGTCGAGCGCCGAGACGAGGACCTCGACGAGGGCATCGCCTCCCTGGAACGCGCCCTGGCCGGAGCCACCGGCAGCCCCCAGGTGATCTGCGACCGCCTGGTCCGCGCGGCCGGCGTCACCGCCGACCACGACGACGACGTCGCCGTCCTGGTCCTCCAGCACCCCTCCCGCACGGGCTCCGACGGAGAGCTCTTCCGCAACGCCGCCCTGGAACTGCTCGGCGGCATGGAAGCGGCCCCGCGCGCGCGTGCCTTCGCCTCCGGCGTGCTGGCGAGCTGGCGCTTCCCCGGCGACCTGCACGACCTCGGCGTCCTGGCCGCCAGCGAACTCGTCGCCAACTCGCTCCAGCACGGCACCCCGCCGATGCGGCTGCGGCTGCGCCGCACCGACCGCCGCCTGATCATCGAGGTCACCGACGGCGACGATCACCTTCCGCGCCGCCGCCGCGCGGAACCCGGCGACGAGACGGGCCGCGGCATCGCGATCGTGGCGACGATCGCCTCCGCCTGGGGCGCCCGCCGCACACCGGGAGGCGGCAAGGCGGTGTGGTGCGAATTCGCCCTCCCGCGCGCGGGCGGCTGAATCCGGAACACGTGCTCCCGGGTGGCCCACGGGCCCACCCGGGCCCCGGACATCCCGCGCGTCCCCTGGCCGAGGGGACCGCCCGGTGCTAAGAGCTCCCCATGGCAGACGAACCGGGCTTTCAGCTCAAAGGAAACGGTCCCGAACGCTACGAGCGGTACGCGGCGCCGTTCATGACGCCTTTCGTGGAAGAGGTCCTGGACGCGGTCGACCTGTACCCCGGCGCCAAGGTGCTCGACCTGGCCTGCGGCACCGGCTTCGCGGCCCGCGCGGCGGCGGCCCGCGTCGGCCCCGCCGGCCGGGTCTCGGGGGCGGACGTCAACGCCGGCATGATCGCCCTGGCGGCGGAGCTCGCGCCCCGCATGTACCCGGACATCGAGTTCACCGTCGCCCCCGCCGAACGGCTCCCCCACGACGACGCGGCCTTCGACGCGGTCGTGTGCCAGCAGGGCGTCCAGTTCTTCCCCGACCTGGACGCGGCCCTCGCCGAGGTGGCCCGCGTCATGCGCCCCGGCGGCCGCTTCGCCGCCACCGCGTGGGCCGCCAGAGAACTCATCCCGTACTTCGTCGCCCAGTACGAGGCGGTCGAGGAGTACGGAGGCAAGGAACTCGCGGCGGACTACGAGGGCGCGTTCTCCGGCACCCCCGAACGGCTCTCCGCCGCCCTGCGCGACGCGGGCCTCCACGACGTCACCGTCCGCCAGGTCACCTTCGGCATCCCGTTCCCACCCCTCGACGCGTACGCCCCCGGACAGCTCTCGTCCACGTCCTGGGGACAGGCGATCGCGGACACGGCGGGCGAGGACGCGCTCCTGCGCGCCGGACGGTCCGTCCACACCCGCCTCGCCGGCCGCACCGCCCCCGACGGAACCGCCACCCTCCCCTTCACCGCCAACCTGCTGACCGGCATCCGCTGACACCCGCGCCACGCACACGGAACGGCCGCCACCACGTCACTCCGTGATGGCGGCCGTCGTGGTCCGCGTCCGTCCCGTGGGCCCGGCGGTCAGGCACCCGCGGGCACCGGCTCGGCCGGAGCCCCGCCCTGCGCGACCACCCGGCTCCTCACGAGCGAGGGCTGGTCCTGTACGGGGGTGAGCCGCCGCCCGAGCCGCAGGGCCAGGACGGTGATGCCGAGCGAGAAGAGCAGGAACGTCACGACGTACGGACCGTGCAGCGAGGCCCCCATCGGGCCGCCCACCGCCGGACCGATCGCCAGCGCGAGCTGCTTCACCAGGGCGAAGGCGGAGTTGTACTGACCCGCCATGCCCGACGGAGCCAGATCGGCCACCAGCGGGGCGACCGTCGGCGACAACATCGCCTCACCGAGTCCGAAGAGCGCGTACGTCGAGACGAAGGCCGCCGTGGCCATGGTCTGGCTGCCGTGCCCGAGACCCGCGTACCCGGCCGCCAGCCAGGCGACGGCCCAGATGAGCCCGACCGAGGCGATCACCCGGGACCGCTTGCGGCGCTCGACGAACTTCAGCACCGCGAACTGCGCGACCACGATCATCGCCGTGTTCGCCGCCATCGCCGTACCGAGCGCGGACGTGGAGATCCCGGCCGCCTCGACACCGTACGCGGAGAGCCCCGACTCGAACTGTCCGTAACAGGCGAAGAACAGCACGAAGCCCAGCACGGAGAGCTGCACCATGGCCCGGTTGCCGAGCAGCTGCTTCCAGCTGCCGCCCTTGGCACGAGGCGCGTCCCCGCCGATCCGCGGCGTGTGCGGCATCCGCACGGTCGCCATGATCACGACCAGCACCAGGAACATCGCCGCCTCGATCGCGAACAGCAGCGTGAACGAGCCCGCCCGGTCCGGGTCGACGATGTGGCCGCCGATGAGGCCACCGACACCGAGGCCCAGGTTCTGCAGGAAGAACTGCGTCGCGAAGGCGCGCGACCGGGTGTCCGCCGAGGAGCAGTCCACGATCATCGTCGCCAGGGACGGCTGCATGACCGCCTGCCCGGCACCGAGAGCGGCCGCCGCCAGTACGACGGTCGTCGCGCTGCTCGCCAGCCCGAGGCTCAGCGCGCCCACTGCGGCGGTGACCAGGGCGGCGAGCAGAACCGGCAGCGGACCGCGCCGGACGATCGCCCGTCCGGCGAACGGCAGCACGACGAGAGCGGCCACGGCGAAGACGGCGAGCACGGTTCCCGCCGTCATGGAGCCGAGTCCCCGCACCTGCGCCACGTAGACGTAGAGGAAGGGGACGGTAAAGCCGAGCCCGAACGCGCTGAGCGCGTTGCCCACGTGGATCCGGCGCATCGCTGCGCCCATCGCCCTGGTCACTTTCACCTGCCTTGGTCGTGAAGCCGTCCCGCCCGCCTGCGGGGCCCCTGTCCGAGACAAGGTTCCCCACTCATGGATGCAAGCCTGAAGACTTCAAATCTAAAGTTCGAAGTTGAACTCTACACATTGAAGGACTTCGACACCAAGTGGCGCCGTGCGATACTCGGGCCATGGGCGACACCCCCGGCGTCAGTGAGCCGACACTCGAAGAGCAGATCGCCGCCTACCAGCGCGAGTTCCAGGACCTCGACCCCCAGGTCGAGAAGATCGTCTCGGCGCTGTCCCGCCTCAACCGGCGGATGAACGTCGCCTACGGCCGCCAGACCGCCGCACTCGGCATCAGCAACGCCGAGTGGGAGGTCCTGAAGGCCCTGGTCCTCGCCGGCGCCCCGTACCGCCTCGGCCCGAGCGAGCTCGCCAAGCGCCTCGGCCTCACTCCGGCGGCCATGACCCACCGCATCGACCGCATGGTCGGGGAGGGGCTGGTCACCCGGGAGCGCGACGAGTCGAACCGCGTCCGCGTCATCGTCGAGCTGACGGGCGAAGGCCGGGAGAAGTGGCTGGAGGCCATGCGTCTCGCCACGGTCTTCGAGGAGGACCTGCTCCAGGACCTCTCTCCCGAGGACCGGAGCGTCCTGGGCGAGGTCCTGACCCGCCTGCTGCGACGGGTGGAAGCCGCCCAGCCGGACGCGGGCGGCCGGCTCAGCGACCTGGATTAAAGATCTTGACAGGGGGTGGTTGACAGTGCCCTGGAAGCTGAGTAAAGTTCTTCGAGTTGTCGGGGAGCCAGCAGGCTTCCGAGACGACGCCTCCGCCGCTGATGCGGCACTCAAATCTCCAGCACGATCTCCCAGTCGGGGTGAATTCGGCGTGTCCGAATTCAATTCGATTGGGGTTCGGCAGCCCGATTAGGAACTGCCGGGAAGATCCGCTAAAGTTTGAGACGTCGGAACGGCCCAACAGCCGCAAAGACAAAACCCGCTGACTGGGAATCAGGCCCGAAAGGATCTGATAGAGTCGGAAACGCAAGACCGAAGGGAAGCGCCCGGAGGAAAGCCCGAGAGGGTGAGTACAAAGGAAGCGTCCGTTCCTTGAGAACTCA